>NZ_PVZF01000001.1:0-300000 GCF_003002055.1 Kineococcus rhizosphaerae
ATAGGCCGGGTGTGGAAGCAGCGACGAAAGAGCTGTGGAGCTGACCGGTACTAATAAGCCGATCACTTGTCTACCACGCACCAGCCACCACCAAGGTTTGCTTGGTGAAGCGGTGGAAGTGTGAGTAGTGCAGGCAATCGTAACGAACTAGACACTGCTGAGAGTGTTTCGCGTCCATTGTGTGGTTCTCGGGAGAGAACCCGCACCACATGCTTGTCCGATGCTGTCGGGGGGTGTGTGGTGGTGTGTTTCGATCCTGGCCTTTGTGGTCCGGTGGTCATAGCGGTGGGGAAACGCCCGGTCTCATTCCGAACCCGGAAGCTAAGCCCACCAGCGCCGATGGTACTGCTCGGGAGACTGGGTGGGAGAGTAGGTCACCGCCGGCCACTCACTCTTGAGTGAGAAGTTGAGGGGAGGTCTCCTCTCCACGCGTGAGCGTGGGGAGCGGGATCTCCCCTTTTCTGCGTTCTGGTGTCCTCGTCGACAGGCATGACATCATTTCCTGTGCTCAGCGCAACCTCAACACCGCACCGGCGAGGGGCTTGGGTCGGAACGACGTCGTCTTCCGGCCGAGCATCCGCCCGGACTGCACGATGGTCTGCAGCCGGCCGAGCGTCGGACGCGGCAGGAGGATCGCTGCTCGATCACTGAGCGCATCCCACACCCGAGCGGTGTCCGCCTGGTACTTGACCGCTTCTGCCGCAACGCCGCCGCTGCGCAGCAGTGCATCGACCCAGGCCCCGCTGCCCACCGTCGGTCCGCTCGGCTCCGGTCCCTCCACCACCGCTGCGCGGTCCGGGAGCAGGACGAGGGCCTGCTCGGCGCCCAAGCCGCGCAGCACCTCCTCGACGGCAGCACGTTCCGAGGGCACGGATCGCCGTCGCTCCGCCTGGTCGAGGACGGCCGCTGCCGCGGGGACCGGGAGCACGCGGTGCAGAGCGCTCAGGTCGACGGGCTCGACCGTCTCGTCGACCACGGCGACCAGGAGCTCGGCGGGACGACCCCGCTCCACGGCGGCGCGGTGCACAGCGGCGTACCTGTGGTGCCCGTCGGCGATGAGGAAGCGGTGGCTCGCGGAGGCCAGGACCAGGGTGCGGACCACCTCGGGGTCGCGCAGTCGCCAGACCTCCACCAGAGGTGCACCCTGCTCGTCGAGGGCACGGGTGACGAGCTCCCCGAGGCCTTCCGGGCGTGTCCAGGGCAACGGCCAGGGCGTGGAGTCGACGACCAGCACCGGTTCGGAGTCGACCCCGGTGCGCTCCAGGCGCTCCAACCGGGCGGTGACCGCCTGGTCGAAGACTCCCTCGTGCGGGCGCACTCGCGTGTCGCCGGGGCTGACGTCGAGCGCGCCCAGCAGGTAGTGCCGGGCGCGGCCGGCCACGTGCTGCCGCAGGACGTAGAGGCTCGCCGGGTCCTGGACGAGCACGCCGGCGTCCAGCCAGCGCACGACGTCGGGATCGCCGGGACCGACGCTGTACTCCGGCCTCTCCAGGTGCGTCACGACGTACGGCGAGGACGCGAGGAAAGCGGCCCGACGTGCCTTGTCCAGTTCGGTGTGCGGCGGCGCGAGCAACCGCCACAACGGCCCGGCGACGTCCGGGGAGTAGCGCAGCCCGGGGAAGGACCGGAGCAGCGGAGTGCCGACCGGGTCCTCGGTGCTCGAGGGCAGGGAGAGGACGCGCGCCCCCGTGCGTGCAGCCTCCACCCGTCGCATCCTACGGTCGAGGTCGTGGGCGCCGGTGAGGCCGGGACACGTCCGCACCGCAGCCCGCGCGCAGGAGGTCGTCCCCGTGTCAGAGACAGCTCCAGGACGTCCCGCCGGCGGCACCTACGAGTGGTGGCGGCGCGGTCTGGCCCTGCTGGCCGACGGTGAGGCCGCCGCTGCCGTCGTGCTGCTGTCCCGGGCGCACCGGGAGGAGCCCGGGTCGACGGTCGTCCTGGAGGCCCTGGCCCGGGCGCAGTACGACGCCGGCGACATCGCGGGGGCGGCGAGCTCGTTCGGGGACCTCGCCGTGGCCCGACCGGCCGACGACTACGCTCACTTCGGGCTGGGGCTGTGCCTCAGCCGCCTCGGACGGTTCGGCCTGGCGGCCGAGCACCTGGCGATGGCCCACGCCATGCGCCCGGACCGTCGCGAGTACGCCGACCGTCTGCGACAGGTCCGCGCCACCCTGCGGGCGCGGCAGAGCCCGGGGAGTCCGTGAGCACCACCGCTGGAGCCAGCCTCCGTCCATCGACGGGAACACTGCTGGACGAGCACGACGTCCTGCTCCTCGACCTCGACGGGGTGGTCTACATCGGACCCGACGCCGTCCCCCACGCGCCGTCGGCGCTGCAGGCGGCGGTGGCGGCCGGTCGCCGCCTCGGGTTCATCACCAACAACGCCTCGCGCCCGCCCGAGCAGGTCGCGGAGCACCTGCGCGAGCTCGACGTGCCCGCCCGCGACGAGGACGTCGTGAACTCGGCCCAGGCCGCCGCGGACCACCTGGCTTCGCGGTTCCCCTCCGGTTCGCCGGTCCTGCTGGTCGGGACGACCGGTCTGCGGGTGGCGCTGGAGGCCGTCGGGCTGCGGCCCACCGACGACCGGCGCGAGGCCGTCGCCGTCGTGCAGGGCTTCTCCCCGGACCTGGCGTGGCGCGACCTCGCCGAGGCCACGCACGCCGTCCGCGCCGGGCTCCCGTGGATCGCCACCAACCTGGACGCGACCGTGCCCACGCCCGGGGGACCGGCTCCGGGCAACGGGCTGCTCGTCGACCTGGTCGCCCGTGCGGCGGGGCGCGGTCCCGACGTCGTCTGCGGGAAACCGGAGAGGGCGCTGTTCGACGCCGCCGTGCAGCGCCTCGCCGCGCGGAGCGCCCTGGTCGTCGGCGACCGGCTCGACACCGACCTGCAGGGGGCTCGGACGGCGGGGCTCACCGGGCTCCTGGTGCTCACGGGCGTGACCGGGGTGCGGGAGCTGTTCGCCGCCGGTGCGCACGAACGGCCCGACCACGTGGGGCACGACCTGCGCTCGCTCGCCGACGAGCACCCGGGCGTGGAGACGGCGCCCGACGGCGTGAGCGTCGTCGCCCGCTGCCGCCGGGCGCAGGTCCGCGTCGGGGACGGCGGACTCGAGCTGCTCACCGCCGAGGCGGGGCAGGACGGCCTGGACGTGCTGCGGGCCGCCGCGGTCGCGGTGTGGAGCCGAGCCGACAACGGGCGGTCCGTGAGCGGCGAGCAGCTGACGGCGGCGGCCGACCTCGTCGAGCGGACCGTCCACCCGCCCGGGTGAGAGGTGGACACGCGGGTTGTGGACGACCCGACGAGCCGTGTCGGCCACGGCTTGTAGCGTGACGCCCGTGAGCAACGCCCAGGACCAGCGCCTGCCGAGCGGTCCGAGCCGATCCGCGGTGGACCCGCAGGCCACTTCCGAGCAGGACCGGGCGCTGGACGCGGTCCTGGCCCGTCTCGACGGACTGGACGCGGTCGGCGTCCACGACCACGTCGAGGTCTACTCCGCCGTCGACCGCGCCCTGCGTGAGCGACTGGCCGGTGCGGAGGACTGAGGTGGCCGCACGCAGACTGCGCCTCGACGCCGAGCTCGTGCGTCGTGGTCTCGCGCGCTCTCGCGAGCACGCGTCCGAACTGGTGAGCGCGGGACGGGTGCGCGTCGGCGGGTCGACCGCCGCCAAGCCCGCGACCCAGGTCGACCTGGCGGCCGCCATCGTGGTGGAGGAGACGGACGAGAAGGACGAGTACGTCTCGCGCGGCGCGCACAAGCTCCTCGGAGCGCTCGACGCCTTCTCGGTCGACGTCACCGGCCGCCGGTGCCTGGACGCCGGGGCCAGCACCGGCGGTTTCACCGACGTCCTGCTGCGCCGCGGCGCGGGTCACGTCGTCGCGGTCGACGTCGGGTACGGCCAGATCGCCTGGTCGTTGCGCACCGACGAGCGGGTGAGCGTCCTGGAGCGCACGAACGTGCGCACCCTGGAGCCCGCGCAGGTCGCCCCGGCTCCCTCCCTCGTGGTGGCGGACCTGTCGTTCATCTCCCTGACGCTCGTGCTGCCGGCCCTCGTGCGGTGCGTGGCCCCGGACGCCGAGCACGTCCTCATGGTCAAGCCCCAGTTCGAGGTGGGCCGCGAGGCCCTGGGCGCCGGCGGCGTCGTGCGCAGCGCCGACCTGCGGGCCGCGGCGGTCCGCACGGTCGCCGACGCCGCGGCGGCGCTGGGGCTGGGGGTGAGGGGCGTGGCGGCCAGTCCGCTGCCGGGACCCAGCGGCAACGTCGAGTACTTCCTGCACCTGAGCGCAGGTGCCGCGCCCCTGGCGGAGGACGACCTGTCCCGCGCCATCGCCGACGGCCCCCAGGCGGGGCTGTCGTGAGCGGCGGCCCCCACGCCTGCGACGGGACCGACCCGGTGCGCAGCGTCCTCGTCCTCGCGCACACCGGTCGCCCCGAGGCCCTGAACGCCCTGACCAAGGTCGTGCACCGCTTCCACGAAGCGGGCATCCGCACCGTCATGACGAGCGAGGAGGCGGCCGCGCTCGAGGACCAGGACCGCGCCCTCGTCGTCCAGTGCGACCTGGAGGGTGCCCTCGACGGGGCGGAGATGGTCATCGTGCTCGGGGGCGACGGCACGATCCTGCGGGCCGCGGAGCTGGTGCGCGGCACCGACACCCCTCTGCTCGGGGTGAACCTCGGGCACGTCGGGTTCCTCGCCGAGGCCGAGCGCGAGGAGATCGTCGGCACGGTCGCCCGCGTCGCCGCGGGGGACTACCGCGTCGAGGAGCGCATGACCCTCGACGTCCAGGTCGTCGCGGACGGCGAGGTGATCGCGTCGTCGTGGGCGGTCAACGAGGTCTCCGTGGAGAAGGCGAACCGCGAGCGCATGCTGGAACTCGTCGTCGACGTCGACGGCCGGCCGCTGAGCTCCTTCGGCGCCGACGGCGTCATCGCCGCCACCCCCACCGGCTCGACGGCCTACGCGTTCTCGGCGGGGGGACCCGTCGTCTGGCCCGAGGTCGAGGCGCTCCTCGTGGTGCCCATCAGCGCCCACGCCCTCTTCGCCCGGCCGCTGGTCATCGCCCCGACCTCCGTGGTGGGGGTCGAGGTCCTGCCCGGGATGAGCGACGGCGGTGTCCTGTGGTGCGACGGCCGGCGCACCTTCGCCGCGCCCGCCGGCGCGCGCGTCGAGGTCAGGCGCTCGGCGCAGACCGTCAAGCTGGCCCGCCTGAGCACCGGCATCTTCACCGATCGCCTCGTCGCGAAGTTCGGCCTGCCGGTCGCCGGGTGGCGGGGGCCGCGCCCCGGTCCCGGGTCGAGCGACGGAGGACGCGCGTGATCGAGGAGATGCACATCCGGTCCCTGGGGGTCATCCGGGACGCCCGGTTGCCGCTGGGCCCGGGGCTGACGGTCATCACCGGTGAGACCGGGGCGGGCAAGACGATGGTCGTCACCGGCCTGAACCTGCTCATGGGCGAGCGGGCCGACGCCGGTGCCGTGCGGGCCGGTGACGAGTCGGCCGTGGTCGAGGGACGTCTGGTGGTGCCCGAGGACGGGCCGGTGGCGGCTCGCGCCCGAGAAGCCGGCGGCGACCTGGACGACGGCGCGCTGCTGCTGGCGCGCACCCTGTCGGCGAACGGGCGCAGCCGTGCGCACGTCGGCGGCCGCAGCGCCCCCGTCGGGGTGCTCGCCGAGCTCTCCGAGCACCTCCTGGCCGTCCACGGCCAGACCGACCAGCTGCGGCTGCGCTCGGGCGTGCAGCAGTTGCGCGTCCTGGACGCCTTCGCCGGGTCGGTCGTGACCGGCGACCTGACGGCCTACCAGGCGCTGCACGCGCGGTGGCGGTCGGTGAGCGCCGAGCACGACCACGTGGCCGGGCACTCCGCCGAACGCGCCCGCGAGGCCGACCTGCTGCGGTTGGGGCTCGACGAGGTCGAACGCGTGGACCCGCAACCCGACGAGGACACCGCCTTGCGGGAGGAGTCGTTGCGGCTGGCCCACGTCGAGGTCCTGCGCGCCGCGGCGGCCACGGCGCACGAAGCCCTGACGGGGGCCGGTGACGAGGGGCTGGGGGACGGGGGAGCCGACACCCGGGTCGATGCCGCCCGCCGGGCGCTGGCCCAGGCCGGCGACCACGACCGGACGCTGGCCGCCCTGGCCGTCCGCGCCGGCGAGGTCGCCTACCTGCTGGCCGACCTGTCGACCGAGATCGCGGCCTACGCGCAGTCCCTGGAGGCCGACCCGATCCGGTTGCAGGTCGTCGAGGAGCGCCGGGCCCAGCTGAGCTCGCTCGTGCGCCGGCACGCCGTCGACCCCGCCGACGGGGTCGCCGGGGTGCTGGCCTGGGCCCAGGAGGCGGCCGAGCGGCTGCTCGACCTCGACGACGACGGCCGGCTCGAGGCCCTGGCGAAGGAGCGCGACGAGCTCGAGCGGGACCTGCGGGCGCTCGCAGCCCGGCTCACCGCGGCCCGCCGGGCCGCCGCGAAGGACCTCGAGGGGCGCGTCGCCACCGAACTGGCGGCGCTGGCCATGCCCAGTGCCCGCCTCGAGGTCGCGGTCCACGCGGGCGACGACCTCGGTCCGTGGGGCGGCGACAGCGTCGAGCTCCTGCTGGCCGCGCACTCAGGGGCGGCCCCGCGGCCGTTGTCCCGCGGGGCCTCCGGCGGGGAGCTGTCGCGCGTCATGCTGGCCCTCGAGGTCGTCCTCGCGGGCGCCGACCCCGTGCCGACCATGGTGTTCGACGAGGTCGACGCCGGCGTCGGTGGGCGGGCCGCCGTCGAGATCGGGCGCCGGCTGGCCCGGCTGGCGCGCAGCACCCAGGTCGTCGTCGTGACGCACCTGGCCCAGGTCGCCGCCTTCGCCGACACGCACCTGACCGTGGTCAAGACCGACGACGGCAGCGTCACCGAGTCCGGGGTCCTGCGCCTGGACGACGAGGGGCGCGTCAGCGAGCTCGCCCGCATGCTCTCCGGGCGCGGGTCCGGCACCGAGCGGGCCCACGCCGAGGAGCTGCTGCGGTCCTCACGTGCAGAAGCCGTGCAGGACGAGCCCGCTGCCAAGCCCTCCACGCCCCGTGCGGCGCGGGGGGCGCGGACGGGCACCCGTCGCGTGGGACGATCGGCGTCCGCCTCGGGCACGACCGGGGGCCGGTCGTCGCAGGGGTGAGGGAGTTCTGAGGGTGAGCAGGCGTCGGTGGGGGCGCGGTGACGCCGGGACGGGTACGTCCCCGGGGACCGCGGCGGCGACCGACAGCGTCGGTGGCACGGTCCGGGTGGACCGCCGCACGAAGCGGTTGACCAAACGCCTCAAACCCGGCGACATCGCGGTGATCGACCACCTCGACCTCGACCGCGTCTCGGCCGAGGCCCTCGTCGCCTGCGCGCCGGCCGCCGTCGTCAACGCCGCGCGCAGCACGTCGGGCCGCTACCCCAACCTCGGCCCCGGCATCCTCGTCGAGGCCGGGGTCCCGGTGCTGGACGACGTCGGGGAGGACGTCCTGGCGCAGCTCGCCGAGGGTGCGGCGGGGGTGCTGGAGGACGACGTGCTGCGCGTCGACGGTCAGGTCGTGGCCCGGGGACGGCGCCTGAGCGCCGAGGTGGTCGCCGCCGACATGGAGGTCGCGCGCGCCGGGCTGTCCCTGCAGCTGGAGGCGTTCGCGGCCAACACCATGGAGTACCTGCGGCGCGAGCGCGAGCTCCTGCTCGACGGCGTCGGCGTCCCCGACATCCGCACCGACCTCGACGGCCGGCACGTCCTCATCGTGGTGCGCGGGTACCACTACAAGGAGGACCTCGGCACCCTGCGGCCCTACATCCGCGAGTACAAGCCCGTGCTCATCGGCGTCGACGGGGGCGCGGACGCGATCCTCGAGGCCGGGTACAAGCCGCAGCTGATCGTCGGGGACATGGACTCCGTGTCCGACGCGGCGTTGCGCAGCGGCGCCGAGGTCGTGGTCCACGCCTACCGCGACGGGCGCGCCCCCGGCCTGGAGCGGGTCCGCTCCCTGGGCATCGACGCCGTCGTCTTCCCCGCCACGGGCACCAGCGAGGACGTCGCGATGCTGCTCGCCGACGACAAGGGCGCCACCCTCATCGCCGCGGTCGGGACGCACGTCACGCTCGTGGAGTTCCTCGACAAGGGCCGGGCCGGGATGGCCAGCACGTTCCTGACCCGGTTGCGGGTGGGCGGCAAGCTCGTCGACGCCAAGGGCGTCTCCCGGCTGTACCGGTCCCGGGTCTCCGACGCGCAGGTGCTCGTGCTCGTCCTCGCCGGCGTCCTGGCGCTGGTGGCCGCGCTGCTCGTCACGCCCACCGGCCAGGCCATCCTCGCCGTCACCGGGGCGCGGCTGGAGGACGCGTGGGCCTGGCTGCTCGGGCTGCTGCCCGGCGAGGGGCCCTGATGCGCGCGCCGCAGCCCCCCGCCCGCCACGTTCTCGACCGACAGGATGCGCAGTGATCGACTTCCGGTACCACGTGGTCTCCCTGGTGTCGGTGTTCCTCGCGCTCGCCGTCGGCATCGTCCTGGGGGCCGGACCGCTCAACGAGGGCATCTCGACCGGGATCACCGACCAGGTCAGGCAGCTCACGACGGAGAAGAACCAGTTGCGGACCGAACGCGACGCGGCGCGCACGAGCGTCGACCAGCAGGACGCCTGGGCCGAGGCGGTCGGACCGGCGCTGGTGGCCCGCCAGCTCGGTGGCCGCAGCGTGGCCGTCGTCGAACTCCCGGGCGCCGACTCCAGCCAGGTCGACGCCACCATCGCGGTCCTGCAGGCCGCCGGTGCGCAGGTCTCGGTCCAGGTCACGGTGCAGGACAAGTGGATCGACACCACCGACGCCGCCACCGCCGACCGGCAGAAGGCCGCGAACGCCTTGACGGCCCAGCTGACGACCCCGCCGGCGGCCGACGCCGGGACGCCGGACGTGCTGGCCGCCGAACTCGCCCGCGCCGTGGTGACGATGGAACTGGTCCAGTCCGGGGCCCCGGACGAGGGCGCCCAGACCGTCCTGAAGACCCTGTCCGACGCCGGGCTCGTCGACGTCCAGGATGGCGTGGACCCCGCCGTGCCGCGCGGCACCCTCGCACTCGTGGTCGGCGGGATCCCCGACACCGACACGACGGACGCGCAGCGCAGCGCAGCGAGCGACGCGTGGACGGCCCTGGCCCGCGAGCTCGACGCCGCCGGCGCCGGCACGGTCGTGGCCGGCCCGCCCGAGTCCGCCGCCGACGGGGGCGTCGTCGCCGACGTGCGCGCCGACAAGGACCTGAGCCAGGACGTGAGCAGCGTGGACGACCTCGACTCCTCGATGGGGCGCGTCAACGCGGTGCTCGCCCTGCGTCAGCAGCTGTCCGGGGCCGCGGGCCAGTACGGCACCGCGGACTCCGCGACGGCCGTGAACCCGCCGCTGCCGGCGGCCGCGCCGTGACCCTGCTCCGGACGGCGCTGGCCGTCGCCGCCGCCCGCGGCGCCGGGGTGCGCGCGGGCGACGTCCTGCGGGAGCACCCGCCGGGTGGGCCGGGACGCTGGGAACGGACGAACCACGCGGGGCGGCCGGTCACGCTGCTCGAAGGACCGGTGGCGACGGCGGCCGTGACGGCTGGAGCGCTCACCGCCGGTCCTCGCTGGGCGGGCGCGGCGGCGCTGGCGGCGACGGGAGCGGCGGGCTTCGGGGCGCTGGACGACCTCACCGAGCGTCGCGGTGAACGCGACGCGGGGGCGCGGGGCCTGAAGGGGCATCTGGCCGCGGCCCGCCGGGGCCGGCTGACGACCGGGGCCTGGAAGGTGCTGGGCATCGGCGCGACGGGGCTGGCGGCCGCCGCTGTCGTCGAACGGCCCCGGACACCGGCCGCCGCTCTGGACACGCTGCTCGGCGGGGCGCTCGTCGCCGGCTGCGCGAACCTGCTGAACCTCTTCGACCTGCGTCCGGGCCGGGCCGCCAAGGTCGCCGCCGTCGCCGCCGCCTGCCTGACGACCGGCCCGGGCGCCCGCCCGGCGCGGCCGCTGGCCGGCGCCGTCGTCGGCGCCTGCTCGGTCGTCCTGCCCGACGACCTCGCCGGGCGCAGCATGCTCGGCGACACCGGGGCCAACGCCCTCGGCGCCGTCCTCGGCGTGGCGGCCCTGGCGCGCTGGCGGCGTCAAGGCCGGGCCGTCGCCCTGGGCGTCGTCGTGGGCCTGACCCTGGCCTCGGAGAAGGTGAGCTTCAGCCGGGTCATCGAGGCGCAGCCGCTGCTGCGCGAGCTCGACCGCCTCGGCCGGCCGTGAGCCCACGCGCGCGCTCGGTCGCCGCCGCGGCGGCCTCCGTCGCGCTCCTCACGGTCCTCGCCCGCCTCGCCGGGTTCGGCCGCGTCCTGGCCTTCAGCCAGACCGTCGGCGACACCTGCCTGGGCACGGCGTACACGACGGCCAACCAGGTCCCCAACGTCCTCTTCGAGGTCGTCGCGGGTGGGGCGCTGGCCGGGGTCCTCGTCCCGCTGCTGTCCTCCCGGTTGGTCTCGGACGACCCGCGGGAGCGGGCGGCGGCCTCGCGGACGGCGTCCGCCGCGCTGACCTGGAGCGTGCTGGCCCTCGTCGTGGTGGGCGCGCTGACCGCGCTGCTGGCCCGGCCCGTCATGGCACTGCTGCTGCGCGAGGGAGCCGTGCGGCAGTGCGGGGACTCCCTGCTGGGCACCGGGACCGTCATGCTGTGGGTCTTCCTGCCGCAGATCCCGCTGTACGCGGTGGCGGTCGTCTTCGCCGGGGTCCTGCAGGCCCAGCAGCGGTTCACCGCCCCCGCGGCGGCCCCGCTGGTCTCGAGCCTCGTCGTGGGGGTCAGCTACCTCGTCGTGGGCGCGCTCGTGCCCGCGGCCGTCGTCAAGCGCGGTCTGGCCGACGTCCCGGCCGCCGGGATCGCCGTCCTGGCGGGGGGGACGACCCTGGGCGTCGTCGCGCTGGCCGCCACCCACGCCCCCGCACTGCGGGGTCCGGTCCGGTGGCGACCGGCCCTGCGCCCGGCGGCGGGGGACGGACCGCGGCTGCGCTCGCTGGCCCTGTCGGGGCTCGCGGTCCTCGTAGCGCAGCAGGTCGTGACGGTCGCGATCACGGTGGCCGCCAACGGGACCCCCGGGGCGGTGAACCGCTGGAGCTACGCGTGGGCGTTGTTCCTCCTGCCCTACGCCGTCCTGGCCGTCCCCGTCGCCACCGCCGTCTTCCCCCGGCTGGCCCGGGCCGCCGACGCCGGGCGCGCCGAGCTGGCCGCGATCCTCGCCCCGTCGGTGCGCACCGTCCTGCTCGTCAGCTCCCTCGGCGCGGCCGTCCTGGCCGCCGTCGCCGCGCCCGTCTCCGTCGTGTTCGTCGCCGGCCGGGCCGGGTCGGGGCAGACGGGCGACCTGTCCCTGGCGCTGGTCCTGTTCGCCCCCGCGCTGCTGGGGTACGGACTCGTCGCGCTGCTCACCCGGGCGCTGTACACCGTCGGTGCGGGCCGCAGCGCCGCCGTCGGCACCGTCGCCGGGTGGGGCGTGGTGCTGGTGGGGGTCGTCGTGCTGCCGCTGCTGGTCCCGGCCGACCGCACCGTCAGCGCCGTCGCCGTGGCGCACACCCTGGGGCTGAGCGTGGCCGGTGCCCTCCTGCTGCGGGCGGTCCACCGCGCGGTCCCGGGGGCGACGGCCGGTGCGGGGCCCGTGCTCGCCGCTGCGGTCCTCGCGGCCCTGGTCGCGGGGGGTGCGGGGGTGCTCCTGACCTCGTGGGTGCGCACGACGCACGTGGCCCCTGCCGTCGGCGAGGGGCTGCTCGTGGCGGCCCTGGCGTCCGGGGCGTGGTTCGCCGTGGCCCGCGCCGCCGCCCCCGCCGACCTGCGCACGCTGGTCGGCAACGCCCGGCGGGTCGTCCGCCGATGACCCCCGGAGGAGCCGTGGCCGCCACGGGACCCGTCCTGTTCGTGCTGGGCAGCAGCGCCGGAGGGGTCGGTCGGCACGTCGCGGCCCTGTGCCGCCGCCTGCGGGCCGAGGGGGTCGACGTCCGCGTCGCCGCGCCCGCGGACACGCTGCGGCGCTTCGCCTTCGGAGTCCCCGCCACCCCCGTGGAGATCGGGCCGACGGTCGACCCCGTCCGCGACCTCGGCGCGGCGCGCGCCCTGCGCCGCGCCGCGGCCGCCGTCCCCGGGGTCCTCGTGCACGCCCACGGCGTCCGGGCCGGGTTCGTCGCCGCCCTGGCCCTGCCGCGGCGCACGCCGCTCGTGGTGACCCTGCACAACGCCGTCCTGGGACGGGGAGCCCGGGCCCGGCTCGGCCTGGCGGTGCTGGCCCGGGTGTGCCGGCGCGCCGACGTCGTCCTCGGCGTCAGCGGCGACCTCGTGGCGCAGGCGCACCGGCTGGGCGCCGGGGTCGTCGACCGCGCCCTGGTCCCCGCGCCCGCCCTGGCCCCCGGCGACGCGGCCCGTGGACGCGCCGTCCTGGGGGAGGGGCCGGTCGCCCTGGCCGTCGCCCGGCTGGCCCCGCAGAAGGGCCTGGGTACCTTGCTGGAGGCGGCCGGTCGCTCCGGTGTGCGCGTCGCGGTCGCCGGCGACGGCCCGCTGCACGACGAGCTCGCCGCGCGCGTGCGCGCCGGTGACCTGCCCGTGCAGCTCCTCGGGCGCCGCGACGACGTCGCCGACCTGCTCGCCGCGACCGACGTCGCGCTCAGCGCCAGCGTCTGGGAGGGCCAGCCCGTCTTCGTCCAGGAGGCCCTGCGCGCCGGGGTGCCGCTGGTGGCCACCGACGCCGGGGGGACCCGCGAGGTCACCGGCGACGCCGCGCTGCTGGTTCCCGTGGGGGACGCGACGGCGCTCGCCGAGGCCCTGGCGCGCCTGGTCGCCGACCCCGTGGAGCGGGGCGTGCGGGCCGAGCGGTCCCGGCAGCGGGCGGCGCAGCTGCCGACCGAGGACGACCTGCTCGAGCAGGTCCGCCGGGTGCACGCGGCGGCCCGGGGCTGAGCGACCGCGACCGCGGCCGGTGTCGGGTACGATCGAACTCCGTGGCGAACCGCAGCACTCCCGAGTCCCCCACCCAGCACGTCTTCGTGACCGGGGGGGTGGCCAGCTCCCTCGGGAAGGGGTTGACGGCCTCCAGCCTCGGTCGCCTCCTGCGAGCCCGTGGTCTGCGCGTGGCCATGCAGAAGCTTGACCCCTACCTCAACGTCGACCCCGGCACGATGAACCCGTTCCAGCACGGCGAGGTCTTCGTGACCGACGACGGTGCCGAGACGGACCTCGACATCGGCCACTACGAACGTTTCCTCGACGTGCGCTTCGACGCCTCCGCGAACGTGACGACCGGTCAGGTCTACTCCGCGGTCATCGCCAAGGAGCGCCGCGGTGAGTACCTCGGTGACACCGTCCAGGTCATCCCGCACATCACCAACGAGATCGTCGACCGCATGCGGGCCCAGGCCCGCGAGGACATCGACGTCATCATCACCGAGGTCGGCGGCACCGTCGGCGACATCGAGTCCCTGCCGTTCCTGGAGGCCGCGCGCCAGGTCCGCCAGCGCCTCGGGCGCGACAACGTGTTCTTCGTCCACGTCTCCCTCGTGCCCTACATCGGGCCCAGCGGGGAGCTGAAGACGAAACCCACCCAGCACTCCGTCGCCGCGCTGCGCAGCATCGGCATCCAGCCCGACGCCGTCGTGTGCCGTTCGGACCGTGAGATCCCCGAGAGCGTCAAGCGCAAGATCGCCTCGATGTGCGACGTGGACGACGAGGCGGTCATCGCCTGCGTCGACGCGCCCTCGATCTACGACATCCCCAAGGTCATCCACCGCGAGGGCCTGGACGCCTACCTGGTCCGCAAGCTCAACCTGAGCTTCCGCGACGTCGACTGGTCCACGTGGGACGACCTGCTGCGCCGGGTCCACAACCCGCGCCGTCGCGTCGAGATCGCCCTGGTGGGCAAGTACATCGACCTGCCCGACGCGTACCTGTCGGTCACCGAGGCGCTGCGCGCCGGGGGTTTCGCCGAGGACGCCAAGGTCGACATCCGCTGGGTCCCCTCCGACGAGTGCGCCACCCCCGAGGGTGCGCACAAGCAGTTGCACGGGGTCGACGCGGTCTGCGTCCCGGGTGGTTTCGGGGTCCGCGGCATCGAGGGCAAGCTCGGTGCGCTGAAGTGGTCGCGCGAGAACGGCGTCCCGACCCTGGGCCTGTGCCTGGGCCTGCAGTGCATGGTGATCGAGTACGCGCGCAACGTCGCCGGCCTCAAGGACGCCAGTTCCACCGAGTTCGACCCGGCGGCCAAGCACCCCGTCATCGCCACGATGGCCGAGCAGCGCGAGATCGTCTCCGGCGAGGGGGACATGGGCGGCACCATGCGGCTCGGTTCCTACGACGCGGTCCTGCAGAGCGGGTCCGTGGTGGCTGCGACGTACGGCAGCGAGCTGATCTCCGAACGGCACCGGCACCGCTACGAGGTCAACAACTCCTACCGCGACAAGCTGACGGCCAAGGGGCTCGTGTTCTCCGGCACCTCCCCGGACCGCGAGCTCGTGGAGTTCGTCGAACTGCCCGCCGAGGTGCACCCGTACTACGTGGGCACGCAGGCGCACCCGGAGTTCAAGTCGCGTCCGACGCGCTCGCACCCGCTGTTCTCCGGTCTGGTCGCCGCGGCCCTGCGCCGCCAGCGCGAGGGCCAGCTCATCGACGTCGACCCCGAACCCACCGTCGAGGCGGTCGGGGAACTGACGGAGTCGAACGCGTGAGCTTCCCCGCCGAACTGGGCGTGCCCGTCGTCGACGGTGCGGACCTCGCGGACGCGCCCGCGCAGCGCCGCCTCGTCGGTTCCGAGGTCGTCTTCGCCGGGCGGATCTGGGACGTCGTGCGCGAGGAGGTGGAACTGCCCGGGGGTGACGACACCGTCGTGCGCGACGTCCAGCGCCACCCGGGGGCGGTGACGATCCTCGCGCTCGACGAGGACGAGAACGTCCTGTTCGTCCGGCAGTACCGGCACCCCGTGCGCCGGGAGCTGTGGGAACTGCCCGCGGGGTTGCTCGACGTCGCGGGTGAGGAACCCCTGCTGGCCGCTCAGCGCGAACTGGCCGAGGAGGCCGACCTCGTGGCCTCGTCGTGGGCGGTGCTGGTCGACTGGTTCAACTCCCCGGGCGGGTCCAGCGAGGCGAACCGCGTCTACCTGGCGCGGGGGCTGTCGGCGGTCCCCGAGGCCGACCGGCACGTGCGCGAGGACGAGGAGAAGGACCTCGTCCCGGTGCGCGTGCCCCTGGCGCAGGCCGTCCAGGCCGTCCTGCAGGGGCGGCTGGCCAACCCCGGCAGCGTCATCGGGGTGCTGGCCCTGCAGGCCGCGACGGCGCGGGGTCTGCAGGACCTGCGCCCGGCCGGCACCCCGTGGCCGACCGGGCTGATCAAGCCCTCGGACTGAGGGGCAGGACCCCCCGGACCGTCGCGACGAGACCGGTCACCTGCTGCTGCAGGAGGCCGGCGACCTCCGACGGTCCGGTGGTCCCGGGCCCGCCGGACACGGCTCCGGTGACGGCACCCACCTCGGCGTCCACGCCCTCGGTGCGCCGGGCGACGCCCTCGACGACGTCGACGGCCTCCTCGGTCTGCTCGGCCAGCCGCTCGACCTCCCCGGCCACGACCGCGGACCCGCGACCGGCCTCACCGACGCGCTCGGCCTCGGTGGTGGCGTTCAGGGACAGCAGCCCGGTCTGGGCGGCGACCTCCTCGATGAGCTGGACCGCCTCCTCGACGCGGGCCGAGGCTTCGCGCGACGACCCCGCGGGGGCGGTCTTCGTGACGATGAGCCCGTCGTCGCCGACACGGCGTCCGACCCCGGTCGGTGACGTTCTGGACGCCCGCACGGTGATCTCCCCGACCCGGTGGGCGAAGGCCTCGACCGGGACGTCGGTCCCTGCCGCGGGCCCCCGTCCCGCGTGGGGGACGGTCCCGGTGGCACCGCGCCCACTAGGGTCGTCGGGGTGTCCGTCCAGCAGCTCGCCACGCCCCCGGACGTCCCCCGGGGCGTCCCCGCGGGAGAGGACCCGCCGGCGCTGGCCACGGCGGTGCGGGACTACCTGGGGCACCTGGAGGTCGAGCGGGGCCTGTCGGCCAACACCCTGGGCGCCTACCGCCGCGACCTGGCCCGCTACGTCCGCTTCCTCGCCGGGCGCGGGCTCACCGACCCCTCCGACGTGGACGAGCCGGTCGTCGCGGCCTTCGTCGTCGCGCTGCGCTCCGGGGAGGACGGCGGGACGCCCCTGACGGCGAGCTCCGCGGCGCGGACGGCCTCGGCCGTGCGCGGCTGGCACCGGTTCCTGCACGCCGAGGGTCGCAGCACCGACGACCCGGCCGTGCTCGTGCGCCCGCCGACTCCGCCGCGCCGGCTGCCGACGGCGTTGTCGATCGACGAGGTCACCCGGCTGCTGGAGGTGGCCGGGCTCGGCGGGGACGGCGAGCTGGCCGCGGTCCCGCTGCGCGACGCGGCCCTGCTGGAGCTGCTGTACGGCTGCGGCGCCCGCATCAGCGAGGCCGTGGGCCTCGACCTGGACGACGTCTCGCCCGACGTCCTGGGGGAGACGGGGGTGATCCGGCTGCGGGGCAAGGGGGCCAAGGAACGGATCGTCCCGGTCGGGCGACTGGCGCAGGCGGCGCTGGACCAGTACGTCGTGCGCTCGCGTCCCCAGCTGGTCGGTGGCGGCCGCGGCACCCCGGCGCTGTTCGTCAACACGCGCGGGGGGCGGCTGTCGCGGCAGAGCGCCTGGGCCGTCCTGCAGTCGGCCGCGCGGCGGGCCGGGATCACCCGGGCCGTCTCCCCGCACACCCTGCGCCACTCCTTCGCCACGCACCTGCTGCGCGGAGGCGCCGACGTGCGGGTCGTGCAGGAACTGCTGGGCCACGCCTCGGTGGCCACGACGCAGGTCTACACGCTGGTGACCGCCGAGCACCTGCGCGAGGCGCACGCGCAGTCCCACCCGCGGGCGACGTCCACGGACGATCCGCTCACGGTCCCTCACGACCCGTCGACACCACCACCCGTTCGAGCGGACTAAGGTCACCGCAGACCCGACCCGCCCCGACGACCGCCCGAGGAAGTGCCACCTCCCGTGACCAGCGAGTTCCCGCCCGCCACCGCCAGGCCCTCGGCCTTCGGCCCCGCCGTCGACGCCCTGCGCGTCGGTGGGCAGGGGGCCCAGGCGCAGCAGCCCCCGGTCTCGCGGCCCGCCGCTCCGTCGGTCGCGCAAGGAGCCTCGCAGGGACCCGCCGACGGATCGGCTCCCGCGCCGGACGCGGCACCGGTCACCGCGCCCGGCGAGGCGCCGGCGGGAGCACCCGCCGAGGCACCCGCAGAGGTGCCCCACCACGTCGCGACGTCCGCCGAGCCCCGCGCGGTCCAGGCCGAGATCGAGCTCGGTCCGCAGAACGGCCCGACGGGGCGGCCCGTGCCGACCTTCCCCGTGCCCGCGCCCCTGGACCACCACGGCCCGGCCCGGGTGATCTCGATGTGCAACCAGAAGGGTGGCGTCGGCAAGACGACGACGACCATCAACCTGGGCGCTGCGCTGGCCGAGTACGGCCGCCGCGTCCTGCTCGTCGACTTCGACCCGCAGGGGGCGCTGTCGGCGGGGCTGGGCATCAACCCCCACGAGCTCGACAAGACCGTCTACCAGCTCCTCATGGAGCGCGGGACGGACGTGCGCGAGGTCATCCGCGAGACCTCCGTGGAGGGTCTGGACCTGCTGCCGGCCAACATCGACCTGTCGGCGGCCGAGGTGCAGCTCGTCGGCGAGGTCGCCCGCGAGTCCGTGCTGGCCCGTGCCCTGCGCCCGGCGCTGGCCGACTACGACGTCGTCCTCATCGACTGCCAGCCCTCCCTGGGGCTGCTGACGGTCAACGCGCTGACGGCCTCGCACGGCGTGCTCATCCCGCTGGAGTGCGAGTTCTTCGCCCTGCGCGGCGTGGCGCTGCTGGTCGAGACGATCGAGAAGGTGCAGGAGCGGCTGAACCCGGCGCTGGAGATCGACGGCATCCTCGCGACGATGTACGACGGCCGGACGCTGCACAGCCGGGAGGTCGTGACGCGGGTCGTGGACGCCTTCGGCGACGACGTCTTCCACACCGTCATCGGGCGCACCGTGAAGTTCCCCGACGCGACGGTGGCGGCCGAACCCATCACCTCGTACGCCGGCAACCACCCGGGCGCCGAGGCCTACCGGCAACTGGCCCGGGAACTCGTGGCCCGCGGTGACGCCGCCTGAAACCTGCCGCAGCGTAAGGGTTTCGGCCGTATTCGATTCCACTGAGTGGGCCAGCAGAAACGTTCCGTGACGAAGTGTCCTCCGGTCGGAGCCTTCGCACCCCAGATCCCCGCTTGAGCCGTTCGGGGGACTCCGAACGGGCTATCGTCGGGCCCACGTGACCGGACAGCTTCCGGTCGGGGGAGGGGGCTCACCCGTGGGGGACACCGCAGGAACGAGTTTCGTGGGCGACGGGTTCACGACGTTCTCCGAGGAACACGCACAGGGACAGCTGCTCCCGCGCATCGTGGACGTGGCGCTCGCGCTCGCCGAGGAGGTCCTGGTCGCCGACCCCGGGAGCCGGCTGACCGGAGCCGACCTCCTGCGCCGCGCCGCGCTGGTGCGCGACGCCGTCGTCGCCCACCACGCCGGCACCGGCCGCGAGCCCCAGTCGGTCCCCGTCGCGGTCCTGCGCGGCCACGACGCGGGTGCCGTCGCGGCCCTCGTCGGCGTCATCGCCGCCGGCCACCCCGCCGTCGTCCTGGACCCGACCACCCCGGCGGTCCGGCTGCGGCACTACGTCGAGGCGGCGGGCGCCTCGCTCGTCGTCTCCGACGCCGCCCGCCGCGCCACGGCCGCCGAGGTCGCCGCGACCGTCGTCGACCCCGACCGCGACCCGCAGCGCGACCGGCCCGACCACGTCGAGGCCGCCGCGGCGCTGCTGGCCACCCCCGCCGCACCCGACGACGTCGCCGTCATCGTCTACACCTCGGGGTCGACCGGTGCGCCCAAGGGCGTGGCCTGCGACCACCGCTCGATCTTGCACGACACGTGGGTCAGCTCCGAGGGCACCGGCGCCTACCCCGCCGGCAGCGTCGTGGCCCACCTGCTGCCCATGGCCTTCAGCGCGGGGGTGACGCCCACCCTGGGCGGTCTGCTCGCCGGCGCCCGGCTGGAGCTGTTCGACCCCCGCCGCCGGCCCGTCACCGAGCTGGCGAGCTTCCTGGCCGAGGTCGGGGCCGACGTCCTGCTCGCCTCCCCGGCGATCCTGCGCGGGGTCATCGCCTCCCTGGGGCCCGCGGGCCGGCTGCCCGGGCTGAAGACGGTCACCATGGCCGGGGAGACGGTCCACGGCGCCGAGCTGGCCGCCGTCCGCCGCGCCGTCGGCCCGGAGTGCGTCGTGCGCAACCGCTACGGCTCCACCGAGACGTGGCTGATGACCGAGTACCCCATCAGCGGTGACGACGAGGCCCCCGAGGGCGCCACGCCCGTGGGCTGGGCCGTGCCCGGCGCGCGCCTGCAGGTCGAGCTCGAGGACGGCACCCGCCTCGACGAGGGCACCGGCCGCGTCGTCCTCACCAGCCGCTGGCTGGGGGGCAGGTACTGGAACGCGCCGGAGAAGACGGCGGAGGTGTTCTCCGACAACCCCGACGGGTCGCGGACGTTCCGCACCAGCGACGTGGGCACCCTGGGCGCCGACGGCTGCCTGCGCCTGCTCGGGCGCAGCGACCACAGCGTCAAGATCCGGGGCCTGCTCGTCGAACCCGGTGAGATCGACGCCCTGCTGTTCTCGCAGCCGGACGTCCGCGAGGCCCTCGTCGTCGGCCGGCCCAGCCCGCGCACGGGGCGCACCGCGCTCGTGGCCTACGTCGTGCCCGACGGACCCCGTCCCCAGGCCTCGGCCGTCCGGGCGGTCGTGCGCGCGAACCTGCCCTCGCACATGGTCCCCGAGCACGTCGTGTTCCTCGACGCGCTGCCGCGCACCGAGCGCGGCAAGCTCGACCGCTCCGCGCTGCCCGAACCGCCGCGCAGCAGCGCCCCCTTCGAGGTCCCCCGCTCGAGCTGGGAGGAGATCGTCTACGAGCAGTTCTGCGCCGTGCTCGAGCTCGAGGACCTCTCCGTGCACGACGACTTCTTCGAACTCGGCGGGGACTCCCTGGCCGCCGAGGCCCTCGTGAGCCGCATCGAGGCCCTCGGGGTCCCGGGCGTGCAGGGCATCGGGACGTCCCGGCTCGCCGAGGCCCCCACGGTGGCGTCCTTCGCCGTCGCGGTGCGCTCGACGAACCGCAACACCCGTCCCACCCTCGTGCCGCTGCGCACCGAGGGGCGGGGACGACCGCTGTTCCTCGTCGCCGGGGCCGGCAGCGCCGCCCTGGCGCTGCGCACCCTGGCGCAACGGCTCACCCCGGGGTTCCCCGTGCTGGGGCTGCAGGCCAACGGTCTGGAGAACAGGGCCCTGCCGGACTGGTCGGTCGAACGCATCGCCCGCCGGCACGTGGCGACCGTCCGTGAACAGCAACCGGACGGTCCGTACCGGATCGCGGGGCACTCCCTCGGTGGGCTCGTGGCCCTGGAGATGGCGCAGCAGCTGCGCCGGGCCGGTCAGGACGTCGAACTCCTCGCGATCGTCGACTCGTTCCCCCCGAACCCGGCGCTGGCGCCCGTCCCGCAGTACGAGAACACCCTCGCGAAGGTGAAGGAGGGGGCCTCGCTGGCCCTGACCGGCATCAAGGCCCACGCCGGTCTCGGTCACTACGTCCGGTTCTTCCGCCAGGGCAACTTCCTGCAGCGCAGGTACACCACCGACGTCTACCCCGGCCGCACGCTCGTCGTCGTGGCGTCCGAGGACGTCGACGCGGGAGCCCGCCGGCAGTGGGAACCCCACCTGAGCGGTGAGTTCCGCGTCGTCGAGGTCCCCGGGGAGCACATGTCGATCCTTCGGGACCCGCGCGTCGCCGAACCCGCCGCTCTGCTCTCGCGGTGGTTGCTGGGCGAGGAGAACCTCGACGAGGTGGTCGTCGACGTGCGGGACACCGCGAACGGGGCTGAACTCGCCGAACGCTGACCGCCCCGGGTGAGTTCCGCCGCCGCTGCGGCGGAACTCACCCGATGCGACCACACAGCGTCCTGCCGGCCTGCGCGAAGCGGGTGACGTCCTGCCCCCGGACGGCGCAACGGGCTGCGTTCCGTCACCGGTTCCCGGTGCCCGGCTGGCACTGTCGACGCCATGCCCTCCGCTGTCCCGACGCTGAAGCGCGCCCGCACCCGCGCCGACTCCGGCCCGCCCGCGACCGGCCCGGCCGCCGCCGACCGCCTGCCCGGGCCGGTCCGCGAACGCCGTCCCGCGCTCATCGCCTTCGGGTTGGTGCTCGTCGTGGGCGGCGCGCTGGGCAGCGCACTGGTGGTGCACCGCAGCGGTGACCGGGTCGACGTCCTCGTCGCCCGGCACGAGGTCGCCCCGGGCGCCCTCGTCACCGCCGACGACTTCGGGACCGCCCGAGTCGCCGCCGACGGCGCGGCCACCGTCCCGGCCAGCGCGCTGGCGAACTTCGTCGGGACCTACGCGACGACCCGGATCCCGGCCGACACCCTCGTCAACCGCACGATGTTCCTCGCCGGTGACAGCGTGCCCGCCGGCGCCGCCGTCGTCGGCGTGGTCCTCGGCCCCGAGCAGCGGCCCACCCAGGGGCTCGCCTCCGGCGACGTCGTCCGCGCCTACCTCGTCGCGGCCGACGGCTCCACGACCGTCACGGGCCAGCCCCCCGGCACGGTGCTGCTCGACGCCGCCCGGGTCGTCGCCGCCGGCACCCCGGCAGCCGGTCCGGCCGCGGGCCAGGTCGCGGTCGCCTCCGACTCCGGGACCGTCTCGCTGCTCGTGCCCACCGGTGACGCCGCGCAGGTCGTCGCCGCCGCCGCCGCCGGCCAGGTGGCCCTCGTGCGGCTCGCCGAGGCCACCACCCCGCCCGTCGACCTCGTGCGGGAGTGAACCCGTGGCCGTCGTGACCTTCCTGTCCGCCAAGGGATCGCCCGGCGTGACGACCACCGCCCTGCTGTGCGCGGCCCTGTGGCCCCGGCCGGCCGTCCTCGTCGAGGCCGACCCCGCCGGGGGTGACCTCCTCGCCCGGGTCCCCGCCGCCGACGGCTCCGTCCTGGACGCCGACCACGGGCTGCTCCCGCTGCTGACCACCGCCCGTCGCGGCCTGAGCGCCGCCCAGGTGCTCGAGCAGACCCAGCTCGTGGCGGGCGGCTCGCGCGTCGTCGTGGGTCTCGCCGGCTCCGAGCAGGCCCAGGCCGCCGGGTCCGGCTGGTCCGCCCTGGCCCGGGCCCTGCGCGAGGTGAGCCGCGAGCACGACGTCCTCGTCGACGCCGGACGCGTGGGGGCCGACCCCGTCCACCTCGACCTGCTGCGCGCCAGCGACGTCGTCACGCTCGTCGTGCGCGCGCAGGTCTCCGCCGTCCTGCACGCCCGCGAGCGGCTGCGCGTCCTGTCCGGTGCGCTGCGCCGGCCCGACGGTCTGCTGCCGCGCACGGGGGTCGTCGTCGTGGGCGACCTGCGCCGCCACGCCCGCGAGGTCGCCGACGCCACCGGGCTGCTGAGCGCCGTCGGGGACTGGGTGGACGACTTCGGGGCCCTGCCCCTGGACCCCGCCGGGGCCGCCGTCTTCGACGGCGCGCGCACGTCCCGCCCCGAGCGCACCGCCCTGGTCCGCAGCGGCCGGGCCCTGGTCGCCGACCTCGTCGCCGCGTCCACGGGCGCCGCCGGCACCGGACGGAGCGCCGCGTGAGCGCCGCGGTGGAGGAACGGCGCAGCGTCGACCACGACCTCGTGCGCCGGTTGCGCGCCGCGGTGGCCGACCGCCTCTCGGCCCAGCGCCGCCGCGACGACGCCGACGGGCGCGCGCCCATGTCGGCCGCCGACGAACGCCAGTTCGCCCGTTCCCTCGTCGTGCAGGTCCTCGAGGACCACGCCCGCGCCGAGCTCGAGGCCGGCCGCGCGCCGCTGTCGCCCGGCGGGGAGGAGGCCGTCGCCGCCGCCATCGTCGCCGCGCTGTTCGGCGTCGGCCGGTTGCAGCCGCTGCTGGAGGACCCCGACGTCGAGAACGTCGACATCAACGGCTGCGACCGCGTCTTCGTCTCCTACGCCGACGGGCGCGAGGAACTGCACGACCCCGTCGCCGAGTCCGACGAGGACCTCGTCGAACTCGTCCAGGTGCTCGCCTCGAACGTGGGCCTGACGAGCCGGCCGTTCGACGCCGCGAACCCGCAGCTGGACCTGCGGCTGCCCGACGGTTCGCGCCTGTCGGCCGTCATGGGGGTCTGCCGCCGGCCGGCCCTCAGCATCCGGCGGGCGCGGTTGTCCAGCGCCACGCTCGGCGACCTCGTTCGCTCGGGGACCATGACCGAGGACCTCGCGCAGTTCCTGCGCGCCGCCGTGCGGGCGCGCAAGAACATCATGATCGCGGGGTCGACGAACTCGGGGAAGACGACGCTGCTGCGCGCCCTGGCCTCCGAGATCCCCGCCCACGAAAGGCTCATCACCGTCGAGCGCGCGCTGGAACTCGGGCTCGACGCCCAGCCCGGGCACCCCAACGCCGTCGCCTTCGAGGAACGGCTGCCGAACTCCGAGGGGCTCGGCGGGGTGACGATGGCCGACCTCGTGCGCCGTTCGCTGCGCATGAACCCCAGCCGCGTCATCGTCGGGGAGGTCCTCGGCGACGAGATCGTCACGATGCTCAACGCCATGAGCCAGGGCAACGACGGGTCGCTGTCCACCATCCACGCGAACTCCTCCGCGGAGGTGTTCAACCGCATCGCCACGTACGCGCTGCAGGCCGAGGAGCACCTGCCCGTCGAGGCGAGCCACATGCTCGTCGCCGGTGCGGTGGACTTCGTGGTGTTCCTCGACAAGCAGAACACCTACCACTCCGGGGGCGGTCTGCGGCGCGTGGTCGCCAGCGTCCGGGAGGTCACCGGCGTGGACGGCCGCGTCCTGAGCTCGGAGGTCTTCCTCGCCGGGCGCGACGGCGTCGCGCGGGCCCACGCCCCCCTGCAGTGCGCCGACGACCTCGAAGCCGCCGGGTACGTCGCCCCCGTGCTCCAGCGGTGGGGCGCGTGAACGCCGCACCGGAGGTCCTCGTCGCGCTCACCGCGACCGGGGCCGGGCTCGGTCTGCTGCTCGCGGCGCTGGGGTTCTCCGGCCGCCTCGCCGGCCCGAGCTCGCGCCCGGGCCGGCGCCGCCCCGACCTGCTCACCCGGCAGGTCCTGCTGGGGCTGGGGGCGGGGGTCCTCACCCTGGTCCTGACCCGCTGGGTCGTCGCCGGGGTGGGCATCGGCCTGCTCGTCGCCTGCTGGCAGCGGCTGCTCGGCGGCAACGCCGAGGAGAACCGCGGCATCGCCCGCCTGGAGGCGCTCGCGACCTGGACGGAGTCGTTGCGCGACACCATCGCCGGGGCCATCGGGCTCGAGCAGGCCATCCCCGCCACGGCCGGCACCTCGGCCCCGGCGCTGCGCCCGTCGCTGAACCTGCTGGTCGACCGGCTGCGCATCCGCGAACCCCTGCCCGACGCGCTGCTGCGCTTCGCCGACGACGTCGACGACGCCAGCGCCGACGTGGTCGTGGCGGCCCTGGTGCTCAACGCCCGGTTGCGCGGGCCGGGGCTGCGCGACGTCCTGAGCGCGCTCGCGGCCTCGACCCGCGAGGAGCTCGACGTGCGGCGCCGCATCGAGGCCAGCCGCCGCAGCATCCGCCGCAGCGTGCAGATCGTGCTGCTCATCGTCCTGGGGGTCATGGGGTTGCTGGCCGTCTTCAACCGCGCCTACGTGGCGCCGTACTCCTCCTTCGCCGGGCAGGTCGCGCTCGTCCTCGTCGCGGCGCTCATGGTGCTCGGGCTGGTCTGGTTGCGCCGGCTGGCCACGGTCGAGACGCACGAGCGGTTCCTGGCGGGGGTGCGGGGCCGGTGAGCGACCTGCAGCTCGCCCTGGCCGCGGGCGCGGCGACGGCCGGGGGTCTGCTGGCCCTGGGCACCGCGTTCGTCCGTCCCCGGCCGTCGGTGGCCTCCCAGGTCGCCCGCGTCGAGGGTCTGCGCCGCTCGCACCAGCGGCAGGCGCTGTCGGCCGCGGAGGCCGCCGCGTCGGCCGCTCCCGACCGCGGGTTGTTCGGGGTGTCCGCGACCTTCGGGCGGGCGATGGCCCGGCTGGCCGACCGGCTCGAGGTCCTCGCCAGTGACCGCGGCTGGCGGTTGCGGCGCACCCGCGCCGACCTGGCCGTCCTGGGCCGGCGCACGGGGGAGTTCCTGGCGACGAAGGTCGTCGCTGCGCTCGTCCTGCTGCTGCTCGCCCCGGTCTGCTGGGTCGTCCTGCGCACCTTCGGGGTCCCCCTGCCCGGCGGTGTCCCGCTGTCGCTGGCCCTCGTGCTGGGCGGGACGGGTTTCGTCGTGCCGGACCTGGCGCTGCGCTCGGACGCGGCGCGTCGTCGGCGCGACTTCCGGCGCGTCGTCGGCGTGTTCTCCGACCTGGTCGCCATGAACCTCGCCGGGGGCCGCGGGCTGCCGGAGGCGCTGCTGAGCTCGGCCTCCGTCAGCGACTACTGGGCGCTCGTGCGGATCCGGCAGGCGCTGTCGGGGGCCCGGCTGTCGGGGAGCACCCCGTGGCAGGCGCTCGGGGACCTCGGCACGGAACTGGCCGTCGCCGAACTCGTCGACCTCGCCGGGGCGCTGGCCCTGGCCGCCGACGACGGTGCGAAGATCCGCGCCTCGCTCGCCGCCCGCGCCGCCACCCTGCGGCGCCGCGACATGGCCGACGTCGAGGGCGAGGCGGGGGAGAAGTCCCAGTCGATGCTCGTCGCCCAGCTCGTGCTGTGCACCGCGTTCATGGTGTTCCTCGCCTTCCCCGCCGTCCACAACCTCATGGCCACCTCGTGACCGGAACCCCTGAAGGAGAAACCCATGTCCCCCACCTCCCTCGCCCGCTGCGCGCGGGCGCTCTCGGCCCGCGCCCGGCGCGCGGCCCGCAGCGGTCGCGACGCCGGCGCCTCGGCGCTGGAGTGGGCGATCATCGCGGCCGTCGTGGTCGTGGCGGCCTCGCTCATCGGCGGGGCGATCTACAAGATCGTCCAGGACAAGAGCAGCGCCCTGGAGAAGTGCGCGTCCGTCGCCGTCGGCACCGCCTGCAGCTGAACGACCGGGGTTCGGCGGCCCTGGAGATGGCGTTCGTCGCCCCGGTGTTCCTGCTGCTGGTGTTCTTCGGGATCCAGGTGGGGTTGTGGGCCTACGGGCGCTCGGTCGCCCTGGCCGCCGCGCGCGAGGGCGTCGCGCAGCTGCGCGTCGTGCCCGACCCGCAGGTGGCGGCCCAGGCCGACCCCGTCGTGCGCCGGCACGTCGAGCAGTTCGCGACGACGATCGGCCGCGAGTCCCTCCTGGACCCGCGGGCGGTCACGGCGTGGAGCGCGGACCAGAGCTCCGTCACGGTCACCGTGACCGGGCACGTCATCAGCCTCGTGCCCGGCCTGGACCTGTCCACGACCCAGCACGCCGCGGGCACGCTGGAGCGGTTCGGGAGCGCCCGGTGACCCGCCGCGACGAGGGGTCGATCGCCCTGGAGTTCACGCTCGTCGCCCCGGCGCTCCTGCTGCTGATCCTGCTGCTGCTCGCCTACGCCCGGGTCACGGACGTGTCGGCGACCCTGGACACCGGGGTGCGCGACGCGGCCCGCGCGGCCACGACCTCGCGCGACCCCGCCGCGGCCCGCACCCGGGCGTTCGCCGTGGTGCGGGCCGCGGTCGGGCCGGGCAACTGCGCCGACAGCCTCACGGTCCCGCCCCTCGCGGAGTTCACCCCGGGCCGGGCCGTCACGGTCACGGCCCGGTGCACGTACTCGGTCGCCGACCTCGGGCTGCCCGGTCTGCCCGGTTCGTTCACGGTGACGAGTTCGTTCTCCTCACCCCTGGACCCCAACCGGGAGGTGTCGTGAAACCCCGCGACGAGGGGTCGATCGCCCCTGCGGTGCCGGTGCTCGCCCTGGTGCTGCTGCTGCTCGCCGGGCTCGTCGTCGACGCCTCCCGGCAGCTGACCGAACGCGGGCGGGCGGTCGCCTACGCCGAGGAGGCCGCCCGTGCCGGGGCGGCGGCCATCGAGCTCGACGCCCCCGACCTGGAACTCCTGCCCGACGAGCAGGTGGCCGCACGCGTCAACGCCTACTGCGGCGCCGCCGCGGCCGCGGGCGCCCCCCTCGTCGACCCGGGGAACTGCTTCCGCGGCACGACGCGGACCGGTGACCCGCAGGCCCGCCGGATCGTCGTGCAGACGCACGTGGAACTGGTGCAACCCACGACCCTCCTCGGGATCGTCGGGGTGCGCGAACTGCGGGCCTCCGGTGACGGCCGGGCCCGACCCTTCGAAGGAACCCGAGAGGAGGACGCCTCGTGAGCAGGACCCGGGTGCTGGTGCCCGCGCTGGTGCTGGCGGTGGCGCTGACCGCGTGCTCGCGCACCTCCGACGTGGCTCCGCCGGTGGCCGCCGCGCCGACGACCCCGTCGGTGGGCCCGACCGCTGCGACCGCCGAGTTTGACGGCGACGCCGCGGTGGGCGCGTTCCGCGCCTACCTGCGCGAACAGGCCCTGGCCGTCAACGCCGGGACCGCCGACCCGGCGCAGCTGCCGGGTTTCACCGCGACCCTGACCGCTGCGGGGCAGCAGTGGGCCCTGGCGCTGCTGGCCGACAACCTGGGGGACCGGATGCCCGGTCCCTACCCCTCCGGGGTCCTGGGCTCGACGCGCCCCTCGGCGGACCGCGTCGACCTCAGCCTCTGCCTGCAGGACCGGGGGTGGCAGGTGAACCGCACGACGGGACGACCCGTCAACGCCGCCCACTTCGCGACGGCCTCGGCCGTCGTGGTGCGCGTGGGCGAGCGCTGGCTCGTCGACGACGTCGTCAGCGACGGCGGGCAGTGCTCGGCGTCCGACGTCACCGTGGAGCGGTTCTGATGCCGCGTCTCAGTGGGGTCCTGGCGGCGCTGACCGTCGTGGTGCTGGTGTCGCTCGGCGGGCAGCCGGCGGTGGCCGCGGAGGCCGGGGGAGCGCGGCTGCTGTCCGCCTCGGCGGGCAACGACGTCTACAGCTCCGTGGGGGCCTGCTCGCTGTGGTCGAGCGCCGCCGGTTCGTACGGGATGAAGTGCTCCGGCGGCGGCAGGTACCGCAGTTTCCGCGACGTGCTCGGAGGCGCCGCGGTGCCCTCCTGCTGGCTGCTGCCGCCGGGCAGCGGGGGGAACCTCACCCCGAAGGACGCACGACCGTTCGCCGCACCCACCGCCGCGCCCACGCTGACCGCCGCGCCCGACCCCGGTTCCACGGGCACATCGACCTCCGTCCCGACCCCCGTCCCCACGTCGGTGCCCACGTCGGTGCCCACGTCGGTTCCGGTGACGCCGAACGCACCGGCCGGGGACACCCCGCCCGTGGCGCAGGAACCGGTCCCGACGCAGGAACCGTCCGCGACGGAGACGACGCCGGTGGAGCAGCCGGAGAAGTTCCTGCAGGTCTGCCTCTCGAGCCCGCCGAACCCCGTCACCCTCGCCCCCACGTGGGACATGAGGTTCGACGTGACCACGGACGCCGAGTGGCTGCGCAGCGATCCCCGACGGCCCCCGTTCTGGTTCGAGCTGACCGCGGGGCAACGCGCGTGGCTGACCCGCGCGGAGTACTGGGGGAACATCGACGAGGGCACCCTGCTGACCTCCCCGTCGCGGACCCCGCGCATCGGTCAGACCGTCGCGTTCTCCGTCGAGGGCGAGTTCGGCCGGCCCATCGGCGAGGGGGGAGCCGTCATGCGCGGTGAACTCACGGCGCTGGAGGTCGTGACGGGCGAACCCGGCCGGCCCGTCGTCCGCTGCAGCGGCGGCGGGCGCGAACTGGTCGCGGGGCAGGCCGACCGCACCGGGCCCGGCGTCTGCTCGTTCGTCTTCCGGCAGACGTCGGCGGGCCGGAACGGGCCGGTGCCCGACACGTACGCCGTCGCGGGCACCGAGGTCTGGGTCATCGAGGCCAGCGCCGACGGCGGGGCGACGTGGACGCAGGTGCGCGAGGTCCGCCGCGACGTCCGCCTGAACCTGCGGGTCACCGAGGTCCAGACCCTCGTCGTCCCCCTGAACCCGTGAACCCGTGAACCTCTGGATCCTCGAACCCGTGGAGAACACCCCGTGAGCACCCTCACCCCGGCGAGGACCCCTCGTCCCGCCTCCCGGTTGCCCCGCGCACCCCTCACCCCGCGCGAGCGGGCGGGCGAGGTCGTGCGGGGTCTGGTGGCCGCCGCGGTCCTGCTCGCGGTGCTCGTCGGCGTCCCCTGGGCCCTGGTCGCCCTCGTCGGCGACCCGCTGCCCACGACCGCGCCCACCCTCGGCTGGCTGGACGCGGAACTGTCCGCGTCCGCGGTGCTCGACGTGCTCGCCGTCGTCCTGTGGGTGCTGTGGGGGCACTTCGTCGTCTGCGTCCTGGCCGAGTTCCGGGCCTGGGCCGTCGGGGCGCGCTCGGGGACGGTGCCGTTCGGCGGCGCGAACCAGCTCTTCGCCCAGCGCCTCGTGGCCGCGGTGCTGCTCCTGGCCTCCGGTGCGGTGTGGGTCCCGGGCACGGGGACGGCGGTCAGCGCCGTCCCCGTCGCGGCCAGCGTCCCCGCGGCGACCGCGGGCGCCGAGGCCGGCGCGGCCCGCAGCGCACCGGTGCCCGCGGACCCCACGGACCTCGCGCACCCCGCGAGTCCCGGGAACTCCGGGAACTCCGGGAACTCCGGGAACTCCGGGAACTCCGGGAACTCCGGGAACCCCGGGAACTCCGGGAACTCCGGGAACCCCGGGAACTCCGGGAACTCGACCACCGCACCCGACCCCCTCGCCGGGACCGTCACGTACGTCGTGCACCCGCCGCAGGGTCGCTACCACGACTGCCTCTGGGACATCGCCCAGCGCACCCTCGGCGACCCGCTGCGGTACCAGGAGATCTTCGAGCTGAACGAGGACCGGGTCCAGGCCGACGGCTCGCGGCTCGTGGACGCCGACCTGATCCGCCCGGGGTGGGTCCTGCTGCTGCCGGCCGACGCGGTCGGCGGGCAGGCCGGGGTCCAGGCCCCCGCGGTGCGGGTGGCCGACGCCCCCGCCGTCGACCCGGGGTGGGCGGTGACCGCGACGAGCGGGGCGCCCACCGCGGCTGCAGCCGAGGTCCAGCCCGACGACCAGGCCGACGCCCGGGCCGACGAGACGGGCGCCCGGGCGGTGCTCAGCGGCGGTCTCCTCCTCGCCGGTGTCCTCGTCGCCCTGCGCCGCCCCGCGGTGGCCCGCGGTGCGACGGAGCCGGAACTGCCCGGAGCCGACCCCGCCCGCGCGGCGTTCCTCGACCGCGCGCTGCGGCACCTGAGCGCCGGCCGCGCCGCAGCGAGCCTGCCGCTGCCCGAGGTCGTCGTCGCGCACCTGTCGGCCGACGAACTCGTCCTGCACCTCGGCACCCACCTGAGCGGTGCCGCCGCCGAACCGCCGGCGCCCTGGACGGTGCTGCCCGGGGGCGCCTGGCGGGTCGGGCGCGCCGACCTGCCCGCCGAGGACGACGCGGTGGTCGCGGGGGCCGCGGCGCCCTTCCCCGCGCTGGTCGACGTGGCGGTCCACGGGGACCACGAGATCCTCCTCGACCTCGAGAGCGCCCCGGGGGTCGTCGCGCTCGGCGGCGACGCCGACGTCGCCCGGGACGTGGTGACGTCGATGGCCGTCGAACTCGCCACGAACTCCTGGTCGGACGGCGTCGAGGTCCACCTCGTGGGTTTCGGGGACGACCTGTCGGTGCTGTCCCCGGACACCGTGCGTTCGCACGCGGTGCTCGACGACCTCCTGGACCGGCTCGAACGAGAACCCCGCCCGGTCGGCGACCGCCTGCTGGCCGGTCGCGCCGACCGCAGGGCCGACCGGGTCCGCCCGGTCCTGGTCGCCGTCTCGGGAACTCCCACCGAGGTGCAGGCGCAGCGTCTGCACGCCCTGACGTCGACCGGGCGGACGCCCGTCGCGGTGGTCTGCGTCGGGGACCTGCCGAGCGCGAGCTGGCGCTTCGCCGTGGACCCCGCCGGTCACCTCGACCTCGGGGTGCTCGGGCTGCGGGGGACCGCGCGCCGGCTCACGCGCGAGCAGTACGAACCCTGGCTCACGGGTCTGCAGAACCCCTGAGCCCCGCAGAACTCCCCCGACCCGGGGGTGTGAGGAACCCCGCGCCGCGTGGCCCGGGGTTCCCGTGGAAGGAAACCCCGCACCGCCCGGTGCGGGGGACGCAGCACGACCGGAGGAGCAGGCCCACCATGGCGAACCTGAACGTCACCTACGACGACATGCGCAGCGCGGCGACGAACCTGGAGCACGGCAAGGCCGAGATCGCCGACAAGCTGTCGCGGCTCAAGGCCCTCGTCGACTCCCTCGTGTCCGGCGGCTACGTCACCGACCGGTCCTCGGTCGCGTTCAAGGACTCCTACGACGAGTTCAACACCGGGATCACCCAGGTCCTCGAAGGCCTGTCCGGGATGTCCGGTTACCTGAACAGCGCCGCCCAGACGCTGTCCGACGCCGACTCCCAGCTCGCCGCGAGCCTGGGCCGCTGACCCACCGCACGTGCCGGGCACCCCTGCGGGGGTGCCCGGCGGGGCCACGACGGGAGATCGGGAGGGTCGTCCACGTGGCGATCTCGGCAGTCGCACGACGCGTGAGCGTGGACGTGGGAGGTGCGCGCTGCGGGGTGCACCGCGACGGTGCTGCGGAACCCTCGTGGATCGTCGTCGTGCCGGCCGACCCCGCAGCGGCGGTCACGTTCGACGGGGACGCCACCGCGAAGGGGTACCCCGTCATCCTCGGGATCCGTGCCCGCGAACGGTTCCTGGACGCCGGTGAGTGGCCGCGCGCTGCGGGGTTCAACGCCCGAACGGTCGAGGTCCCCGACCACGCCGACGTTCACGGGTCACCACCGGCCCACCCGTCCGGCGGGTCTCGACGGGTGACGCGGGCCCGCCGCGGTGCTCCGCCCGGGCGACGGCCCGCCCGCCCGCCCGGCCGCACCGGTCACGCTGGAGGACCACCGCAGAACCCGAGGAGCAGTCGTGCGTCTGGCCGTCACGGTCGTCGACCCCCGCGCGGGGGAACGTCGTGACGTCGTCGTCGAGGCGGACCCGCGCACCCCGTTCACCGACCTCGCGCCGGTCCTGGGGACCGCCGGCGCGCCGGTGTTCCACGCCGGTGCCGAACTCGACCCCGGCACCCCGTTGCAGGACACCGGCCTGCACGAGGGGTCCGTCCTCAGCGTCCACGACGCCAGCGGCTGCGTGCCCGCCGAACCCCGCGGACTCGTCGAACTGCGCGTCGTCGGCGGCGTCGGAGCCGGTGCGGTGCACCGGCTCGGCGTCGGCGAGCACCTGGTGGGTCCGGCCGGCACGGTCGTCGTCGACGGGCCGGCGAGCGTGCGGGTCGCGGTGGCGCCGACCGGGGCGGTGACCGTCAGCGCCGTCGAGGGCGGACCCCGGCTGGAGACGACGGCGCTGGCGGGCCCCGAGCTGTGGGTCGCCGGGGACCTCGTCGACCTCGGTGCGGTCCTGCTCGGGATCGAGCGCCCCAGCGCGCCCGACGCGGTCCTGGACCCCGCCGCCCCGTCGGCCGACGACGTCGTCGGCCTCGACTACAACCGCCCGCCGCGGCTGCTGCCGCCCGAGCGGACCACGAGGTTCCGGTTGCCCGCCCCGCCGGCGGACCCGGTGCGCCGCCCGTTCCCCGTCGTCGCGGCCCTCGTCCCGCTGCTCATGAGCGCGGTGATGGTGTTCACGACCCACAACCACCGGTACCTGGCCATCGGCCTGCTGAGCCCGGTCGCGGTGGTCGCCAACGCCATCGTCGACCGGCGCGCCGGTCGCACCACGCACCGCGAACTCCTCGCGCGGTACCGGCAGCGCAAGCGCGCCGTCGAGGCCGACGCCGCGCAGGCCCTCGTCACGGAACGCCGCGCCCGGCGGCAGGTCGCCCCCGACCCCGCCGAGCTGCTGCTGACCGCGATCGGCCCCCGGGCCCGGTTGTGGGAACGCCGCCGCCGCGACGGCGACCACCTCGTCGTGCGGATCGGCCTGGCGGACCTGCCCTCCGACGTCGTCCTGGAGGACCCCGAGGAGCTCGAGCACCGCCGCCGGGTCAGCGAGGTCGCCCACCGGGTACCCGTCACCCTCGGCCTGCGCGACCACCCGGTCACCGGGGTCGCCGGGCCGCGGGCGCGCGAGGTCGCCGCCCGCTGGCTGGTCCAGCTCGCCGTGCTGCAGAGCCCGCGGGACGTGTCGCTGCACGTCCTGACCACCCCGGAGGCGATGGCGTCCTGGGACTGGGTGCGCTGGGTCCCGCACGCGCGGGCCGAGGCCGGGGGTGCGGCCGGGGTGTCCGTCGGGACGACCACCGAGACGTGGGCACGCCGGGTGGCCGAGCTGACGGCCGTGCTCGAGGACCGCCGCCGCGACCTCGCCGCCGCCGGACCCGGGGCCCGCCTGGACGCCCCCGACCTCGTCGTCGTGCTCGACGGGGCCCGCCGCCTGCGCGCCCTGCCGGGGGTCGTGACGCTGCTCACCGACGGCCCGGCCCTCGGGATCCACCTCGTCTGCTGCGAGGAGGACCGCCGTTCGCTGCCCGAGGAGTGCACGGCCGTCGTCGAACCGGACCGGGGCGCGACCTGGCGCGTCGGGCGCCAGGGGCACGCCGAGGTCACCGGGGTCGTCGCGGACGAGCCCGGGCCCACGTGGGCCCCGCGGATCGCCCGCGCGCTCGCCCCCGTGCGCGACGCCGGCGGCGACGAGACCGGCGCGGGCCTGCCCGCCGCGTCCCGGCTGCTCGACGTCCTCGGGCTGGAACCGCCCACCGCGCAGGCGGTCTCGGCCCGCTGGGTGTTGAGCCCCGCGAGCACCACGGCGGTCGTGGGGGAGTCCCTCGACGGCCCGTTCGGCATCGACCTGCGCGCCGACGGCCCGCACGGGCTCATCGCGGGCACGACGGGCTCGGGCAAGTCCGAGCTCCTGCAGACGATCGTCGCCTCCCTGGCGGTGGCGAACCGGCCCGACGCCATGACGTTCGTGCTCGTCGACTACAAGGGCGGCGCGGCGTTCAAGGACTGCGTGGACCTGCCGCACACCGTCGGGATGGTCACCGACCTCGACACCCACCTCGTCGGGCGGGCGCTGACCTCGCTGGGCGCCGAGCTGCGCCGCCGCGAGCACCTCCTGGCGGCGGTCGGCGCCAAGGACTTGGAGGACCACGACGACCTGCGCCGGGCCGACCCCTCGATCGGGGCGCTGCCGCGCCTGCTCATCGTCATCGACGAGTTCGCCTCCCTGGCCCGCGAACTGCCCGACTTCGTGACGGGCCTGGTGGACGTCGCCCAGCGCGGCCGGTCCCTGGGCATCCACCTGCTGCTCGCCACCCAGCGCCCCACGGGGGTCGTCAGCGCCGAGATCCGGGCGAACACCACCCTGCGGATCGCCCTGCGCGTCACCGACGCGGCCGAGAGCACCGACGTCCTGGACGCCGCCGACGCCGCGCGCATCCCCCGGTCCGTCCCGGGCCGGGCCTACGTCAGGCTCGGTCACGGCTCGCTCGTCCCGTTCCAGTCCGGTCGCGTCGGGGGCCGGCGCCCCGGGGTCGCCGCCGACGCCGCCGTGCCCGCCCCGTGGGCGGCCCCGTGGCCCGGTCACGACGTCGGACGCCCCGCCCCGCGCCGCCCGAAGGGCCCGGCGGTCGCCGACGACGCCTCGCAGACGGACCTCGGGCACCTCGTCGCCGCGGTCCGCGGCGCCGCCGCCGCCCTCGACGTGCCCGCGCCGCACAGCCCGTGGCTGCCCCCGCTGCCCGACCTGCTGCCCGTGGCGGACCTGCCCGACCCCGACGCGCCGAACGCCGCGAGCTTCGGGGTCGTCGACGTGCCCGAGCACCAGCGCCGCGACGCCCTGGAGTTCGACCTCGACCGCGACGGCCACCTGTACGTCGTCGGTGCTCCCCGCAGCGGCCGCTCGCAGGTCCTGCGGACCCTCGCCGCGCGGCTGGCCGAGAAGGTCGCGGCGGCCGACCTGCACCTGTACGGCCTCGACTGCGGCGGGGGAGCCCTGCTGGCCCTGGGGGCCCTGCCGCACACCGGGGCCGTCGTCCAGCGCACCGACACCGCCCGCGCCGTCCGGCTGCTGAACCGGTTGCGCGAGGAGGTGCTGCGCCGCCAGGGCGAGCTCGGGGCGCTGGGGGTCGCCGACATCGGTGAGCAGCGGGCCCGCTCCGGCGAGCCCTGGCCGCACCTCGTCCTGCTGCTCGACCGCTGGGAGGGCTTCCTCGGCGGCCTGGCCGAGCTCGACGGGCAGGCCCCGCTCGAGCTCGTGCACCTGCTGCTGCGCGAGGGGGCGGGCGTCGGCGTGCACGTCGTCGTGGCCGGCGACCGGCAGCTGCTCACCGGCCGCACGGGGACGTTCGTGGAGGACAAGCTGCTGCTGAGCCTGAGCGACAAGGCCGACGCCGTCCTCGCCGGGCTCAGCGCCCGGCAGGTCCCCGACGCGATGGTCCCCGGCCGGGTGCTGCGCACGCGGACCGGCGGTCAGGAGGCGCAGGTCGCCACGCTCGCAGCGGACCCCTCGGGGCCGGCGCAGGTCGCCGCGCTGACGGCCCTGGGCGAGCGGCTGCGCGCCCGCGACGCCGGCCTGCCGCGGCACCGGCGCCCCTTCCGGCTCGACACGCTGCCGGCCCGGCTCGACTACGAGCAGGCGTGGGAGTTGACCGAACGGGGCCCGGACCGCCTCGTCGCGCTCGTCGGCGTCGGTGGCGACGACCTGAGCGGCCTGGGGCCGGACCTGCTCGCCGGAGCGGGGACCGCGGTCGTGGCCGGGCCCGCGCGCTCGGGGCGCAGCACCGTCCTGCTGACCATGGCCCGCTCCCTGCTCGACCAGGGCGCTCAGGTGGTGATCGCCGCGCCGCGGCCCTCCCCGCTGCGCGACCTCGCGGGCCGGCCCGGTGTGCGGGCCGTGCTCACCGGCGAGGACCTGACCGTCGCGCAGCTGGAACCGCTGCTGGGCCCGGAGGCCGGACCGGCCGTGCTCCTCGTCGACGACGCCGAGCTGCTGAGGAACTGCTCCGCCGACGCCTGGCTGGCCGCCTTCGTCGCCCGCGCCGGCCGCGACGGCAGCGGCGTGGTCCTCGCCGGCGACACCGCCGAGATCGCCTCGGGGTTCTCCAACTGGCAGGTCCCGTTGCGGCGCAACCGGTGCGGTGTCCTCATCGCGCCGGCCGACACCATGGCCGGCGACCTGCTCGGCGTCCGGCTGCCGCGCAGCGCGCTCGGCGCCCCCGCCCAGCCGGGCCGGGTCCTGCTGCACACCGGCGACGGCGAGCTGCGCACGGTGGCCGTGCCCCGCTCGGTAGCCTGACCCCGTGCCGGCCAGCCCTCCCCAGACGCCCGAGCCCGTGCCCGTGGCGGCCGGCGCCGAGGCGGCCGAGGCGGGGCGGGGCGGTTTCGCGGTCCACCTGGACAACTTCGAGGGCCCCTTCGACCTGCTGCTCGGGCTGATCACCAAGCACCAGCTCGACGTCACCGAGGTGGCCATCGCCCGCGTCACCGACGACTTCGTCGCCCACCTGCGGGCCGCCGCGACGAGCGAGGACGACTTCGACCTCGACGAGGCCAGCGAGTTCCTGCTCATCGCCGCGACGCTGCTCGACCTCAAGGCCGCCCGCCTGCTGCCCGCCGCCGAGGTCGAGGACCCCGAGGACCTCGCGCTGCTCGAGGCCCGCGACCTGCTCTTCGCCCGGCTGCTGCAGTACCGCGCCTACAAGCAGGTCGCGCAGATGCTCGCCGACCGCTTCGCCGAGGCCTCCCGCCGGGTCCCGCGCGCCGTCGCGATGGAACCCCACTTCGAGAAGCTGCTGCCCGACCTCGTCCTCACCGTCTCCCCCGAGCAGTTCGCGGCGGTCGCCGCCCGGGCGCTGACCCCGAAACCCGTGCCCGTCGTCGCCCTCGACCACCTGCACGCCAGTTCGGTCAGCATCCGCGAGGAAGCCGCGACGATGGTCGACCGGTTGCGGCGCAGGGGGACGGCGACCTTCGCCGAACTCGTCGAGGACGCCGGCGACGGCGAGCTGGGGACGCTGGTGATCGTGGCGCGCTTCCTGGCGGTCCTGGAGCTGTTCCGCGAGCGCCGGGTCCGGCTGGAGCAGAGCGAGGCCCTCGGTGAGCTGACGGTCCGCTGGGACGCCGACGCGCAGGCCAACCGGGACGGCCGCGCGGGCGCCGTGCCGGCCGGGCTGGACGAGTTCGAAGGATCGGGAGGGGCCTCGTGAGCGGGGAACTGCTGGACGTGACCGGGGGAGCGGACGAGGACGCGGGCCGCCGGGTCCGGGGGGCCATCGAGGCCGTCCTCATGGTCGCCGACGAACCGGTCGGGGTGCAGGCGCTGGCGCGGGCCACCGGTGAGCAGCCCGACGAGGTCGACCTGCTGCTGCGGGAGCTGGCGGGGGAGTACTCCGAGCAGGGCCGCGGGTTCGAGCTGCGCGAGGTCGGCGGCGGCTGGCGGATGTACTCGCGCGCCGAGCACTCCGACGTGGTGGAGGCGTTCCTGCTCGACGGCCAGACGGCGAAGCTGACGCAGGCGGCGCTGGAGACGCTGGCGATCGTGGCCTACCGGCAGCCGGTCAGCCGGGCTCGGGTGTCCGCCGTGCGCGGGGTCAGCGTCGACGGCGTGATGCGCACGCTCCTGACCCGCGGACTCGTCAGCGAGGCCGGGGTGGAGGCCTCCTCGGGCGCCACCCTCTACCGCACGACCGGGGAGTTCCTGCAGCGCATGGGCCTGGACAGCCTCGAGGACCTGCCGCCGCTGGCGCCGTTCCTGCCCGAGGACCTGTCCCCGGCCGACCTCGACCCGCCGGAGGTCCTGGCCGGGCCGGTACCGACCACGGCGGACGTGAGCGACAATGGAGGGTCCGAGCCGGTCGACGAACCGGTCCGGCGACCCCCAGGACCCCAGCAGCAGGAGGACGAGTCATGAGCCCGCAGGCACCCCGCGGAGGCGGCGGCCGAGGGCAGGGCCGCCCCCAGCGCCCCACCGGTGGTCAGGGGCGCAAGCCCGGCCAGAGCCCCGGCGGCGCCCGGCGCGGCAAGGCCCCCGGCGCGAAGGGGGCCGCACCGGCGCAGCGCCCGGCCCCGCGCCGGGGTGCGGCCAAGCGCATGACCGACCAGATCGCGCCCGCGCCCCAGCCGCCCCGCCGGGGCCCGGGGCAGGTCAAGCCGCGTCCGGGCGTCGACGTCCACGACCCCGAGGGCGTGCGCCTGCAGAAGGTCCTGGCCCAGGCCGGGGCCGGCTCGCGCCGCGCGTGCGAGGAGATGATCGCCGCCGGGCGCGTCACCGTCGACGGCGAGGTCGTCACCGAGCTCGGCGTGCGCATCGACCCGACCCGCCAGGTCGTCCACGTCGACGGCATGCGGTTCACCATCGACGACGAGCTCGTCTACATCCTCGTCAACAAGCCCAAGGGCGTCGTCTCGACGATGTACGACGAGGAGGGCCGCCTGAACCTCGCCGACATGGTCGGCCCCCGCGAGCAGCGGCTGTTCCACGTCGGCCGCCTCGACCTCGAGACCGAGGGCCTGATCCTGCTCACCAACGACGGCGCGCTGACCCACCGCCTGCAGCACCCGTCCTTCGGGGTGCAGAAGACCTACCTCGCCGAGGTCCGCGGGCCGGTCAAGCGCGAGCTCGGCCGCAACCTGCGGGCCGGGATCGAGCTCGAGGACGGGCCCGTCGCCGTCGACTCGTTCAAGCTCGTCGACTCCAAGCCCGGGTACGCCCTCGTCGAGGTCGTCCTGCACGAGGGCCGCAAGCACGTCGTGCGCCGCCTGCTGGAGGCCGAGGGCTACCCCGTCCTGAAGCTGGTGCGCGTGCAGATGGGGCCGATCGTCCTGGGCGACCTGAAGCCGGGCAAGAACCGGCGCCTGACGCGCGGCGAGGTCCAGCAGCTCATGGCGGTCGCGGGCCTGTGAACGACGGGACCACCGGGGTGGGTACCCTGCCCCGCGTGTCGGTGCGGGCGGTTCGTGGTGCGGTGCAGGTCGACGTCGACGAGCGCGAGGAGGTGCTGTCGCGGACGCGGGACCTGGTCTCGGAGGTCATCCGGGCCAACGACCTGAGCCTGGACGACTTCATCAGCGTCATCTTCACCTCCACCGCCGACCTGACCTCCGAGTTCCCGGCCGTGGCCGCGCGCGAGCTCGGCATGGGCGACGTGCCGCTGATGTGCGCCCGTGAGCTGGAGATCGACGGCTCGATGCCGCGGGTCATCCGGCTGATGGCGCACGTCGAGACCACCCGGGCGCGCAGCGACGTCAAGCACGTCTACCTCAACGGGGCGCAGGCCCTGCGCCGCGACATCGCGCAGTGACGACCCGGTGACCCTCGACGCGGCCACGCCGCCGCGCACCCACGGGACCGTCCGCGTCGTGGGGACGGGCCTGCTGGGCACGTCCGCGGCGCTGGCCCTGTCGATGCGCGGCGTCGACGTCGTGCTCACCGACCCGTCCCCGACGGCGGTCGCGCTCGCCCGCGACCTGGGGGCCGGCCGGTTCGCGGCCGACGGCGACGACCCCGCGCTCGTGCTGGTGGCCTGCCCGCCCGACGTCGTGGCCGACGTCGTCGCCGGGGAGCTGGAGAGGTTCCCGCGCGCCGTCGTCACCGACGTGGCCAGCGTCAAGGGCGGCCCCCTGGCCGCCCTGGCGGCCAGGGGCGCCGACCTGTCCCGGTACGTCGGCTCCCACCCCATGGCCGGGCGGGAGCGGTCCGGGGCCGTGGCCGCCCGCACCGACCTGTTCGCCGGCCGCCCGTGGGTCATCGCCGCGACCTCCGAGTCCGGACCCGCTGCCGTGCAGGCCGTCCGCGACCTCGCCACCGACTGCGGCGGGGTCCCCGTGACGATGGCGGCGCAGTCCCACGACGAAGCCGTGGCCCTGGTCTCGCACGCCCCGCAGGTCGCGGCCAGCCTCGTCGCGGCCCGGTTGCGCGACGCCTCCGAACCGGCCGTCGGCCTGGCCGGGCAGGGCCTGCGCGACGTCACGCGCATCGCCGGCAGCGACCCGGTGCTGTGGGCGCAGATCCTCGCCGCCAACGCCGCCCCCGTCGCCGACGTCCTGGAGGCCCTGCGCGGCGACCTCGACGAGGTCATCACCGCCCTGCGGGCGCTCGCGGACGACCCCGCCGCCCCGGGCGCGCGCGTCCGGCTGGCCCGGGCCATCGCCGACGGGGGGGCCGGCCGCGACCGCATCCCCGGCAAGCACGGCAGCGCCCCCACCCTCTACACGACCGTCGTCGTCGTCGTGCCGGACCGGCCCGGGGCGCTGGGGCGGCTGCTCACCGACGTCGGCGACGCCGGGGTGAACCTCGAGGACCTGCGCCTGGAGCACTCCGAGGGGCAGGCCGTGGCGCTGGCGAGCATCGACGTGCTGCCCGCGGCGGCGGACCCGCTGACCGAGGCCCTGCGCGCCCGCGGCTGGACCGTCCCGCGCTGACCCCGCTGATTCTCCCGCAGGGCCCCGCGTCGACTAACCTCGTCCGGTGTCCTCCACCCCCGCTGCACGTGGTCCCGTCGCGTCCCCGACCGCCGACCAGGAGGTGTCCGTCGTGACCACCGCCCTGGTCGTCGCCGTCGACGGACCCTCCGGCAGCGGCAAGTCCAGCGTCAGCCGCGCCGCCGCCCGCGCGCTCGGCGTCGCCTTCCTCGACACCGGTGCGATGTACCGGGCGCTGACGTGGGCGGCCCTGCGGGCCGGGGTCGACCTCGCCGACGCCGACGCCGTCGCCCGCCACGCGCGGACCGTGGCCCTCGTCATGGGCACCGACCCCGCCGCCCCGACGGTCGCGGCGGTCGTCGACGGGGTGGAGACCGACCTCACCGAGGCCGTCCGCAGCCCCGAGGTCACCGCGAACGTCAGCGCCCTGGCGGCCGTCCCGGCCGTGCGCTCCGACCTCGTGCTGCGCCAGCGCGCGCTCATCGAGTCCGCCTGCCTGGCCCCCGCGCCGGGGCGCGAACCGGGCGTGGTCGCCGAGGGGCGCGACATCACGACCGTCGTCGCCCCGCGGGCCGACGTGCGGATCCTGCTGACGGCCGACGAGTCCGTGCGGCTGGCCCGGCGCGCCCACCAGGACCTCGGGGCGGCCGACGCGGCCGCCCTGGAGGCCACCCGGCGGGGGATCGTCGAGCGCGACCGCGTCGACTCCCGCACGACGTCCTTCACCGCGGCCGCCGACGGCGTCGTGACCGTCGACTCCACCCACCTCGACTTCGACGGGACCGTCGCGGCGGTGCTCGAGGTCGTCGCGCAGGCCACCGGGACCTCGGCGACGGGGGCCCCGGCGTGAGGCTGCGCCCCAACCGGGCCCCGGCGCAGGGGTCGCTGCCCGGGGCCCCGTTCGCGTGGACGCGCGGGCTGGGCAAGCTCTTCGCCCACGGCGCCTGGAACTCCCGGGTGATCGGCGCCGAGAACGTCCCGGCGACCGGGCCGGTCCTGTTCGCGGCCAACCACGCCTCGATCATGGACGGACCGCTGCTGTTCGGCGTCACCCCGCGCCCCGCGCACTTCCTCGTCAAAAAGGAGATGTTCGAGGGGTCGCTGCCGAACCGCGTCGTGGGCTGGTCGTTGCTGCAGGCCGGTCAGATCCCGATCGACCGCAGCCGGGGCGATCGCGACGCGCTGCAGTCGATCCTGGCGGTCCTGGCCGCCGGGGGTGCGGCCGGGGTGTTCCCCGAGGGGACCCGGGGCCGTGGGGACGCCGCCAGCGTGCGGTCGGGGATCGCGTGGATCGCCCTGCAGTCCGGCGCCCCCGTCGTGCCCGTGGCCTGCCTCGGTGCGCACCGGCCCGGCGAACCCCAGCGGGCCGTCCCGCCGCTGCGCCGCAAGCTCACGTTCTGCTTCGGCGAACCGTTCACGGTCCGCAAGGAACCCGGCGTCCCCGGCCGGGTGGCGCTGGCGAACGCCGTGGAACAGGTCCGCGTGAAGCTCTCCGGTCACGTGCTGGAGTCCCTGCAGCGCACCGGGATCGAATTGCCCGATGACGAATCCGCCGCCGACGAGCTCGGGCTCGGCGAGATGGCGTCCGACGACGTGCCAGGAGGCACCCGGTGAGTCCCACCGACGAAACCCCAGAACCGACCGAGATCCGCGACGAGATCCCCGAGGGGACGCCCGGCGGGGTCCCCGACGAGAACGTCGAACAGGCCCTGCGCGTGGGCCTCGACGACTACGACCTGTCCGAGGAGGACGTCGCGCTCCTGGACGCCGACGGCGACCAGGACGAGGACGACACCCCGGCCGGGCCGCTGCCTGTGCTGGCCGTCGTCGGGCGCCCCAACGTCGGCAAGTCCACGCTGGTGAACCGCATCATCGGCCGCCGCGAGGCCGTCGTCGAGGACGTCCCCGGCGTCACCCGCGACCGCGTCGCCTACCCGGCGAACTGGGCCGGGCGCGAGTTCACCCTCGTCGACACCGGCGGGTGGGAGGCCAAGGCCGAGGGGCTGAACCTCGCCGTCGCCGACCAGGCCGAGCTCGCGATCGAGCTCGCCGACGCCGTGATGTTCGTCGTCGACGGGACCGTGGGGGCCACCGCGAGCGACGAGCAGGTCGTGCGCCTGCTGCGCCGTTCCGGCCGCCCCGTCGTGCTGATCGCGAACAAGGTCGACGGCCCCAAGCAGGAGGCCGACGCCACCGAGCTGTGGTCGCTGGGCCTGGGCGAGCCCTTCCCCGTCTCGGCCCTGCACGGCCGCGGGGTCGGCGACGCCCTCGACGCCGCCGTGAAGGTCCTGCCGGCCGTCTCGGCCGTCGGCGGCGGCTACACCCAGCAGGGCGGTCCCCGGCGGGTGGCGCTGCTGGGCCGACCCAACGTGGGCAAGAGCTCGATGCTCAACAAGCTCGCCGGCTCCGAGCGCGTCGTCGTGCACCCCACGGCCGGCACCACCCGCGACCCCGTCGACGAGCTCATCGAGCTCGGGGGCCGCACGTGGCGCTTCGTGGACACCGCCGGCATCCGCCGCCGCGTGCACCTGACCAAGGGCGCCGACTTCTACGCCTCCCTGCGCACCCAGACGGCGCTGGAGAAGGCCGAGGTCGCCGTCGTGCTCGTCGACGCCAGCGTCCCCATCGCCGAGCAGGACATCCGCGTCATCTCCACCGTCGTGGAGTCCGGCCGCGCCCTCGTCGTCGCCTACAACAAGTGGGACCTGACCGACGAGGAGCGTCGGCACTACCTCGAGCGCGAGATCGAGAAGGAGCTCGTCCAGATCCCCTGGGCCACCCGGGTGAACGTCTCGGCCCAGACCGGCCGGCACATGGAGAAGCTCGTGCCCGCGATCGACCAGGCGCTGGACTCCTGGGAGACCCGCATCCCCACCGGGCGCCTCAACGCCTTCCTGGGGCAGATCGTGGCCGCGCACCCGCACCCGGTGCGCGGCGGCAAGCAGCCGCGCATCCTGTTCGGCACCCAGGCGTCCACCCGGCCGCCGCGCTTCGTGATCTTCGCCAGCGGGTTCCTCGAGGCCGGCTACCGCCGGTTCATCGAGCGCCGGCTGCGCGAGGAGTTCGGTTTCGTCGGCACGCCGATCGAGCTGAGCGTCCGGGTGCGGGAGAAGCGCAAGCGATGAGGTAAGGTTCTACCCGGCTCGCAGGAACGGGGCCGGGTAGGACCAGTGGTTCCAGCAGTACAGCAGTTCCAGCAGTACAGATTCGGGCTGTGGCGCAGCTTGGTAGCGCACTTGACTGGGGGTCAAGGGGTCGCAGGTTCAAATCCTGTCAGCCCGACCGGATCGCAGCGGGTGTCCACCTCACGGTGGGCACCCGCTTCGTCGTTCCCGCCGCTCCCGCCGGGGCCCGGCCCTCGGCGGGAGCCGCGGCTCACCCGGCGGCGCCGGCTTCCGGCGGGCTCACCGGCCACAGCGCCGCGGCGGCCCGCGCGCACGCCGCGTCCTCCTCGGCGCTGCCCCCGCTGACCCCCACGCCGGCGACCACGCGCCCGTCGGGCGACCACAGGGGCAGGCCCCCGGCGAAGACGACGTAGCGGCCCGCGCCGCTGGCCGACAGCCCCGCCAGGGCGCCGCCGTCGGCGGACGCGGCCGCCAGGTCAGCGGTGGCGCAGCGGTGCGCCACGGCCGTCGCGGCCTTGCCGGTGGCCAGGTGCGGGCCGGCGATCTCGGCGCGGTCCATGCGCTCGAAGCAGACGAGGTGCCCGCCGGCGTCGACGACGGACACGAGCGCACCCAGTTCCCCCGCCCGCCGCCGCGCCGCGCCGACCATGGCCCGGGCCAGCTCCAGGTTCGGTCCGGTGACGCCGGTCGGCAGCTCCCGCTCACCCACGCGAGCGCTCCGTCGCGTCCGGGGTCCGCGCCGTCGCGTCGTCGACCTCGCCGGCGGCCAGGACGGCACCGGCCCGGGCCAGGACCTCCGGGCGGCGCCGTCCGATGACGGCGGCGACCGCCGCGGACATGACGACGGTGGCCAGCACGACGTAGGGGAAGGCGTTGTAGGGGGCCGCCGGGACCGGCCACAGGAGGCCGTAGACCGGGATGAGCATGACCAGGACGCCCAGGACCGGCAGCACGACGTGCGGCACCGTCCGGCGCCGGGCCCGCGCGGTCGTCGCGAAGAACCGCACGCACGCCACGTTGGTCAGGACGTAGACGGGGATGATGGCCAGCGTCAGGAGACTGCCCAGGTAGGCGTAGGTTTCGAAGGGCCCGACCGCCAGACCGACCACGAGCGTCACGGCCACGGCGAACACCGTGTTGGCGACGATCGCGGTGCTGGGGGTCCCGTGCCGCGGGTGCACGCGCGCCAGCCGCTCCGGCAGCATCCGCTCGCGGCCCATGGCGAAGACGATGCGGGTGATGCCGTTGTGGCTGTTCATGACGACCGCGAAGATGCTCGAGATCCCGGCCAGCCCGACGAGCAGTTCCAGCCACGGGGCGTACTGCCGGGCCAGGGTCGTGATGGGCGCGGTGTCGCTCGTCAGGGCGTCGACGCCGTCGGTCCCGAACCCGATCATCTCGGCGTAGGTCGTGAACAGGTAGATGACGCCCACGAGCAGGACCGCGCCGAAGATCCCGCGCGGCACGTTGCGCCGGGGCTCGCGCACCTCCTCGCCGAGGGTGGCCGCGGACTCGAACCCCACGAAGGACAGGACGCCGAACACCATGCCCAGGGCCAGCCCCGACAGGCCGTCGGGGGAGGACGAGGGCAGGAACGGGGCGGCGGTGATGCCCTGGGCGCCCCCCTTCAGCAGCACGACGACCGACAGCACGACGATGACGGCCACCTCGACGGAGAACAGCGTCAGCGCCGTCTTCAGGGACCCGGCGATGCCCCGCCAGGACAGCGCGAGCATCAGCGCCGCGAAGAACAGCGAGATGACCGGCCACGGCAGGCTCAGGCCGTACCCGTCGAGGACGTCGTGGGCGTAGACCCCGATGAGCGCCAGCTCGGCGGGCACCAGCAGCGCGTAGCTGAGGAACATGAGGATGCCCGTGACGAACCCCGTCCGCGGCCCGATGCCGCGCGAGACGTAGGTGTAGAAGGCCCCGGCGCTGGGCAGCTCCCGCGACATCGCGGCCACGCCGTTGGCCACGACGAGGGAGGCGATCAGCGAGGCGGCCATCACCAGGGGCATGGCGGCCCCGGCGAAGCCGGCGACCAGCTGCGGGTTGAAGTAGACCGAGACCGCCGGGCCCATGAGGGCGGCCGACATGACGACGGCGCCCCCCAGCCCGACCGCGCCGCCGCGCAGCCGGGTCTCGGAGGTGCCCGGGGCGGCCGCTGCCGCGGTGCTGCCCTCGTGACGTGCGGTGGGGGGTGGTTCGGACACGACGCCTCCTCGCGACATGCGCCCGGTCCGCGGAGCGCGTGACCGGCCGTCGTCAAGCTAGGGGAATCCGCGGGTACGGGCAACGCTCTGCGGGGCAAGGGGTTCCCGACGTGTCCTGCCGGCGGCGTGGACGCGGCGACGGGCGACGTTCCGTCGGGCCGGGCGCCGGTTTCGAGCGTTTCGTCGCTTCCGCTGCGCACCGGCGCACGTCACCGTCGCGCCGGTCGGGCCGGGCACCGTGGCCACCCGGGGCCGCGCCGGGGTGCGCGCCGTCGAGGTGGGTGCTCAGACCGCCGCGCGCAGCGGCCACCACGCCGGGACGAGCTGTGCGTAGGCGTCGAGGAAGGCCTCGGGCTCGCGCGGGCCCTCACCGGCCAGCCACGCCGACAGCGCCCCCACCGTGCCCTCGGCGACGTAGCGCGCCACGAGCTCCAGGTCGGCGACGGGGGGGTGCAGCGCCCCCCGGCGCGACAGCAGCAGGATCGAGGCGCGGAAGTGCTCGGACAGCAGGGTCCGCAGCGTCCCGTCGGCCGGGCTGCCCAGGCTGCGCAGGTAGACCGCCCGGTGCCGTTCGAGGTGCTCGAGGACCTCCACCACCGTGGAACGGACCGCGGCCTGCCAGTCGTGCTCGGCCGGGCCGGCCAGGTGCCGTTCGCGGGCGTCGTCGAGCTCGGCCCGCAGGACCGCACCCAGCAGGGCGGACGGGGAATCGCTGTGCTCGTAGAACGTCGAGCGGTGCACGCCTGCGGCACGGGCGATCTCGGCCACCGTCAGGGTTTCGGGGGAGCGCTCGGCCGCCAGGTCCAGCACGGCCGCCGACAGGCGCTCGAAACTGCGCTGCGCCCGGGCGTCCACGTCCAGCACCCTACCGCCGGGTGGGCCGACCCCGTCCCCGGCGCGGACGACGTGGTCGAAGCTTCAAGCACCCGGGGGCTCCGGCCTCGCCGGCCGCGACCGCTGAGTAAGGTCACCGCATGTCCACCGAGCAGACGTCCGAGGCGCCCTTCGTGGCGGTCCACGACGCCTGCAAGACCTACGGCAGCGGCCAGGGCGCCGTCCGGGCCCTCGCCCACGTCGACCTGCAGGTGCCCCGCGGCCGCTTCGTCAGCGTCATCGGCCCCTCCGGCTGCGGCAAGTCGACCCTGCTGCGCCTCGTCGCCGGCCTGGAGGAGCCCGACGGCGGCGCCGTGCGCATCTGCGGTCGCACCGCCGCGCAGGCCCGGGCCGCGAAGATGATCGGCTTCGTCCCGCAGGTACCCGCCCTGCTGCCGTGGCTCGACGTCCTGGACAACGTCCGCGTCCTGGAGAAGGTCAACCGTCCCGGGAACCGGCGCGAGTCCCGGCGCGGCCTGGCCTCCGACCCGGTCGCCCTGCTGACCCGCCTCGGGCTCGGCGACGTCCTGCACCGCCGTCCCCGGCAGCTGTCCGGCGGCATGCAGCAGCGCACGGCCCTGGCGCGCGCCTTCGCCCTCGAACCGCAGGTCCTGCTCATGGACGAGCCGTTCTCCGCCCTCGACGAGTTCACGCGCGAGTCCGCCCAGCTGCAGCTGCTCGACGTGTGGCAGGAACTGCGCACGACCGTCGTGTTCGTCACCCACTCCATCGCCGAGGCCGTGCTGCTGTCCGACACCGTCGTCGTCATGGCCGCCGCGCCCGGTCGCGTCGCGGGGGTCGTCGACATCGACCTGGACCGCCCCCGGCACCACGACCAGCTCGACACCGCGGCCATGCACGAGCACGAGCACCGCGTCCGCCAGCTCCTGGAGACGGCCTGGAACCCCCTGCGGGACGTGGTGTGAGGGGCGCGGCCGGGTTCTGGCGCCCGAGGTTCTGGCTCCCCACGGTCCTCGCGCTGCTCGTCGTCGCGCTGCTGTGGACGTGGGTCGCGCGGGACAACCCCTACGTCCTGCCGACGCTGCCGAGCGTCGGGCGGCAGTTCCTCGACCAGCCCGACCTGTACGTCACCAACGCGTGGACGACGTTGCAGGAGGCGTTGCTGGGTCTGCTGCTCGGCACGCTCGCGGCCGTCGTCGTCGCCGTGGCGATCTGCGAGTCCTCCCTGCTGCGCCGGGGGCTGACCCCGCTGGCGGTCATCCTCAACGTCACCCCCGTCGTGGCGATCGCCCCGGCCCTGGTGGTGGCGTTCGGTTTCGGGATGACCCCCAAGCTCATCGTGACGGGTCTGATCACGTTCTTCCCCGTCCTGATGAACACCGTCACCGGACTGCGGTCGGTGGACCGGCACGTGCTGCAGGTGTTCCGCACGGTCGACGCCTCCCGGCTCGACGTGCTGCTGCGCCTGCGGTTCCCCAGCGCCCTGCCCTACCTGTTCTCGGCGCTGCGGGTCGTCTTCCCGCTCTCCCTCGTCGGGGCCATCGTCGCCGAGTTCTCGGCCGCGGGGGCCCAGTCCGGCCTGGGCACGCTCATCTCCATCGCCAGCTCGAACTCCCAGCTGGACCGGGTGTTCGCCGCCATCGCCTGCCTGGCGCTGATGGGCTCGCTCATGCTGCTGCTCGTCACCACCGTCGAACGTCGTGCGCTGTCGTGGCACGAGTCCCAGAACCACCGCTGAGAGACCCGGGAGAACTCGTGGACCGCCTGCGTACCGCCCTCGCCCTCGGGGCCGCCGCCCTGCTGCTCGCCGGCTGCGGCGGGTCCGACGACGGCGCGGGCGGGGGTTCCACCCCGACCGGCAGCCGCGGCTCGGCCGTCAGCGCTCAACGCTGCGAGGACAACGAGGGCGCCGGGAAGATCACCTACGTCACCGGGTTCCAGTACCAGGCCTCGGCCAGCATCCTGGACCCGATCGCGGCGAAGGCGCTCGGCTACTTCGACGACGTGTGCCTCGACGTCGCGATCCAGCCCGGCACGGGGGAGACGGCGCAGAACGCCCAGCTCGTCGCGGCGGGCACCGCGCAGATCTCCTCCATCGCCGGCAACGGCGACGTGCTCGTCAACGTCGCCAACGGCGTCGACGTGCAGGCCGTGGCGATGTTCGGGCACGTGCCCGTGGCGACCCTCATGACGAAGCCCGACATCACGGACCTCAAGCAGCTCGAGGGGACGACGCTGGGGCAGAAGGGCGCGCTGCCGGTGACCATCGAGGCCATGCTGCGCGCGAACGGCGTCGACCTGTCGAAGGTCAAGCAGGTCGTCGTCGGCTACGACCCCACGGTCCTGGTCCGCGGGCAGGTCCAGTCGCTGACCGGGTACAAGTCCAACGAACCGCTGACCCTGGCCGCCAAGGGGGAGAAGATCACCGAGTGGAACCCCGAGGACTACGGCGTCCCGGGGTCGATGGCGACCACGATCGTGAACCCGGCGTTCCTGGCCGCGCACCGCAGCGCCGTGGAGGACTTCCTGCGCGCCCAGCTCAAGGCGTACGCGTACTGCGAGGACCACGCCGCCGAGTGCGTCGCCGACGCCGCGAAGCTCTCCCAGGCCGGGTACGACAGCGAGCACAACGTCCAGGTCTGGCAGACCGAGACGAAGCTCGTCGACGGCTCGCTGCCGTCGGGGCAGGTCCTCGGCCAGATCGACGACGCCTCCGTGCGGACCGAGGGGGACTTCCTCGTGCAGCAGCGGCAGATCGACGCCGTGCCGGACCTGTCGAAGGTCGTCGTGCCCGACCTCGTCCCCTCGCTGTACGCCGACGGGCAGCTCGTCTGGCCGGTCCCGTGAGGACCGCCTCGTGAACGCCGGGGCGAGCGCCAAGGAGTACGGGATCTTCCTGCCCGTCGGCAACGGCGGCTGGATCATGTCCGAGACGGCCCCGCACCCGCGGGCCACGTACGCCGACAACCGCGAGATCACCCTCGTCGCCGAACGGCTCGGTCTGGACTTCGTCATGTCCATGGCCAAGTGGCGCGGGTACGGCGGCCGGACCGACCACTGGGGTCAGACCCTGGAGTCGCTGACGACGACGTCGGCGCTGGCCGAGGCCACCGAACGCATCGCCCTGTGGACCACCGTGCACACCAACCTCTTCCACCCGGCGCTGGTGGCCAAGATGCTCGCCACGCTCGACCAGGTCTCGGACGGGCGGTGCGGGGTGAACCTGGTCGTGGGGGCCTACGAGCACGAGTTCTCCCAGATGGGGCAGTGGCGCGCCGACTTCAGCCACGACGACCGCTACCGCTACACCGAGGAGTGGCTGGAGGTCCTCGAGCGGCTCTGGACGCAGGACTCCGTCACCCACCACGGCGAGTTCTTCACCCTCGACGACTGCCAGTCGCGCCCGCACCCGGCGCGCCGCCCACGGGTCATCTCCGCGGGCCGCTCACCGGCGGGGCTGCGGTTCCAGGCCGCGCACTGCGACGGCTCGTTCCTCACCGCCGCCGACCTGCCCGGGCTGCGGGTGGCCAACGACGAGGTGAAGGCCCACGCGGCCGAGCACGGCCGCACGATCCGCACCTACGCGATGCTGACCGTCGTGCTCGGCGCGTCCGACGCGGCGGCGCGCGAGACGTTCCTGGAGTACGGCCGCGGCTACGACGCCGAGGCCGTCACGAACATGAAGCTGTCCTGGGGCCTGCCCCTGGAACGGGCGATGTCGATGACCGCCGGTGACGAGGCCCACGAGGCCTTCCAGACCGCCGTCGTCGTCGGCGGGGCGGAGTCGGTGACCGAGCAGGTCCTGGCGCACGTCGAGGACACCGGCCTGGACGGGGTCATGCTGATCTTCCCCGACTACCTGCGGGACCTGCCCGTCTTCGGCGAACGGGTCCTGCCGGCGCTGCGCGCGGCCTCCGGGACGACCCCGTGAACGACCCCGTGCCCGACCCGCGGCTCGACGCCCTGGCCGGGACCCCCGGGGCGCTGCTCGTGGTCGACGTGCAGCGCTCCTTCGCCGACCCGCGGTTCCTCACCCACGTGGACCCCGCCGGCCGGCAGGCCGTCGCGGCCGCGGTGCGGCGGGTCGGGCAGGCGGTCGAGGCCGCCCGCTCCGGCGGGTTCGGCGTCGTCTGGTGCCGGTTGCGGGTCCGGGCGGACGACCCGTGGCCGGCCTCGAACTGGCTGCGGGGCCTGGGGCCGGACGACCCGTGGCCCAACGCGTGGGAACCGTGCGTCGAGGGCACCGACGGCATCGAGTGGTACGGGGTGGGACCGGCGGACGGTGAGGTCGTCGTCGACAAGCGCACCTACGACGGTTTCGCCGGGACGACCCTGGCCCGGGACCTGCGGGGCACCTCGTGGGTCGCGGTGGCCGGGCTGACCACCGACTGCTGCGTCCTGGAGACCGCGGGCAGCGCCTTCACGCACGGTCTGCGCGTCGTCGTCCTGGCCGACGCCTGCGCCGCCGAGGACCCCGCGAACCACGACGCGGCGCTGCGGGTGCTGGGTACGCACAGCGCCGTCGTCAGCGACGTCGCGTGGTTCGCCGGGGCCGTGCGGGCCGCGGGGGCCGGGCAGCGCTGACTCAGGCCGCGGGGGCCGGGAAGTAGTACGACACCGCGCGCCAGCTCGCGTCGTGCGCCACGACGGTGCCGTCGAAGGCGTGGCGCTGGGAGGCGAGACCCGTGACCCGGTAGCGGTAGAAGCCCGCGGTCTGGCCCGCGGCGCAGGGCTTGGCGGCCAGGTCCCCGGCGCGGTCGCGCAGCACGTTCTTGAGCACGACGGGCGCGGAGACGGAGGTGGTGCCGGCGGGGGCGACCGCGTCGACGAGGTAGCCGTTGTCGTACCAGGGGGCACCGGCGAGGTCGCCCGTGACGACGACGCCGCCGTCGGAACCCGACCCGCGCACGACCTGGCCCCCGGCGAAGCAGGCGAGCGTGAGGCGTCCGGTCAGGCGCGACTCGACGTAGGTGTCGTCGGTCGAGGCGCTCACCGCGCTGCGGACGCTGAGGCCGTCGGCGGAGACGACGACGGTGCTGTCGACGCTGACGGCCCGCGCCCGGGTGGAGCTGCCGGTGGCGGCCTCGGCGGTGCCGGTGGTGGCGGCGGCGAGGCCGGCGCCCAGGGCCAGGGTGGCGGCGGCGCCGACGACGCGGCGGGTGGCGGTGGCTGCGAGAACGGTCATGGTCTTCCCCCCAGGACGACGATCGGCCGTCGCTCCCCGTGACGGCCGTGACGAGCTTCACCCGTCCGAGTGCTGCGGGACAAGGACAGTCGCGGAAAATGGTCCGAACGTGTCTCTACAGAGCGTGAGCGCGTAGTCCGATCAGGTGAGTGAGTCCTGTCAGGACCTAGACTCGACGGGCCATGTCCGGTCCCACGTCGCGACGCCAGCGTCCCGCCTCCCGCCACCGCCCCTCCCGCGACGGCTCGCCGCGACGTCCCGGACCCGGCGCCCGCGCCCTGCCGGACGACCCGCGCGCGCACGCCCTCGCCCAGCGCCTGGCCGGGGTCTCGCTGCGTGACGAGGACCGGGTCCGCCGCCGGCTCGCCGGCCTCGCCCGGCGCCCCGCCGAGGCCTTCGAGTCCGAGCTGCCCGCCCTGGAGGAGCTCACCGCCACCGCCGAGGCCCGCACCGCGCGCCGGGCGGCGAGCGTGCCCGCGGTGCACTACCCCGAGCAGCTGCCGGTCAGCCAGGAGAAGGACCGCATCGCCGACGCCCTGCGCGAGCACCAGGTGATCGTCGTGGCCGGTGAGACGGGGTCCGGCAAGACCACCCAGCTGCCCAAGGTCTGCCTCGAGATCGGCCGCGGGGTGCGCGGCCGGATCGGGCACACCCAGCCCCGGCGCATCGCCGCCCGCGCCGTCGCCGAACGCGTCGCCGAGGAACTGGGGACCGAGCTCGGCGGGACCGTCGGCTACGCCGTGCGGTTCACCGACACCGTCGGGGAGGACTCCCTCGTCAAGGTCATGACCGACGGGATCCTGCTGGCCGAGATCCAGCGCGACCCCGAGCTGCTGCAGTACGACACCCTCATCGTCGACGAGGCGCACGAACGCAGCCTCACGATCGACTTCCTCCTCGGCTACCTCGCCCAGCTCCTGCCGCGCCGGCCCGAGCTGAAGCTCGTCATCACCTCGGCGACCATCGACCCCGAACGGTTCTCCCGGCACTTCGGCGGGGCGCCGATCCTGGAGGTCTCCGGCCGCACCTACCCCGTCGAGGTCCGCTACCGGCCCCTGCTGGCCGCCGAGCTCGCCGAGGAACTGCTCGGCGAGGACCTGGAGGAGGGCGAGACCCTCGACGCCGGTGACGACGCGCTCGAGCAGCTCGTGGGCGACGACCGCGACCAGACCGAGGCGATCCTCGACGCCGTGCGCGAACTCGGTGCCGAGGGGCCGGGGGACGTCCTCGTGTTCCTGCCCGGGGAACGGGAGATCCGCGACACCGCCGAGGCCCTCGGGGACCTCGTGAAGGAGCGGGACTTCCGCGGCACCGAGATCCTGCCGCTGTTCGCGCGGTTGTCCGCCGAGGAGCAGCACCGCGTGTTCCGCCCGCACGGCAACCGGCGGATCGTGCTGGCCACCAACGTCGCCGAGACGTCGCTGACGGTCCCCGGGATCCGGTACGTCGTCGACGCCGGGACCGCGCGCATCTCCCGGTACTCGCACCGCACGAAGGTGCAGCGCCTCCCCGTGGAACGGATCTCGCAGGCCTCGGCGAACCAGCGCGCCGGGCGCTGCGGCCGTGTCGCCGACGGGATCTGCATCCGCCTGTACTCGCAGGCCGACTACGAGTCCCGCCCGGAGTTCACCGACCCCGAGATCCTGCGGACCAACCTGGCCGCCGTCATCCTGCAGATGGCCTCCCTCGGGCTGGGCGACATCGCGGCGTTCCCCTTCGTCGAACCGCCCGAGCGGCGGGCGATCACCGACGGTCTGGACCTGCTGGCCGAACTGGGCGCGCTCGAGCAGGCCCGGCCCACCGACCGCGGGGTCCCGCGCCTGACGCGCACCGGGCGCGACCTGGCGAAGCTGCCGATCGACCCGCGGCTGGGGCGGATGGTGCTGGAGGCCCAGCGCAACGGCTGCCTGCGCGACGTCCTCGTCGTCGTCGCGGCCCTGTCGGTGCAGGACCCGCGCGAGCGGCCGCTGGAGCAGCGCGAACGGGCCGCCCAGCTGCACGCCAGGTTCCGCCACGAGAACTCCGACTTCCTGACGTACCTGAACCTGTGGTCGTACCTGCAGCACCTGCAGGCCGACCTGTCCAGCTCGGCGTTCCGGCGGCGGGTCAAGGCCGAGATGCTGCACTTCCTGCGCATCCGGGAGTGGCAGGACACCTACTCCCAGCTGCGTCGCGTCGTGCGGGACCTGGGGTTCGGCGTCGAGCGGCCCGAGTCCGCAGAACCCGGCGAGGGGGAGCTGTTCCCCGACCCCGGTTACGACGCCGACGCCGTGCACCGCTCCCTGCTCTCGGGGCTGCTGGGCAACATCGGGCTCAAGGACGTCCGCGAGGAGGCCGGGGGTTCGCGCCGCGAACCCCGCCGTGAACCCCGCCGCGAGTCCCGGCGCCAGCAGGTGGAGTACACCGGCGCCCGCGGGGCGAAGTTCGCGGTCTCGCCCGGGTCGGCGCTGGGCCGCAAGAACCCCGACTGGGTCGTGGCCGCCGAACTGGTCGAGACGTCGCGGTTGTGGGCGCGCGTCGTCGCCGGCATCGACCCGCGCTGGATCGAGCCGCTGGCCGAGCACGTCGTCAAGCGCACACACTCCGAACCCCGCTGGTCGCGCAAGCGGGCCGCCGTCGTCGCCAACGAGCGCGTCACCCTCTACGGGGTCCCCGTCGTCGCCTCCCGGACCGTGCCCTACGGCGGCATCGACCCCGAACTGTCGCGGGACCTGTTCCTGCGCAACGCCCTCGTGGAGGGCGACTTCGAGACCCGGCACGCGTTCTTCCACCGCAACCGCGAACTGCTCGCCGAGGCCGAGGAGCTGGAGAACCGCGCCCGCCGCCGCGACATCGTCGTCGACGACGAGGTGCTCTTCGCGTTCTACGACGCGCGGGTGCCCGCCGACGTCGTCTCCGGCCGGCACTTCGACGCCTGGTGGAAGGACGCCCGGCGCACCGACCCCGACCTGCTCACGTTCGACCCGGCCATGCTGGTCACCGAGGAGGACGTGGTCAGCGAGGAGCAGTTCCCCCTGACCTGGCGCCAGGGGGACCTCGACCTCGCGCTGGAGTACGTCTTCGACCCCGGTTCGGCCGCGGACGGGGTGAGCGTCGACGTGCCCGTCGAGGTCGTCAACCGCTTCGACGACCGCGACCTGCTGTGGCAGGTCCCCGGTTTCCGGCTCGACCTCGTGACGGCCATGATCCGCGCGCTGCCCAAGGAACTGCGCAAGAACCTCGCCCCCGCACCGGACAAGGCCGCCCGCTTCCTCGAGCGGGTCCAGCCGCACCACGAGCAGTTCTGGCCCGCGTGGGAGCGCGAGCTGCCGCGGCTGGGGGACGGCACCGAGATCTACGAGCAGGACGTCGACTGGTCCAAGGTCCCCGGCCACCTGCGCCCGACGTTCCGCGTCCGCGGCGCCGACGGGTCGGTCATCGCCGCGGGCAAGGACTTCCCGCGGCTGCGCGCGCAGCTGGAGTCGACCGTCGAGGAGACCCTGACGGCGGCCGCCGACGAGGTGCAGCGCACGGGGGAGACGTCGTGGGCGAACCTGCCCGCGCGCATCGAGACCACCCACACCAGCGTGGTGCGCGGCAGCGACGTCACCTCGTTCCCGGCCCTGGTGGACGAGGGCACCAGCGTGGGGTTGCGCACGTTCCCGAGCGTCGGGCAGGCCCGGACCGCGCACCGCGAGGGCGTGCTGCGCCTGCTGCTGCTGGCGCTGCCCTCACCCGCGAAGGCCGTCCTGGACGGACTGGCGAACGACGCGAAGCTGCTGCTGGCCCGCGCCCCGCACGGGAACGCGGCCGCGGTCGTCGCCGACGCCGCGCACGCCGCGGCCGCGCAGCTGCTCGACGCGGCGCACGGGGCCGACGTCCGTTCCGCCGAGGAGTTCGAGCGTCTCGTGCAGACCGTGCGGCCGCGGTTCGCGGACCTCACCGCGACCGCCGTCGACCGGACGCTGCGGGTCCTGCGCACGGCCGCGGCGGTCGAGAAGAACATCTCCCGCACCTCCAGCCTGGTCCTCGTCCCCTCGCTGGCCGACGTCCGGGAGCAGTTCACCGGGCTCGTGCACGCGGGGTTCGTGGCCGAGACGGGGGTCGACCGGCTGCCGGACCTGCTGCGCTACCTGCAGGGGATCGACCGCCGGCTCGCGACGATGCCGGACAACCCGCAGCGCGACCGGGTGCGGATGGCCGAGTTCGCCCGCGTCCGGGACGAGTGGGCCGCCCGGGTGCGGCGCGCGGGGGAGCCGGTGCCGCCGGACCTGGCCCGGATCCGCTGGACCCTGGAGGAACTGCGCCTGCAGAAGTTCGCGCCGGGCGTCCCCACGGCCCACCCCGTGAGCGACGAGCGCGTCCTGAAGGCCCTCGCCGACCTCTGAGCGGTCACCACCGCGCCGAAGGCACACCTCCCGCCTCCGAAACCGCTGGAGGAGGGCGGGAGGTGTGCCTTCGGCGGGGTCCGGAGGTCAGTGGGCGGCGTACCCGCCGTCGACGAGGTGGTAGGACCCCGTCACGAAGCTCGCGGCGTCGCTGGCCAGGAACGCGGTCAGGGCCGCGACCTCCTCGGGCGTCCCGAGCCGGCCGGTGGCGTGCTGGGCGGCGAGGGCGGTCTTGGCGTCGTCGGTCAGGTTCGCGTCCAGCAGGGGGGTGCTGATGAACCCCGGGCCGATCGCGTTGACGCGCACGCCCCGGCCCGAGTACTCCAGCGCGGCGGTCTTCGTCAGGCCGACGACGGCGTGCTTGGAGGTGACGTAGGCGCTGGACGCCTGGATGCCGACGCTGCCGAGCACCGAGGCCATGTTCACGATGGAACCGCCGCCCGCGGCGAGCATCGCGGGGATCTGCGCCTTGAGGCCGTAGAACACCGCGTTGAGGTTGACGTCGATGACCTTGTGCCAGGACTCCAGGGAGTACTCGGCGACCGGCACGGCCTCGCCGCCGATGCCGGCGTTGTTGACGGCGACCTTCAGCGGCGCCAGCTCACCGGCGGCGGCGACCATCGCGACGTTGGTGTCGTACTCGGCGACGTTCCCGGCGAACGCCCGTGCGGTGCCGCCGGCAGCGGTGATCTCGGCGGCGACGCGTTCGGCGGCCTCGCCGGACAGGTCGGCGACGAGGACGGCGGCGCCGCCGCGCGCCAGTTCGAGGGCGACGGCGCGGCCGATGCCGGAACCGCCGCCGGTGACGATCGCCGAGCGGTCGGCGAGGTCGTAGGTGGCCATGGGATCTCCTCTGATCATGTGTTCGACAGGTGTCGGGCAACACTCCGACTGTACGCCTGACGAACGACCTCACCCCGGCCGGGTCGTAGGCTGCTCGTCCGGACGGACGAACGGTGAGGGGCGGGACCACGGTGGTGACGGCGGGCGAGCAGGTCGTCAGCACCCGGGTCCTGACGGTCCCCAACGCGCTGAGCGCCCTGCGGCTGCTGCTCGTCCCCGTCTTCGCCGTCCTCATCGTCGACGGGCAGGACGGCTGGGCGCTGGCCGTCCTCGCCGTCAGCGGGGCCAGCGACTACCTCGACGGCAACCTCGCCCGCCGCTGGAACCAGGTCACCCGGCTCGGGCAGGTGCTCGACCCCTTCGCCGACCGCCTCTACATCCTCACGACGCTGCTCGGCCTGGCCTACCGCGGGCTCATCCCCTGGTGGCTCGTCCTCGTCCTCGTCGCCCGCGACGCCACGATGGTCTGCACGCTGCCGGTGCTCGCCCGCCTCGGCCACAGCGCCCTGCCCGTGCACTTCCTCGGCAAGGCCGGCACGTTCTGCCTGCTCTACGCCTTCCCGCTGCTGCTGCTGGGCGAGCTCTCGCAGACCCTCGCCCTCGTCGCGGGGGCGCTCGGCTGGGCCTTCGCCCTGTGGGGCACCGGGTTGTACTGGTGGGCGGGCATCCTCTACGTCCGGCAGGTCGCCCAGCTGTGGCGGGCCGAGCACCGCCCGTGAAACCGCCCCTGAAGCTGCCGGTGAGGCTGCCCCGGCTCCCCGTCCACTTCGACCCCGACCGCGACCCCGCCGCGAGCACGCGGCTGCTCACCGAGGTCATGACCCGGCCCCTGGACCCCGGCTACGCCGCCGCGGCACGCCGCCGGGCCGAGTCCGGGGAGCCGCCCGCCCGCCGGCACCGCGTCGTGACGGTCGCGGCGCTGTGCGCCATCGGCGCGCTCTTCGCGGCCGCCGGGATCCGGGCCGCGGCCGCCGAACCGGCCGCCGACCGGGGCCGGGCCCAGCTCGCGCAGCGCATCGAGGACGGCACCGCCCGCGCCGACGCCCTCGCCGCGCAGGCCGCCGAGCTGCAGGCCGGCAACGCCCGGCTCGCCGCGCAGCTCGGCGGCGCGCCCGCCGCGTCGGCCGACGCGCGGTCCGCCGGGCTCGAGGTCGCCGCCGCCGCGACGGCCGTCACGGGACCGGGCGTGCAGGTCGTCCTCGACGACGCGCCCACGGCCGCCGAGGCGGGCGGCACCTCGGGCCGCGTCGTGGACCGCGACGTCCAGCTCGTCGTCAACGGCCTGTGGGCCTCGGGGGCCGAGGCCGTGGCGATCAACGGGCAGCGGCTCGGCGCCCTGTCCTCCATCCGGGCCGCCGGTCAGGCCGTCCTCGTCGACTACCGGCCCCTGACCCTGCCGTACACCGTCTCGGCCGTCGGGGACCCCGCCGCGGTGCAGACGGCGTTCGCGACGTCGGTGGCCGGGCGCTACCTGCAGGTCCTGCGCGACAACTACGGCATCCGCACCCGGGTCTCGACCGCCGACCACCTCGAGCTGCCCGCCGCGCGGCTCGAGGTCCGGTTCGCGCAGCCGCAGGGCCAGTAGGGTTCCGCGTCGTGGACGAGGATCGGCGCGTCGGCGCCCGCAGGCCGTCGACACCCCGCAGACCCCGCGGACCCCTGGGACGTCGTGCGGAGCGCGCGGACGGAGGGTCGGGCCGGTGATCGCAGCCCTCGGGCTCGTCGTGGGCGTCGTCGTCGGGGTGCTCCTGCACCCCGAGGTGCCGGTGGCCCTGCAGCCCTACCTGCCGATCGCCGTCGTGGCGGCCCTCGACGCCGTCTTCGGCGGGTTGCGGGCCGTGCTCGACGGGATCTTCGACGACAAGGTCTTCGTCGTCTCCTTCGCCTCCAACGCGGTCGTGGCCGCCCTCATCGTCTACCTCGGCGACCAGCTCGGCGTCGGTTCGCAGCTGTCGACGGGCGTCGTGGTCGTCCTCGGCGTCCGCATCTTCTCCAACGTCGCAGCCATCCGGCGGCACCTGTTCAACGCATGAGCACGCCCGCACCGACCCCCGCACCCGGGACCGCACCGGCGCCCGGCCCCCGCGCGAACCCGTGGCGGCGGTTGTGGCGCGCCGCGGGCCCGCGCGCCACCCGGGGCCAGCTCCTGGCGGGGGTCCTGTGCGCCGCCCTCGGCTTCGGGGTCGTCGTGCAGGTGCGGCAGACGAACGTGTCGGGGCTGGCCGACCTGCGCGAGAGCGACCTCGTGCGGATCCTGGACGACACCACCGAACGCGGCGACCGGCTCGCGGGGGAGGTGCAGGACCTGCAGGCCACGCGGCAGCGGCTGACGCAGGGCTCGGACCAGGCCCAGGCCGCCGCGGACGCCGCCGCCGCGCGCGCCCAGGAGTACGGGCTGCTCGCCGGAACCCTGGCCGCGCACGGACCGGGCATCGTGGCGACGATCACCGATCCCGGCGCGAAGCTGCGCTCGACGAACCTCATCCAGCTCGTCCAAGAGCTGCGCGACTCCGGGGCCGAGGCCGTCCAGGTCGGGACCGCGCGGGTCGTGGCCCAGACGGCGTTCACGGACGGCAGCGGCGGGGTGCTCGTCGACGGCGTGCTGCAACGGTCCCCGTACGTCGTGACGGTCGTCGGCGACCCCTCGACCCTGGCCACGGCCATGGACATCCCCGGCGGGGTCCGCGAGACGCTGCGCTCGGCCGGAGCCGACCTCGTCGTGGACCAGGCCCCCGGCCCCGACGGTGTGCGGGTGACCGCCTTGCACGCCGTCTCGGCGCCTCAGTACGCTCGCCCGGCGTCACCGGCGCCGTGACGCACCCCCCTTCCCGAGGAGCCCTCCGCACCATGTCGAACGTCCCCGCCGACCTGCGGTACACCAGCGAGCACGAGTGGGTGCGCGTCGAGGCCGACGGCACCGTGCGCGTCGGCATCACCGACCACGCCCAGGACCAGCTCGGTGACGTCGTCTACGTCTCGCTGCCGGCCGAGGGGGAGACGGTCAGCGCGGGCGGTTCCTGCGGCGAGGTCGAGTCGACCAAGAGCGTCAGCGACATCACCGCACCCGTCTCGGGCACGGTCACGGCGCACAACCCCGGGCTGGAGACCCGCCCGGACCTCGTCAACACCGACCCCTACGGCGACGGCTGGATGTTCACCCTCACCCCGGACGACGCCGCGCAGGTCGAGGGGCTGCTCGACGCGGCGGCCTACGCCGCGCACGTCGGCTGACGCCCGCGACCGTCCACGGCCCCCGCCCGGGCGAACACGCGCGACACGCGGGCTGACCTGCGCGTCGACCCCGGCTAGGGTGGCCTACGAAGTTCCGAACGTGACGACCGGTCGGCAGACCGTGCTCACGTGCACCATCAGCGAGAGGTGGGTGTCGATGTCTGCGCCGGGTTCCGAGCCGACCGGTGGGCCGAGCGACCGGCCGGACGAGGGGACCGCCCCGGACCGTCCCGCTCCCGAACGTCCCGTCGACTCCACGATGTCCTTCGCCGGGCTCGCCGTCCCGGAGGTCCACGAGGCCGCCGACCGCGGGCTGACCAGCGACGACACCGAGGCCATCGAGGCGCTGCCCGCCGGGTCGGCGCTGCTCGTGGTCCGTCGCGGGCCGAACGCCGGGTCGCGCTTCCTGCTCGACGCCGAGCGGACCTCCGCGGGGCGGCACCAGACGAGCGACATCTTCCTCGACGACGTCACGGTCTCGCGCAAGCACGCTGAGTTCCTGCGCGCGCCCGACCCGGCGACGGGCCCGGGGTTCCGGGTGCGCGACGTCGGCAGCCTCAACGGCACGTACGTCAACCGCGAGCGCATCGACGACGTCCTGCTGAGCGCGGGCGACGAGGTGCAGATCGGCAAGTACCGCCTGGAGTTCCACCCCAGCCCCCGCGTGGCGGGCCGCTCGTGAGCGCCGCCGGAGCCCGTCGGCTGGACCCCAGCCTCCCGCGCATGACCATCGGGGAGGTCATGGCGATCCTCAGCCCCGAGTTCGACGACCTCACCATCTCCAAGATCCGCTTCCTCGAGGAGCAGGGTCTCGTCGAGCCGGGACGCACCGCGGCCGGCTACCGCAAGTTCTCCTCCGACGACGTCGACCGGCTGCGGTACGTGCTGTCCGCCCAGCGCGACCACTACCTGCCGCTGAAGGTGATCCGGGAGAACCTCGAGGCGCTCGACCGCGGACTTGAGCTCCCCGAACCGGTGGACGCCGCCCCGCGCGTGCCGGGGGCACCGGCCGTCACGGGCGTACCGGGAGCCGACCGCTTCGACGGGCACGCCGCCAGGCTGCGGCTGACCCGCAGCGAACTGCTGCGCGAGTCCGGCGTGGAGGCCGACCTCCTCGACGCCCTGGAGGGCTTCGGGGTCCTGTCACCCGCCCCTGGTGGTCCCTGGTACGACGGGGAGGCCCTGGAGGTCCTGCGGGCCGCCGCGGACCTGTCCGCCCACGGCATCGAGGCGCGCCACCTGCGGATCTTCCGCTCGGCGGCCGACCGCGAGGTCGCCCTCGCCGAGCAGGTCGCGGCGCCGCTGCAGCGTTCGGGGCAACGCTCCGGTTCGGCCGAGCAGGCCGCGCGCGCCGACCAGGTGACCCGCGAGATCGCCGCCGCCTGCCTGCGGCTGCACACCGCGCTCGTGGCCGGCGCCCTGGGGCGCGGCACGCGCTGATCCGCCCCCGGCCCCGTTCGGGGGTACGGTGAACCCGTGCGTGCGCTCGATGTCATCGGCGTCAGGGTCGAGATGCCTTCCAACAACCCGATCGTGCTGCTGCGCGAGCGCGACGGCGACCGGTACCTGCCGATCTGGATCGGTGCCCCGGAAGCCAGCGCCATCGCCTTCGCCCAGCAGGGGGTCGTGCCGCCCCGGCCGCTGACCCACGACCTGCTCAAGGACGTCATCGAGGCCGTCGGCCGCCGCCTCGAGGAGGTGCGGATCGTCGCGGTCAAGGACAACGTCTACTACGCCGAACTCGCCTTCGACGGGGGCCTGACGGTCAGCTCGCGCACGTCGGACGCCATCGCGCTCGCCCTGCGGGTCGGGTGCCCGATCGTCAGCGCCGAAGGCGTCCTGGACTCGGGCGGCGTCCCGGTCCCCGACGAGGACGAGGACGAGGTCGAGAAGTTCCGCGAGTTCCTCGACCACATCTCGCCCGAGGACTTCGAGTCCGGGGCGGGAGAGCAGTAGGACGAGGCGAACAGGGCCGTCCGGGTCACGAACGGGTCACGGCGCACGCCGCGCCGCGCGCCTCGTTGACGCTCCGGGGGTGCTCTTCTACGGTCAGTGTGCAGGACGCTCCCGGTCGAACTCCCGTCGGGTGGCGATGACGAGGAGGCCGGCGTGAGCAGTGGCGACACAGTCGCAGGGTCGCGGAAGGTGTCCCGACCCGCGCGTGCGCAGGGTCTGTTGTTCGCCGAGGACCTGCCGGACCTCGACGACGAGGTCGGCTACCGCGGGCAGACCGCGTGCAAGGCCGCCGGGATCACCTACCGCCAGCTCGACTACTGGGCCCGCACCGGCCTGGTCGAGCCCAGCGTGCGCAGTGCCTCCGGATCGGGGTCGCAGCGGCTCTACGGCTTCCGCGACATCCTGGTCCTGAAGGTCGTCAAGCGGCTCCTGGACACCGGCGTCTCGCTGCACCAGATCCGCTCGGCCGTGACCCACCTGCGCGAACGCGGTGTCGAGGACCTCGCGCAGATCACCCTCATGTCCGACGGGGCCAGCGTCTACGAGTGCACCTCGGCCGACGAGGTCATAGATCTCGTCCAGGGCGGTCAGGGCGTCTTCGGCATCGCCGTCGGCCGCGTGTGGCGCGAGGTCGAGGGTGAGCTCGCCTCGCTGCCCAGCGAACGCCCCGCCGACCGCGAGCAGCCCCAGGAGGGGCAGGACCCGATGGTCCTGGCCGACGAGCTGTCCCGCCGCCGCGCCGCCCGCGAAGCGGGCTGAACCTTCTGGTCGCTGGTCCGGGCGGCTCCACGTGTTCGCGCCGGACGCTCAGAACGACGAGCGGCCCCTGGATCCTGGCGGATCCCAAGGGCCGTTCGTCGTTCTGAGCGTCCGGCGCGAACGTCGCCGCCTGGACCAGCTCCTATTCCACCAACTCGCGGCGGGGGAGGGCCTGCATGGCGAAGGGGTCGCTCACCCAGTCGTGGGCGTCGGGCAGCCAGATCACCGCGGCCAGCAGCGAGTCCGCCCAGGCGCCGAGCAGTTCGTCGAGCCCGACGCGCCAGGAGTGCTGGTAGCCCTCCCCGTCGTCGGCCAGCACGATCTGCTCGGCGACGGCCCGGCTGCTGCCGAGCCGGACGGCGATCAGCTCCTCGTCGCGGGCGAACAGGGGCAGCAGCGCCGGCGGGGCGGCGAGTCCGGGGCCCTGCCCGCTGGCCCGTCGCAGGGCCTCCTCGAGGGTCAGCGGGACCCAGCCGCCGGGGCCGACGCTGGGGGCGCTGGTGCGGTAGGCGGTGCGGACGGGGTCGACCCCGTCGATCGCCCGCCACCAGGCACGCGCCCCGCGGGGCAGGAGCAGGCCCAGCTGGCGTTCCACGGCGTCCAGGCGGGCGTCGTCGACGCCGGGGCGCAGGCGGGTGGCGATGTCCGCGCCCGAGCGGGTCCACTGCGCCCGCAGGCGCTGGACGAGGCCGGTGATGCGGTCGGACTCGGGGTCGGTGGCCGGCAGGCGCACGGGCGCGGGGACGGCACCGGCCGGTCGGGCGGGGCGCACGAGGCGTGGCGCGCGGGAGGTGGGCTGGCCGGCTTCGAGGGGGGTGTTGGACGACGTCACAGGACCTCCTAGGACCCGCAGCGTGCGCGGGCAGAGCGGGGGCGGCACCAACGGGGGTGTTCCCCGGGCGCACGCCGTCTCAGGACGGTAGACGCTCGCGGATCATCCCGCACCTTGGACGTACCGCACCCCGGAACGGTTCCCTCACGCGGGGGCGAGCACCCGGTCCAGGATGCTGTCGAACTGCCCCGCAAGCGTTCTGGCCGTCCGGGTCCTCAGCGCGTGCAGGGGGACGCCGGCGCCCTGCGACTGCGGCACCGACACCCGGTCGGGCAGGGGCTCCAGGACGAGGTCGCCGAACAGCGCCCGCAGCTCCTCGTACCGGAACCTCTGCTCGCCCGAGCGCGGGGTGAAGCGGTTGACCTGGATGCCGACGATCCGGGGGGCCTGCCGCAGGGCGCGCACCTCCCGCACCGTGCGGTCCACGGCGGCGACGGAGAACCGGCTGGCGTCGGAGACGACGAGGACGGCGTCGGCCGCCCGCCACGCCGAGCGCGTCAGGCCGTTGAGCGAGGGCGGGGTGTCGAGCAGGGCCAGCGCGTGGTCGTCGAGCTTCTTCAGCGCGCGCCGCAACGACTTCAGCGTCTCCTCGTCCGCGTCGGGGGTGTCCAGGCCGGCCGAGGCGTCCGAGCCCGTCAGCACGTCGAGCAGACCGGGGTGGTCGTCGACCCAGCCGCTGGGCGCGACGGCCTCCTCGGCGACCCTGCGCTTGGGGGCCGACAGGACCGCGGCCACGTCGTGGGCCCGCTGGGCCGTCACGTCCAGGCCGGACGTGGCGTCCGCCTGGGGGTCCAGGTCGACGACGAGGGCGCTGGTGCCGCGGTGGAGGGCGGCCGAGGCGAGCCCGAGGACGACGGAGGTCTTGCCCACCCCGCCCTTGGCGCTGCAGACGGCGAGGCTGATCACGGCGCAGACCATAGCGGCGCGCCGAACCCGTAGAGTGGAGGCTGGCCGTTCACCTCGTGTGGGAGAGATCCCGATCCTGACCGATCGGGGCGCCGAAGGGGCAACATCCCCGGAACCTCTCAGGCGGAAGGACCACGTGGGGTTGGCCGCTCTGGAGCTCACCCGCGGGTGGGTGACAGACGGGGAGGTCCACCCAGTCCACGACCTCCGGAGAGCCGATGTCCTCGCCGTCCGTCCCCGCCACCGAACTGCCCGAGTTCACCCCCGAACCGGCGGCCCTGCCGTTCAGCGCCCGCCACATCGGCCCGGACGCCGCGGCCGTGGCCCGGATGCTGTCCGTCGTGGGCCTGGACTCCCTCGACGACCTCGTGGACCGGGCCGTGCCCGCGGGGATCCGCGACGGCGTGCTCGACCTGCCCGAGGCGCTCGACGAGACGTCGGTGACGGCCGCGCTGCGCGCGCTGGCCGCGAAGAACCGCGTGGTCCCCTCGATGATCGGTCTCGGGTACGTCGGCACCCGCACCCCGGCCGTGGTGCGCCGCAACGTCCTGGAGGACCCGGCCTGGTACACGGCGTACACGCCGTACCAGCCGGAGATCTCCCAGGGGCGGCTGGAGGCCCTGCTGAACTTCCAGACCGCGGTCACCGACCTGACGGGCCTGGCGATCGCCAACGCCTCCCTGCTCGACGAGGGCACCGCCGCCGCCGAGGCCATGACGCTGGCGCGCCGGACGTCCAAGGCCCCCGCCGGTGCCGTCTTCGCCGTCGACGCCGACGTCCTGCCGCAGACCCTCGCGGTCCTGCGCACCCGTGCGCTGCCGCTGGGGCTGGAGCTGGCCGTCGTCGACCTCGACGCCCCCGAGCCGCTGGCCGGTCTGGACGCGGTCTTCGGCCTGCTCGTGCAGTACCCGGGCGCTTCGGGCAAGGTCCGCGACCTCGCGCCCGTCGTGGCCGACGCCCACGCCCGCGGGGCCGTCGCCGTGGCCGCCGCCGACCTGCTCGCGCTGACCCAGCTCGTCGCACCGGGCGAGTTCGGCGCCGACGTCGCCGTGGGCTCCAGCCAGCGCTTCGGCGTCCCGATGGGCGCCGGTGGTCCGCACGCGGCGTACATGGCCGTGCGCAAGGGCCTGGAGCGGTCCCTGCCCGGCCGGCTCGTCGGGGTCTCCGTCGACGCCGACGGCAACCCGGCCTACCGCCTGGCGCTGCAGACCCGCGAGCAGCACATCCGCCGCGACAAGGCCACCTCCAACATCTGCACCGCCCAGGTCCTGCTGGCCGTGATGGCCGGCTGCTACGCCGTCTGGCACGGCCCGGAGGGGTTGCGCGCCATCGGGGCCCAGGTCGCCCGCCGCGCCGCCGCGCTCGCGCAGACCCTGCGGGCGGGCGGCGTCGAGGTCGTCCACGACGCCTTCTTCGACACGGTCCTGACCCGGGTCCCGGGCCGGGCGCGCGCCGTCGTCGACGCCGCGGTGGCCGCCGGGGTGAACCTGCGGTTCGTCGACGCCGACCACGTCGGGCTCACGGTCGACGAGACGACCACCGACGCCCACGTCGCGGCGGCCCTGGCCGGGTTCGGCCTGGACCCCGCCGAGGTGAGCGCCGAACCCGCGCTGCCCGCGGCCCTGCGCCGCACGTCGGAGTACCTGACGCACCCAGTGTTCTCGCAGCACCGCTCCGAGACGGCGATGCTGCGCTACCTGCGCCGGCTGTCCGACGCCGACTACGCCCTGGACCGCGGGGCCATCCCGCTGGGCTCGTGCACGATGAAGCTCAACGCCACGACCGAGCTGGAGCCGATCTCCTGGCCCGAGTTCGCCGACCTGCACCCGTACGCCCCCGCCGACCAGCTCGCGGGGACGGCCGAGCTCGTCGCCGACCTCGAGCGCTGGCTCGCCGAGGTCACCGGCTACGACGCGGTCTCGCTGCAGCCCAACGCCGGTTCGCAGGGGGAGTTCGCCGGGCTGCTGGCCATCCGCGCCTACCACGTGGCCCAGGGCCACGGGGAGCGCTCGGTCTGCCTCATCCCCAGCTCCGCGCACGGCACGAACGCCGCCAGCGCCGTCATGGCCGGGCTGAAGGTCGTCGTCGTGGCCTGCGACGAGGCCGGCAACGTCGACCTGGACGACCTGCGCGCCAAGGTGTCCGAGCACGCCCACGACCTGGCCGCGCTCATGGTCACCTACCCCTCCACGCACGGGGTGTACGAGGAGTCGATCCGCGAGGTCTGCGGGCTCGTCCACGACGCCGGTGGGCAGGTCTACGTCGACGGCGCGAACCTCAACGCCCTCGTCGGCCTGGCCCGGCCCGGCAAGTTCGGCGCCGACGTCTCGCACCTGAACCTGCACAAGACGTTCTGCATCCCGCACGGCGGTGGCGGCCCCGGCGTCGGGCCCGTCGCGGTCCGCTCCCACCTCGCGCCGTTCCTGCCCTCCACCGCCCCCGACGCCGGCGGGGTGGGGATGGTCTCGGCCGCCCCGTACGGTTCGGCGGGGATCCTGCCGATCCCGTGGGCCTACCTGCGCCTCATGGGCCCCGACGGGCTGCGCGCCGCGACCGTCCAGGCCGTCCTGTCGGCCAACTACGTCGCGGCCCGGCTGTCCGAGGCGTTCCCCGTCCTGTACCGCGGGCCGGGCGGGCTCGTGGCCCACGAGTGCATCCTGGACCTGCGGCCGATGACCAAGGCCACGGGCGTCACGGTCGACGACGTCGCCAAGCGCCTCGTCGACCACGGGTTCCACGCCCCGACGATGTCGTTCCCCGTCGTGGGGACCCTCATGGTCGAACCGACCGAGAGCGAGGACCTCGCCGAGCTCGACCGGTTCTGCGACGCGATGCTCGCCATCGCCGCGGAGGTGCGCGAGATCGCCGAGGGCCGCTGGGCCGTGGAGGACTCCCCGCTGCGCCACGCCCCGCACACGGCCGCCGCGCTCGTGGGGGACTGGGACCACCCGTACTCGCGCACCGAGGCGGTCTACCCGAACGGCATGGACCCGCGGGCGAAGTACTGGCCGCCGGTGCGGCGCATCGACGGCGCCGCCGGGGACCGCAACCTCGTCTGCTCCTGCCCGCCGCTGAGCGAGTACGGGCAGGACTGAACGCGGCGTGGGGGCGCTACCGACCTTCCTGGTCGAGCACGCCGCGGCCGTGCCCGTGGCCCTGCTGCTGCTCGTCGTGGCGTGCGCGGCCCTGGGGACTGGCCGTGCGCCGTCGCCCCCGGGCGGCGGCGTGGCTGTTCGCCGCTGCGCTGCTGCCCGTCGTGGGGCTGACCCTGGCCCCCGACGGGCGCGGGCGCCGCGCCGAGCAGTGGTGCCAGGCCGGCTTCACGCTGCCCTCCCTCGGCAGCGTCGAGCTGCTGGCCAACGTCGCGCTGTTCGTGCCCGCCGCGGTGTTCGGCGTCCTGCTGCTGCGCCGGCCCGTGCTCGTCGTCCTCGGCGGGTCGGCGCTGTCGGCGGGGGTCGAGGCCGTGCAGGCGGCCGTGCCCGCCCTGGGCCGTTCCTGCACGACCGACGACTGGGCCATGAACACCGCGGGCACGGTCGTGGGGGTCCTCGTCGGTGTCGCGGTCGGCTCCCTGCCGGTGGGCGTGGGTAGGATCCGCCGCAGGGGGTGATCACGATGGAGTTCCTGGACGCGCTGCTGGACCGCAGCTGGCTCATCTGGATCGCCGCCGCGCTGGTCCTGGGGATCCTCGAGATCACCGCGATCGACCTCGTCTTCGCCATGCTGGCCGGCGGGGCGCTCGCCGGCGCCCTCGCCGACGCCGCGGGGCTGGGTTTCGTCGGGCAGGTGCTCGTGGCGGCCGTCGTGGCCGCCCTGCTCATCGGCACCATCCGGCCGATCCTGCTGCGCCGGTTGCGGATGCCGCCGAGCGGCACGACGAACACCCCGGCGCTCATCGGGCGCCCGGCGATGGTGCTGGCCGAGGTCACCGCGCGCGGTGGGCAGGTCAAGCTCGTGGGCGAGACGTGGTCGGCCCGCTCGACCGGGGCGGTCTTCGACGTCGGCGAGGACGTCGTGGTCACCGCCATCGACGGCGCCACGGCCGTGGTCGGCCCCCTGCCGGAACCTCCCGCACCACCCGCCCCGACGCAGATCCCGGAGCCCTGATGGACAACGTCGTGACCCTCGTCGTGCTGGTGCTCGTCATCCTGTTCGTGGTGACGGTCATCATCCGCACGATCCGCATCGTGCCGCAGGCCACGGCGGTGATCGTCGAACGGCTGGGGCGGTACTCGCGGACGCTGGAGGCCGGGCTGCACTTCCTCGTCCCCTTCATCGACAAGGTCCGCGCCAACGTCGACCTGCGCGAGCAGGTCGTCTCGTTCCCGCCGCAGCCGGTCATCACCTCCGACAACCTCGTGGTGAGCATCGACACCGTCATCTACTACCAGCCGACCGACCCGAAGTCGGCGACGTACGAGATCGCCAACTACATCCAGGGCATCGAGCAGCTCACCGTCACGACCCTGCGCAACGTCATCGGGTCCCTGGACCTCGAGCAGACCCTGACCAGCCGTGACCAGATCAACGGCCAGCTGCGCGGGGTGCTCGACGAGGCCACCGGCCGCTGGGGCATCCGCGTGAACCGCGTGGAGCTCAAGGCGATCGACCCGCCGGCCAGCGTCCAGGACTCCATGGAGAAGCAGATGCGCGCCGAACGCGACCGGCGCGCGGCGATCCTGAACGCCGAGGGGCTCAAGCAGTCGCAGATCCTGACGGCCGAGGGCGAGAAGCAGTCCTCGATCCTGCGGGCCGAGGGGTCGGCCCAGGCCGCGATCCTGCGCTCGCAGGGTGAGGCGAAGGCCATCACCCAGGTGTTCGACGCGATCCACCGCGGCGACCCTGACCCGAAGCTGCTGGCCTACCAGTACCTGCAGACGCTGCCGCAGATCGCCCGCGGCGACGCGAACAAGGTCTGGATCGTGCCGAGCGAGCTCAACGACGCGCTCAAGGGTTTCGGCTCGATGTTCAACTCCTTCCAGAACGACGGTCCCGGGGCGGGCAGGACCGAGCGCCCCGCTCCCGAGCAGCACGACACGGGTCTGCCCGACGTGGTGCTGGAGGACCCCGCCGAGGCGCTCAAGCGGGCCCGGGAGGAGGCCGCCGGGGCGACGCGCGACGCCGAGGGCGCCACCCGCCTGGGCAAGGTCGACGTTCCCGCCGACACCTCCACCGACACCTCCACCGACACCCCCGCCGACCAGCCGGCCGCCGCCCCGACCGACGAGCCGAACCGCTGACCCCGTGCACCGCAGCCGGTTCTCGACGCTGCTGATCGACGTCCCCGCCGCCGACGCCCCGTCGGCGGCGGGTTTCTGGTCGCAGGCGCTGGGCACCGGCACGGAACCCGAACCCGGCGAACCGCAGTTCGTCTCCCTGCCCGGAGCGTTCCCCGGGCTGGTGGTCGCCGTCCAGGCGCTGCAGGACGGCGAGCCCCGCTTCCACGTCGACGTGGAGACCGACGACGTCGACGCCGAGGTGCGGCGGCTGGTGGGACTGGGGGTCGTCGAGGTGTCGGCCTGGCAGGGGTGCCGCACGCTGCGGGCGCCCGGGGGTCACCTGCTGTGCGTCATCCCGGTGCACGACCCGGCAGGGTTCGCGGCGCACGCGACGGTCTGGGCGTGACGCGGCGGTACCAGCGCGCGCACACCGCGACGGCCGTCGCGACCTCCACGACGTCCCCGCCGTACGCGAGCACCTGCGCGGCCGCGCCCGCCCCGGCGGCGAACCACAGCTTGGCGACGGTCCCGTGGACGGCGAAGACGACGAGCAGCGCCAGCAGGCACGTCCGCACGCCCGGCCGCCCGCGCACGGGGTCGGGTCCGGCGACGACGGTCGCGAACAGCCACCCGGCCAGCACCATGTGGACCATCAGCGCCGGGTGCAGGGCGTGCGGGACGGGCGCCAGGTAGAACAGCCACGGCCCGGCGGCCTCCAGCACCGTCGCGACCGGCCACCACGTCACCGCCCGCGACCACGGGTGGTGCAGCGCCCCCACCAGGGCCCGGCGCGGACCCGGGGGCAGCACCCGCAGGGTCAGGCCCACCGGCGCCGACAGGGCCAACAGCAGCGGGGCCGCCATCGTCACCAGCAGGTGCACCGCGACCTCGTCGGTGGCCGAGCGCGCTGGCCACAGCCCGGCGGCGGCCAGCGCGGCGGCGCACCCGGTCGCGGCCGCCGTCCGCCGCACGGGCCAGCGGTCGCCGCGGGCGTGCAGCCGCTGCTCGGCCACCAGGTAGCAGGCGGTCAGCCCGGCCGCGGCGGCCAGCAGCAGGGCGCCGGGGATCACCCGGGCGGCCCGGGCACGCGACGCCGGCGGCGCAGGACGACGACCCCGGCGAGCACGGCCAGCAGGCCCGCGCCGTTCCAGACGAGGTCGTAGGCCAGCAGGTCGACGCCGTAGCGGATCTGGTGCAACCCGAGCGCCTTGTGCTGCACCAGGCCGTCGTACAGCTGGAAACCTCCCCAGCCGAGGAGGGTCCCCGCCACCACCCGCCGCCGGTCGGTGACCCGGCGGCGCTGCAGGTCGGCGAACAAGAACAGACCCGCGACGACCGCCAGCCAGCTCCCGGCGTGGAACCAGCCGTCGGAGACGAGCCCGGCCGTCGAGGTGGACCGGTCGTAGAAGTGGTGCCAGTGCAGCAGCTGGTGGAACACCGTCTCGTCGAGGAAGCCGGCGAGCCCGACGCCCATCAGCAGCCCCGCCAGGAGCGACCGGTCCCGCACGTCAGGCGCCCAGGACGGCGAGGACGGCCGTGCGCCGCAGCCGTTCCAGCTCCGTGGCCTGCCGGTCGGCCCGTCGCACGAGCTCCTCCAGGGCGCCGGCGTCCAGGCGCGCGTCGGTGCGGGCCAGTTCCCGCAGGCTGCGCCAGCCCGCGCCCTTGCCCTGCACGCCGAGCAGCAGTCCCTCCAGCTCGACGACCGTGCGCAGCGGGGAGCGGCGCACCAGCCGGCCGTTCGGCTTCAGCGCCCCGACGGCCTCGGCCACGCGCCCGGCCAGCGGCAGCGGCGCCTTCACCGGCACCCCCAGCACGCCCATCCAGTGCCGCAGGGCCCGGCGGTCCTCCTCGCACTCGGCGGCCAGCCGGGACAGCTCGCTCCCGGTCGCCGACCCCGCGTGCGCCCGGGCGCTGCGCGTGAACCGGGTGCAGCCGGCCGTGGCCCCGGCGAGGTGGTCGTTGAGGTACACGGCCAGGTACCGCTCGCGTTCGTGATCGTCCACGACGGGGGGTTACCCGGGGTGGGTGCGGGTAACCCCTCGGCGTGGACTCCCCGGACCCCGTCGACGCCGACACCCTGTCCCTGACGTTCATCGGCACCGCGACGGTCCTGCTGCGCTGGGGGGACCTGACGCTGCTGACCGACCCGAACTTCCTGCACCGGGGGCAGTTCGCCTACCTGGGCAAGGGCCTGGTGTCGCGGCGGCTGACCGACCCCGCCCTCGCGGTGGACCGGCTCCCACCCCTGTCCGGGATCGTGCTGTCCCACCTGCACGGCGACCACTTCGACCGGGTCGCCCGCCGCGGCCTCGACCACGACGTGCCGGTCCTGACCACGCGGCACGCCGAGCGGCGGCTCGTGCGCCGGTACGGGTTCGAGGACGTCAGCGGGTTGCGGACCTGGGAGTCGCGGGTCCTGGTCGCCGGGGGCGACCAGGTGCGCGTGACGGCCGCACCCGGCCGGCACGCCCCCGGGCTCGCGCAGGCGCTGCTGCCACCCGTCATGGGCAGCGTCCTGGAGTTCGGGCCCGTGGGCGGCCCCGTGCGGCGCCGGGTCTACGTCTCGGGGGACACGCTCAACGTGCCGGAGCTGCGCGAGGTCCCGCACCGGTTCCCGGACGTGGACCTCGCCGTCCTGCACCTGGGCGGGACCACGCTGCCCGGTGGTCTGGTCGTCACCCTGGACGGCGTCGGCGGCGCCGACCTGCTCGAACTCGTCCGTCCCCGGCGGGCCGTCCCGGTCCACGTCGACGACTACGGCGTCTTCCGCTCGCCCTTGGGCGACTTCACCGCCGAGGTCGCGCGCCGGGGCCTGGACAGCGTCGTCCGGGTCGTGGCGCGGGGGGAGACCGCCCGGTTCTGAGCCCGTTCTGAGCCCGTTCTGAGCCGGTTCTGAGCCGGTTCGAGGTGCTCGAGGGCGCGGACGCGGCGAGAGTGGCGAGGTGCCCGACCTCCCCGACCGCTCCCCGGACACCCGGCGCTGGCTGTTCGCCGACCAGCTCGGCCCGCACTTCCTCGACACCCCCCGGCAACCGGTCCTGCTCGTGGAGTCGCAGGACGTGTTCCGGCGCGGGCGCTACCACCGGCGCAAGGCGCACCTGCTCCTGTCGGCGCTGCGACACCGGGCCGCCGAGCTGGGGGAGCGGGCCGTCTTCGTGCAGGCCGGCACCTACCGCGAGGCCCTCGCCGAGTGCGGCGGACCCGTCAGCGTCTGCGACCCCACGTCCTACCGCGCGCGCCGGTTCGTGCGGTCCCTGCCGGACGTCGAGGTCCTCGCCTCGCGGGGTTTCGTCGTGTCCGAGGAGCAGTTCGCGGGCTGGGCCGACCGGCGCGGGGACAAGCGCCTGCTCATGGAGGACTTCTACCGCGACGTCCGGCGCCACCACGGGCTGCTGATGGACGGCGAGGCACCGCTCGGAGGGTCCTGGAACTACGACCAGGACAACCGTTCGGGGCCACCGCGCCAGGAGTCCCTGGACGTCGCCGAACCCTGGTGGCCCACCGAGGACGACATCGACGCCGGAGTGCGCGAGGACCTCGACCGGTGGGCCCGCGACGACGGGGTCGAGTTCACCGGCTCGGACGGCCCGCGCCGGTTCGCGGCGACCCGGCGGGAGGCGCTGCGCGCGCTGCGGCACTTCCTCAGCGACCGGCTGGAGCAGTTCGGCACCTACGAGGACGCCATGCTCGCCGGGGACGAGTGGATGGCGCACTCGCTGCTGTCCGCCCCCCTGAACCTGGGGCTGCTCGACCCCGTCGAGGTCGCCCGCCGGGCCGAGGAGCACGGCCGTGAGCACCGGGTGCGGCTGGCCTCGGTCGAGGGTTTCGTGCGCCAGGTCGTCGGCTGGCGCTCCTACACCTGGCACCTGTACTGGCACCTGGGGGAGGACTACAAGCAGCGCAACGCGTTGGGGGCGCACCAGGAGCTCCCGCGCTGGTTCGCCGACCTGGATGCGGACGCCGTGGAGGCGAACTGCCTCAAGCACGTCCTGGCCGGGGTCCGGGACGAGGGCTGGGTCCACCACATCCCGCGCCTCATGGTGCTGGGGAACTGGGGACTGCAGCGCGGCTACCGCCCGGCGGACCTCGCCGACTGGTTCTGGAGGAACTTCGTCGACGGCTACGACTGGGTCATGACCACGAACGTCGTGGGTATGTCCCAGCACGCCGACCACGGGGTGCTGGCCACCAAGCCGTACGCGTCGGGCGGCGCGTACATCGACCGGATGAGCGACTTCTGCGGCGGCTGTCGCTACGATCCCCGCGTACGGGTCGGCGAGGACGCCTGCCCGTTCACCGCCGGCTACTGGAACTTCCTCGCGGGCCACCGCGAGGAACTCTCGGGGAACCGGCGGATGGCCCAGGCCCTGAAGGGGCTGGACCGGCTGCGCGACCTCGACGGCGTGCTGCACCAGGAGTCCGAGAGAGGGAGTGGACCGCCGTGACCGACCGGACCGAGCGCGTGCAGGAACTGCTGGGGCAGACGTCCTACGTCCTGCTGACGACGTTCCGCCGGGACGGCCGTCCCGTCGGCACCCCGGTGTGGTCGGCACCGCTGGGCGACGGGCGGATCGCGCTCGTCACGCAGGACACCACGGGCAAGGTCAAGCGGGTGCGCCGCGACCCGCACGTCCTCGTCGCACCCTGCACCCAGCGCGGGAAACCGCTGGGGCGTCCCGTCGACGCGCAGGCCGAGGTGCTGGCCGCGCAGGAACTGCCCGAGGTCGAACGGCGGCTGGCGGCCAAGTACGGCGTGCTGTTCCAGCTCTTCGACGCCGTCGAAGGGTTCCTGCAGCGTCGTGGCCGGATGAGGGGTTCCCGGGTCGCGGTCGCGGTGACCGTCGCGGGATGACCGGTCCGTGACCGAGGTCGTCCTGTTCCACCCCGCCCAGGGCCTCGCGGCGGGGGTGCGGTCCCCGGCCGACCTCGCCCTGCAGGTGCACGCCGTGGCCGACGACCCCGACGGGGACGCGCACCTGGTCGTCGACGACAGTCCGCCCGGCCACGACGAGGCTGCCGCCGCGCAGTCGCTCGACCGGCTGCCGGCGTTCCTCGCCGACCGCTGAACCGACCGCCGGACCGGGCCCGCGTCCTCGGCCGCCTGCCGCGTCCGGTAGTGTTCTGCACGCAGCGCGGGCGATTGGCGCAGCGGTAGCGCGCTTCCCTGACACGGAAGAGGTCACTGGTTCGATCCCAGTATCGCCCACCCCCGAGGGGCCGGGTCCGGCGACGGACCCGGCCCCTCCTGCGTCTGCTGCGTCCCGTTCAGCCTCGCAGGTCCAGCTCGAAGCACACGTCCTCACCCAGCAGGTGCCGCCGGGAGTCGGGGCGCAGGCAGTCCCGCAACGGTTCGACGTCCGGCAGCGCCAGCCCGCGCCGGCCGCCGCGACCGATGACCAGCGGCGCGACGGTCAGGTACAGCCGGTCCACGACCCCCGCCGCGACCCAGTCGCTCACGGTGCAGCCGCCGCCCTCGACGAGGACGCGCCGCAGCCCGGCGTCGCGCAGCCCGGCCAGCACCGCGACGGGGTCGCGCGCGAGGTCGCCGCGGATCCACACCGTCCGCGGGTCGGCCAGCACGGCGCGGTCGTGCAGGTTGGCGCGCGGGTCGAGGACGACCCGGACCGGGTTGGGACCGGTGACCGCCCGCACCGTCAGTTGCGGGTCGTCCGCGTCGACGGTCCCCGGGCCCACGACCACGGCGTCCACGAGCGCGCGCAACCGGTGCAGGTGCTCCCGGTCGGCGTCGCCCGTCACGAAGTTCGCGTCCCCCGAGCGGGTCGCGATGCACCCGTCGAGGCTCTGCCCGAGCTGGGCCACGACACCGCGCCGGCCCGCGAGCAGCAGCGGCGCGTAGCGGTCGACGAGGTCGCCGCCGGCCCGGGCCCGCAACCCCGCCGCCACCACCACCGGGTCGTCCTCGCGGGCCAGTGCCAGCAGCAGGTCCCAGTCCCGGGCCCGTGCGTCCTGCTCGACCTGCGTGCCCGGGTCCGGGGCGTGGACGGTCATCAGTCCACCCCCGGCAGCTCGTGGCCCATCCGGTCGCGCTTCGTCCGCAGGTAGCGCAGGTTGTCGACGGTCTGCGCCACGGGCAGGTCCCGGCGGCGCAGCACCGGCACGCCGTGCGCCTCCAGGGCCCGCACCTTCACGGGGTTGTGCGTCATGAGCTCGACGTCGCGCACGCCGAGGTCGCGCAGGACGGCGACGGCACCGGTGTAGTCGCGCGCGTCCACCGGCAGGCCGAGGTCCACGTTGGCCTCGACGGTGTCCCGGCCCTGCTCCTGCAGCGCGTAGGCCGCGATCTTCTCGGCCAGCCCGATCCCGCGGCCCTCCTGCCCCCGCAGGTACAGGACCACCCCGCGCCCCTCGGCGGTGATCGCCTCCAGCGCGGCGTGCAGCTGCGGACCGCAGTCGCAGCGCAACGACCCGAGGACGTCCCCGGTGAGGCACTCCGAGTGCAGGCGCACCAGCACGTCGTGCCCGTCACCGAGGTCCCCGGTGACGAGCGCGAGGTACTCGACCCCGTCGGCCTGCCGGTAGGCCAGCGCCCGGAACGTCCCGGACGTCGTGGGCAGCCTCGCCTCGCCCACGAGGACGACCGGGAGCGAGGGGTGGGCGTCCTGCAACCTCGAACCGAGGTCGGCGGTGTGCGTCACGGCGACGTCCCTCTCCTGGAACCGTCAGGGGTGGTGCGGGAGGATCAGGCGGCGGTCGCCACGCGGACCTGGCGCTTGACCCGCGCCAGCATCCCCGTCATGCCGCGCATGCGCAGCGGGCTCACGGCCTGCTCCAGGCCGAGGCGGTGGCACACGTCCGGCGGCAGGTCGAGCACGACGTCCGCCGGCAGCCCCTCCAGGCCCTCCTGCAGGACCCCGGCGAACCCCCGCGTCGTCGGTGCCTCCGCCGGGGCCGAGACGTGCAGGTGCACGGCCCGGTCGGCGTCGACCTCGGCGTGGACGAAGACGGGCGACTGGCACTCGTCGACCCGCTCCATCTTCTCCAGGTGTCCCTCGAACTCCGCCGGCAGCGGCTTCAGGCCCTGGCTGAACTCCAGGAGCAGCTGCAGCCGCTCGCGCTCGCCGAGGGCCTGGAAGTCCTCGACGATCTCGGCCATCGCGGGCGGCAGCCCCGCGACCGGGTCGTCGTCCAGCTCGGAGGTCACTTGAGCGAGCCCTTCTCCGGGCCCTTGACGATCGGCACGCGCACGGCGTTGCCCCACTCGGTCCAGGAGCCGTCGTAGTTGCGCACCTTCTCGAACCCGAGCAGCTCGGACAGCACGAACCACGTGTGGCTGGAACGTTCCCCGATGCGGCAGTAGGCGATCACGTCGTCGTCGGGGGACAGGCCCTTCTCGCCGGAGTAGATCGCCTCGAGCTCGGCGCGGGACTTGAACGTCCCGTCCTCGGCCGCGGCCCGGGCCCACGGGACGCTGTCCGCGCCCGGGATGTGCCCACCGCGGACGGTGCCCTCCTCGGGGTAGTCCGGCATGTGCGTGCGCTCGCCGGTGTACTCCTGCGGGGAGCGGACGTCGACGAGCTTGCCGCCGGCCCCGTCCGGACCGCTGCTGATGTGGGCGAGGACGTCGTCCTTGAACGCACGGATCTGCTCGTCGCGGCGCTCCACGACGGGGTACTGCGTGGGGGTGCGCGGCGGGGCGTCGGTCGTCAGCTCGCGCCCCTCGGCGATCCACTTCGCGCGGCCGCCGTCGAGCAGCCGCACGTCCTCGTGGCCGAAGAGGGTGAAGACCCACAGCGCGTACGCGGCCCACCAGTTGTTCTTGTCGCCGTAGATCACGACGGTGTCCTCGCGGGAGACGCCCTTGGCCGACATGAGCCGGGCGAAGCCCTCCCCGTCGACGTAGTCGCGCGTCACCTCGTCGTTGAGCTCGGTGTGCCAGTCCACCTTGACCGAGCCGGGGACGTGCCCGGTGTCCCAGAGCAGGACGTCCTCGTCGCTCTCGACGACGACCAGGCCCGGCTCGCCCAGGTGCTCGGCCAGCCACTGCGTCGTGACGAGCTTCTCCGGGTGGGCGTAGGCGGCGAGCTTGGCATCGGTGTCCAGCGGGGTGCTCACGGGGTGTCCTCCAGCGACTCGGTCGGCAACGAGAACGCCGGTGCGCACCGATCCGTTCCCGCCGTCGGTGATCCTGGCACACCCCTCGGGCGGGGGCGCGGGACCGTCACTAGGGTGGGCGGTCGTGACGGGCTCCCAGATGCGACTCGACTCCCTCGCCGACCGCAACCCGCGCGTCCCGCCGCAGCAGCTGGTCGCCGAGCTCGTCCCGCCGCCGCGCTTCTCCGACGTGCGCTTCTCCACGTACGTGCCCTCGCCCGACCACCCCTCGCAGGCCGAGGCCGTCGCCGGCATGAGCGCCTTCGGCGAGAGCGTCCTGAAGGGGGCCGCCCCCAGGCGCGGCCTGTTCAAGCGCCGCGCGGCTCCCGCCGGCCCGCCCGGGATGTACCTCGACGGCGGGTTCGGCGTCGGCAAGACCCACCTGCTGTCCTCGCTGTACCACCAGGTCGTCACCGAGGGCGGCGGGACCGCGGCCTACGGCACGTTCGTGGAGTACACCAACCTCGTCGGGGCCCTCGGCTTCCTGCCCGCCGTCGAGGCCCTCGCGCCCCACCACCTCGTGTGCATCGACGAGTTCGAGCTCGACGACCCGGGCGACACCGTCCTGATGTCGCGGCTCATGCGCGAGCTCGTCGACCGCGGCGTCCGCCTCGCCGCCACCTCCAACACGCTGCCCGGGGCCCTGGGCGAGGGCCGGTTCGCCGCGCAGGACTTCCAGCGCGAGATCCAGGCCCTGGCCGGGCAGTTCGCCGTCCAGCGCGTCGACGGCGAGGACTACCGCCACCGGGGGCTGCCCGCCGCGCCGGCCCCCCTGGACGACGCCGCCGTCGAGCGCGTCGCCGCCGGCCGCGACGGCGCCACCTTCGACGACTTCTCCACCGTTCTGGCGCACCTGGCCGAGGTCCACCCCAGCCGCTACGGCGCGATGGTGGGCTCCACGAGCGCCGTGTGCCTGCGCGCCGTCAGCACCGTGACCGACCAGATGGTCGGCCTGCGCCTGGTCGTGCTCGCCGACCGCCTCTACGACCGCGACATCCCGGTGGTCGCCTCGGGGGTCCCGTTCGACGCCGTCTTCACCGACGAGCTGCTGAACGGCGGGTACCGCAAGAAGTACCTGCGCGCGGTGTCGCGGCTGTCGGCGCTCGCGCGCGACGGGGCTCAGCTGGCCTGAGGCACGCGCTCGCGCGCCGCCCGCCACCACACGAGCGCGCAGGCCCACACGACGACGAACAGCCCGGCGACCGCGTACCCCACGTACTCGGTGTCCAGCCCGGAGACCCACGTCGCGACCCCGCCCAGGCCCAGCTCCTCGTGCAGCACGGACCCGAGCTGGATCGTCCCGACGCCCAGGGCCACGGCCACCGAGACGCCCGTGACGACGCCGTTGTAGGTCAGGCGCCGCAGCGGGTTCGCCAGGGCCCAGTCGTAGGCGAGGTTCATGAAGGCGCCGTCGAGGGTGTCGAACAGGCTCATGCCCGCGGTGAAGAGCACGGGCAGCACCAGGACGGCGTACCAGGGCAGCGTGACGGCCGCGGTGCCGGCCAGGACGAGCAGCGCGACCTCGGTGGCCGTGTCGAAACCCAGCCCCATGAGGAGACCGGCCGGGTAGACCTGCCGGGGGGAGCGGATGCGCGCGGTGAACCGGCGCAGGAGCCGGGCCAGCGCCCCGTCGATCGCCAGGTGCTGCTGCAGGGCGGCGTCGTCGAGCTCGCCGCGCCGGCGGCGGCGGGCCGTGCGCACGATGCCGGCCAGGGCCACGAGGTTCACCAGGCCGATGACCCACAGGAACACGCCGGCGGCGCTGGTGCCGAAGACGCCGAGCGCGTCGTGCACGGCGCTGCCGTCGGTCACCAGCCCCGAGGCGAACCTCGCGCCGGTGGCGACGACGACGGCCATCGCGAACACGACGCTGGAGTGGCCCAGGGAGAACCAGAAACCCACCGACAGCGGACGCTGCCCGTCCCCGGTGAGCTTGCGGGTGGTGCCGTCGATGACGGCGATGTGGTCGGCGTCGAAGGCGTGCCGGACCCCGAAGACGTAGGCCGTCAGGCCCAGGCCCCAGCCGAAGACCTGCTCACCGACGCTGTACTCGTGGGGCACGACGAACAACCCCAGCACGCCCCAGCCGACGACGTGCAGGGCCAGCACGACCGCCAGCAGTCGCAGCAGCCGGCGGGAGTCGTCGCGGGTCCAGCGCACGGGGAGGGCCTCCGGGGTCGTCGTCGTTGTTGCAAGTGGCTTGCAACAGTGCAGACTAGTCCCACTCGGTCGGCAGCGACGGGTCCCGGTGGTGGGCCAGCACCCGCTCCAGCTCCCAGCGGCTGATCCGCCGCGTGCTCAGCGGCGGCAGCTCGTCCAGGCCGAACCAGCCGACGTCGAGGGTCTCCAGCTCGCTGGCGGGAGCCGGCTCACCCGTGACGCGGCACAGGAAGTACAGGTGGAACACGCTGACCGGCATCGGAGGCTGCTTGCCGCGCACGTCGCGCTCCCAGACGCCGACGACCTTCACCGCCTCGACCGGGTAGCCCGTCTCCTCCCGCACCTCCCGCACGGCCGCCTCGGCGGGCCGGTCACCCGGGTCGACCCAGCCGCCCGGCAGCGACCACAGCCCGTCGCTGCGCTCGCGCAGCAGCAGGAACCGCTCCCGGTCGTCGAGGACCCCGGCCCGGACGTCGACCTTCGGCGTCGCGTACCCGGCGTCGGCGTCCAGGACGGCGCGCAGCACCTCGCGCGGCGTCGTGGAGACGGCCGTCAGCAGGTCGGCCGCGAGCTCGGTCAGCTCGCGGTAGCGCGCCGCGTCGTAGTCCTTGGCCGGGTCGCCGACGGCGTACGTCAGGCCGTCCTGGGCCAGGGCCGCGATGCGCACCGCGGCCCTGCGCACCAGCTCGGCCGGGTCGATGCCGTCGCTCACCCCTGCGACGCCACCCGCAGCACGACGACGGACTCGGCGGCCGTGCGCACGCCCTCGCCGAGCAGTTCCGGCGCCGGGCCGTCGGAGAACGACGCGACGACCTCGACGGGCGCGCCCTCGACGTCCACGTCCGCTCCGGCCCCCAGCGTCACCACGACCCGGTGGTCGCCGCGGTGCAGCACCAGGGCGTTGCCCGCGACGTCGACCCGGACCGCGCGCAGGTCGGTGAACTCCGGCAGCCGCCGGCGCAGCGCCGTCAGCGTCCTGTACCAGGCGAGCACCCGGGCGTGCCCGGGTTCGGTGACCTCGGCCCAGTCCAGGACCGAGTTCTCCCTGGTCGTCGGGTCCTGCGGGTCCGGGACGTCCTCGGCGTCCCAGCCGTGCTGCCCGAACTCCCCGCGCCGGCCCTCGCTGACGGCCTTGCCCAGTTCGGGGTCGGGGAAGCTCGTGAAGAACTGCCACTTCGTGGAGGCGTTCCACTCCTCACCCATGAACACCATGGGTGTGAAGGGTCCCAGCAGGTACAGCGCCGCACCCGCGGCCTGCCGGGTGGGGGACATCAAGTGCCCGATGCGGTCCCCGACGGCGCGGTTGCCGACCTGGTCGTGGGTCTGCAGGTACCCCAGGAACGCGGTGCCCGGCACCCGGGCCCGGTCCACCGGCACCCCCCAGACCTTCCCCCGGAACGTGGAGAACCGCCCGGCGTGGAAGAACGCCTCCTCGAACACCGTCTTGACGACCTCGGGGTCGCCGAAGTCGGCGTAGTACCCCTGCCGTTCCCCCGTCAGCCACGCGTGCAGCGCGTGGTGCACGTCGTCGTCCCACTGCGCGCTCATCCCGCGACCACCCTGCGCGGTCGGGGTCACCATGGCGGCGTCGTTGAGGTCGGACTCGGCGACCAGCCCCAGCGGCCGGCCCAGCTCACGGGACAGCTGCGCGGTCTCGTCGGCCAGCTGCTGCAGGACGTGCTGCTCGGAGTCGTCGACGAGGGCGTGCACGGCGTCGAGGCGCAGCGCGTCGACGTGGAAGTCGCGGAACCAGCGCAGCGCGTTGTCGACGATCCAGCGCCGCACCTCCAGCGCCCCGTCGTCGTCGAGGTTCACCGCCGCACCCCACGGGGTGTCGTGCTTGTCGGTGAAGTACGGCCCGAACTCGCCCAGGTAGTTCCCGCTGGGCCCCAGGTGGTTGTAGACGCAGTCCAGCGCGACGGCCAGGCCCTTGGCGTGGCAGGCGTCGACGAACGCGGCGAGACCGTGCGGGCCGCCGTACTCGTGCTGCACGGCGTACGGCGCGACCCCGTCGTACCCCCAGTTCCACGGCCCGTCCCAGGCCGAGACCGGCAGGACCTCCACGACGTCGACGCCGAGCTCGACGAGGTGGTCCAGGTGCTCGATCGCCGCCGCGAACGTCCCGGCCTCGGTGAACGTCCCGACGTGCAGCTCGTAGAACACGGCCCCGTGCACGTCCCGGCCGGTCCAGTCGCCGTCGGTCCAGGTGAACCGCGCGGGGTCGACCACGGCGCTGGCCGCGTGGACGCCCTCGGGCTGCCAGCCGCTGCGCGGGTCCGGTCGGGGGTCACCGCCGTCGACGCGGAACGCGTACCGCTCGCCCTCGCCCTCGGCCGTCCACCACCCCTCGCGCGGGGAACCGGTCCGTTCCATCGCGACCTCGCGCCCGTTGAGCACGAGGTCCACCGTCTGCGCACGCGGCGCCCACACTCCGAACTGCATGGGCCCCACCCTGTCGGACCCCGGCCTCCCCGGCGACTTCTGGTGACCTTCCAACCCCTCCTGCGGCCTTGAGCGGTTGGGATGTCCCCAGAGGTCGGGCATCACCAGGGGAGGCGGTGGCGGGGGAGGGCGAAGTCTGCGGGGTGCAGGCTGTTCAGCGGCGGCCAGTCGATCGCCCGGGCGATCTCGAGCATCACGCGCTGCACCGGCCACAGGGTCTTCCAGCGGTAGCGCAGGACGGGCAGACCGGCGCCGACGACGAGGAGGTTCTCCCGCACGACGTCCGCGTCCTGCTGCGCGTTCTCGCGGTGGTAGCCGCCTGGGGCACCTCCCGCTTGCGGGGGACGAACTCCAGACCGCACGTCCGGTGCCTGCCCCGGACCAGCAGGTCCGGGAACCGCAGCACGGGGCCGGTGGCGGTGGGCACGACGAGTGAGGGGTTCACCCACGGTTCGGGCAGCCCGGCGAGCACCGCCGTCATCCGCAACCGCGACTCACCCACCGACCTCGACCGGCCGTCGCACAGCGCCGTCGCGGTCCACGCGACGGCCACTCCGGGCCAGCGTCGGTGACGGGACAGGTGCTCGAGGAACTCGGGCAGGTCGAGGCCCTGACCGGCGAAGGTGTCCAGGACGCTGACGCCGTCGACCAGCGGGGCGTCCCGCACGAGGTCGAAGGCCGTGCGCCACAGGCTCGTCACCTCCAGACCGTCCACCTCGACGAGGTCGTCGTCCTGCAGGCGCAGGATCTGACGGCGTGACCGCCCGTCGGCACCCTCGAGTCCCGAGGAGTTCACCGACCGCGTGGTCTGCAACGGCACTCGGACACCGGGCGGCGGCGTCCACAGCCCGTGGATCCACGCCGCGGTCAGGCCGGAGAACGCCGTCCCCGGTGGAGAGGCCAGCCGGAGCGCCTCGACACGGTCGCGGTCGTCGAGGACGGCGTCCCGGTGCACGTAGACGCCCGTGTGCAGCCGCCTCCACACCGACGACTGCAACCGGCGCGGGGTGAGCCCGCGCTCGAGGGCTTCGGCGAGGGTGAAGGGGCGGTTGCGCAGCGGGTCGGGGACGAGAGCGGCGGTCGGCACGCAGCCGACCGTGCATCACCCCGCGGACCCGCGTGCCCGTCGTCCACAGGCGCGACGTCTCAGGACCGGGTCGTCCACCGGTGCACGCGGGGACAGCCCCACCCCGCCCGACCTCTGGGGACTTCCGCACGTCTCAACACCCTTTGAGACGTTGGAAAGTCCCCAGAAGTCGGGGTCGGGGATCAGGTCGTGCGGACCAGGAGGGCCACCGGGAGCCCGTCCAGCAGGTCGGCGATCCGCACCGACCCGCCGTCGACCTCGGAGCCGTCGAACGCGTTGCGCCAACGGCCCTCCGGCAGCGTCAGCGTGTGCTCGCCCCAGCCCCCGTTGCGGTTCAGGGAGACGGGCAGCCGGGTGGCCACGGCCACCACCGACGGTTCCTCGACCGGCCCCCGCGCGAACGCCAGGGCGTTGCCCGTCGAGGTCGGGACGGGGGAGTAGTCCCCGCCGACCGACCACGCGGGGTCGGTGCGGCGGGCCCGCAGGGTCCGGGAGACCACGAGCAGCTTCTCGTCGTCCAGGTCGGCGGGCGCGCCGCCGGCGTCCAGGGCGGTGAGCCGGCGCTGCCGGTCGGCGTAGTCCACCGGTCGGCGGTTGTCCGGGTCGACCAGGGACAGGTCGACGACCTCGGTGCCCTGGTACACGTCGGGGACCCCGGGCATCGTCAGCTGCACGAACTTCTGGCCCAGCACCGCCACGCGCGCAGCCTCGGCCGTCAGCCCGACGAACTCGGAGACCGCCGCCAGCACGGCCTCGTCGCCCAGGACCCCCGTCGCGAACCGCTCCACGGCGCTCTCGTAGGCCTCGTCCGGCCCGGTCCACGTCGTGTGGTCCTTGGCCTCGCGCGTCGCCTTCTGCAGGTAGGCCAGCAGCCGGTCGGCGGTGATCGGCCCCGAGGCGCCCCAGGTGCCGAAGACCGTCTGCCATACGAGCAGCTCGGTGCGGGCGTCCAGCTCGGCGGCGCGGTGGGCGCCGGCGAGCTCGCGCCAGGAGGTGACCGCCGCCGCCCACTCCTCGGTGAACTCCGAGAGCACGGACAACCGCGCCCGCACGTCCTCGCTGCGCTTGGTGTCGTGCGTCGACAGCGTCGTCATGGTCGCGGGCCAGTCCCGCGCCTGCCGGGCGGCGAAGGCGTGGAACTCCTCCGGCGAGATCCCGAAGCGCGTCGGTTCGCCCCCGACCTCGTTGAGCGAGCTCAGGCGGAACCAGCGGTAGAACGACGTGTCCTCGATGCCCTTGGCCATCACGGGCCCGCACGTCTGCTGGAACCGGACGACGAACTCGGCCGACCGGGGGTCGCCCGTCGCGACCCGGCCCAGGGCCAGGTCCACGACGACCGCGAGGGTGTCGTGGCGTTCGGCGGGCAGCCGGTTGCGGCCGACCTCCGCGGCGTGATCGAGCACCGCGACCGCCTCGGCCGGGGCGCTCTCGCCCGGCACGACGTAGGCGCGGTACTGCTCGATCGCCACCAGCAGCTCCACGACGGACTCGTGCAGCCCGCGGCGCGTGTGGTCGCGCAGGTTGACGTCGTCGTGGCAGATCCCGGCCAGCAGCTCCACCAGCCGGTGGACCTCGGCGTACAGGCCGTGCTCGACGACCTCCCGCTTGGCCTCCTCGACGATCGCCGCGAACGGCCGGGACTGCTCGGTGATCCCCGCGTACAGCGTCGAGAGCGGCTCGGCGCCCGCCGGGTCGAGGAAGACGCCACCGACGCGCTGCAGCGCGTCGTAGCCCGTCGTGCCCGCGCACTCCCAGTCCTCGGGCAGCAGCTCGTCGCCCTCGAGGATCTTCTCGACGACCACCCACGCGCCCGACGTCGCCGCCGCCAGCCGCCGCAGGTACCCGCGCGGGTCGGCCAGCCCGTCGGGGTGGTCGATCCGCAGCCCCTGCAGGGACCCGTCGCGCACCAGTTCCAGCAGCAGGGCGTGGGAGGCGTCGAACACCGCCGGGTCCTCGACGCGGATCGCGGCCAGGGTGTCGACGTCGAAGAACCGGCGGTAGTTCAGCTCCTCGTCGGCCACCCGCCAGTGCGCCAGCCGGTACCACTGGCGGTCGACGAGCTGCTCCATCGGCAGGTCCTCGGTGCCCGGGCGCACCGGGAAGACGTGGTCGTAGTAGCGCAGCACGGGCTCGGCTCCGGAGGTGTCCAGGGACAGTTCCCCCGCGGCCAGGACCTGGCCGATGCGCTGGCCCAGGACGGCCATGAGGATCGCCCGGTCCGGTACCGACCAGTCGACGTCGAACCACGACGCGAACGGCGACTCCGGCCCCTCGCGCAGCACCGACCACAGCTGGGCGTTGTCGCTGGCCGGGGTCGGGACGGCCATGTGGTTGGGCACCACGTCGGCCACCGCGCCCAGACCGTTGCCCTGCAGGGTCTTCGACAGCCGGTCGAACGCCTCGCGCCCGCCGGCCTCGGGGTTCAGGTGGGAGTGGTCCACCACGTCGTAGCCGTGCTGCGACCCCTTCGCCGGGGCCAGGACCGGCGACAGGTAGGCGTGGGAGACCCCCAGAGCGGCCAGGTACTCGGCCCGGGCCGCGGCGTCGTCGAAGGTGAAGGCCGGCTGGATCTGCAGCCGGTAGGTGCTGACGGGCACCACCGCGGGTCGACGGCTCACTTCTCCCCCAGGGGTTCACGGGCCAGCACGAGCATGGAACGGGCCGCCACCGGCAGGCGGGACCCGGGGGAGAACGCCGACTCCTCGGTGAAGATCGACACGATCCCGACCTGGTCGTCGGCCGTGTCCAGCCGCGGCCGCCACCCGTCCCCGTACGCCTTCTCGGGCAGGGTGAACTCCACCTGCTCGTGCCAGGGGTTGTACAGGACGAGGAAGGAGTCGCCGACGATGCGCTCCCCGCGCCGGTCCGGCTCGGGGATCGCCTCCCCGTTGAGGAACACCATGACCGTGGTGTTCCGGTCGTCGGCCCAGTCGGAGTCCGACATCTCGGTGCCCTCGCGGGAGAACCACTCGATGTCGCCGACCTCGCTCTCCCCGCCGTGGGAGGCGTCGCCGGCGAAGAACCGGCGGCGCTGGAAGACGGCCTCGGAGCGGCGCAGGGCCACGACGCGGCGGCTGAACTCCAGCAGCTCCTTCTGCGCGTCGGACAGCTCCCAGTCGACCCAGGAGGTCTCGTTGTCCTGGCAGTAGACGTTGTTGTTGCCCTTCTGGGTGCGGCCCAGCTCGTCGCCGTGCAGGATCATCGGCACGCCCTGCGACAGCAGCAGCGACGTCAGCAGGTTGCGGTGCTGGCGGGCGCGCAGGGCGATGATCTCCGCGTCCTGCGTCGGGCCCTCGACCCCGCAGTTCCAGGACCGGTTGTGGCTCTCGCCGTCGTTGTTGCCCTCGCCGTTGGCCTCGTTGTGCTTGTCGTTGTACGAGACGAGGTCGCGCATCGTGAACCCGTCGTGCGCGGTCACGAAGTTGATGCTCGCGATGGGTTTGCGGCCCGAGTGCTCGTACAGGTCCGAGGAGCCGCTGATGCGGCTGGCGAACTCGCCCAGCGTCTTGGGCTCCCCGCGCCAGAAGTCGCGGACGGTGTCGCGGTAGCGGCCGTTCCACTCCGTCCACAGGGGCGGGAACCCGCCGACCTGGTAGCCGCCGTCGCCGACGTCCCACGGCTCGGCGATGAGCTTGACCTGGGACACGATCGGGTCCTGCTGGACGAGGTCGAAGAAGGCGCTGAGGCGGTCGACCTCGTGGAACTGCCGGGCCAGGGTCGCGGCCAGGTCGAAGCGGAAGCCGTCCACGTGCATCTCGGTCACCCAGTACCGCAGGGAGTCCATGATGAGCTGCAGGACGTGCGGGGACCGCATGAGCAGGCTGTTGCCCGTGCCCGTGGTGTCGAAGTAGTGCTTCTTGTCGGTGTCGACGAGCCGGTAGTACGCCTGGTTGTCGATGCCGCGGAAGCACAGCGTCGGGCCCATGTGGTTGCCCTCGGCGGTGTGGTTGTAGACCACGTCGAGGATGACCTCGATGTTCGCCTCGTGCAGGGCCCGCACCATGGACTTGAACTCCTGCACCTGCTGACCGCGCTCCCCGGTGGAGGAGTACGCGTTGTGCGGGGCGAAGAAGCCGATGGTGTTGTAGCCCCAGTAGTTCGTCAGGCCCTTGTCGACCAGGTGGGTGTCCTGGACGAACTGGTGCACGGGCATGAGCTCCACCGCGGTGATGCCCAGCGACGTCAGGTGCTCGATGACCGCCGGGTGCGCCATCGCCGCGTACGTCCCGCGGATCTCCTCGGGCACGTCCGGGTGCAGCATCGTCAGGCCCTTGACGTGCGCCTCGTAGATCACCGACTCGTGGTACTCGTGGCCGGGCCGGCGGTCGTTGCCCCAGTCGAAGTACGGGTTGACGACGACCGAGAGCATCGTGTGCCCGAGGCTGTCCTCGTCGTTCACCGTGTCCGGCTTGTCGAAGTGGTAGGAGAACAGCGACTCGTCGCCGTCGACCTGGCCCTCGATGGCCTTGGCGTACGGGTCCAGCAGGAGCTTCTCGGGCTGGCAGCGCGAGCCGCTCTCGGGGTGGAACGGGCCGTGCACGCGGAAGCCGTAGCGCTGACCGGGCTGGACCGCCGGCAGGTAGGCGTGCCACACGAAGCCGTCGACCTCGGGCATCGCGATGCGCTGCTCGGTGCCGTCGTCGCCGATGAGGCAGAGCTCGACCCGTTCGGCGACCTCGGAGAACACGGCGAAGTTCGTCCCGGCGCCGTCGTAGGTCGCACCCAGGGGGTAGGGGCGACCGGGCCAGATCTGCATGGGAGGAGTCCTCCAGGAGCTTCGAAGGGGCGGTGGTGCCCCGTCATCATGTCGGCTGAGCCCCCCGAGCACCTCCTGAGCACGTCCCGGGCACCTCCCGGAGTGGCACCCCCGCTGCCGCCCACGGGCCGGTTACCGTGGTCGGGTGCCCGAGGACCCCTCCCGTCCGGGTGAGCACCGCCGTCTCCGGGAGGACGAGGAGACCATGGCCGACGCGCTGCCCGAGTCGACGACCGACGCACCGGCACCGGACACCCTGGCGACCGGCACGCTGCGGACCGTGCGCGCCGCCCCCCGGCCCGTGCGGGTGTGGGGCGACGTGCGGGCGCTCGCCGTCGGCACGGTGCAGGCCTGCATGCGCTTCCGCGTCACGGGCCTGGCCGCCGAGGGGGGCTTCTTCGCGCTGCTGTCCCTGCCGCCGCTGGTCTTCGGCCTCGTCGCCAGCCTGGGCTTCCTCGGCCGCTGGCTGGGGGCCGACGACGTCGAGGCGGCCCGCGCCCAGATCTCCCGCGTCACCGAGTCCTTCTTCACCTCCCAGGCCATCGCCGACGTCATCCTGCCGACGTTCGACTCCGTCACGACCGGCAGCCGCGCCGACCTGACGGTCCTCGCCTTCGCGGTCAGCGTGTGGTCCGGCTCGCGCGCCCTGAACGTCTACGTCGACACCATCGCCATCATGTACGGCCTCGGGGGGCACCGGGGGATCGTCCGCACGCGCCTGCTGTCGCTGTCGACGTACCTGGTGGCCCTGCTCGTCGGGGTCGTGGTCGTCCCGCTGGTCCTCGTCGGCCCGCGGCTGCTGGGGGAGTGGCTGCCGGAGAACCTGCGCTGGCTGACGACGCTCTACTGGCCCGTGGTCCTCGTGCTGTCGGTCTTCTGCCTGGCGACGCTGTACCACCTGGCCACGCCCGTGCGCTCGCGCTGGTGGCGCGACGTGCCGGGGGCGCTGCTCGCCCTGCTGGGCTGGCTCGTCATCTCCTGGGTGCTGCGGCGCACCCTGTCCTACTCGGTCGCCGGGCCCTCGACGTCGATCTACGGGCCGCTGGCGGCCCCGGTCGTGGTGCTCATCTGGTTCTACTTCCTCGCCATCACCGTCCTCATCGGCGCGGCCCTGAACAGCGCCGTCGACCGGGTCTGGCCGGACCCGACGAAGGCCGCCGCGCGCGAGGACGCGCGCCGGCAGGCCGCCGAACGGCGGCGCTGGGTGCCCTGAGGGGCCACCCGGGTGATCACGGGGTGAGACGCTGGGGTGGTGGACCACGTGAACCCCGGCCTGCCCGACCGACTCCTGGCCGCCGGCGCCCGCCGGACCCGGGCGCTGGCCGCGCGGGCGCGGCTGAACACCCAGCGCCTGGCCGCCTACCGCCCGCGCAGCGAGCTCGTCCTGCCCGTCACCGACGTCCCGCGCGCCGCCGTGCCGGCCGTCGACGCGCACAACCACCTGGGCCGCTGGCTGACCGGGGGGCGCACCTGGCTGGCCCCCGACGTCCCGGCGCTGCTGGCCCGCATGGACGAGCTGAACCTCGCCGCCGTCGTCAACCTCGACGGCCTGCCCGGGGCCGAGCTGGAGGCCAACCTCGACCGCTACGACCGCGCCCACCCGGGCCGCTTCGCGACCTTCGCGCACGTCGACTGGTCCCTGCTGGTCCAGGGCCCGCGGGGGGTCGCGGCGATGGTCGCCCAGGTCGAGGCGGCCGCCCGGGCCGGCGCGGCGGGGATCAAGGTCTGGAAGGACCTGGGCCTGGTCCAGCGCGACGCCTCCGGCGCCCTGGTCGGCCCGGACGACGACCGGTTGTCCGACGTCTTCGACGCCGCCGGGGCCCACGGGCTGCCCGTCCTGGTGCACATCGGTGACCCGCCGGCCTTCTTCCGGCCCGTCGACCGCTTCAACGAGCGCCTCGAGGAGCTGCGGCTGCACCCGGACTGGAGCTGGTACGGCAAGGGCCTGCCCACGCACCGGCAGCTGCAGGACGCCTTCGAGCGCCTCGTCGCCGCGCACCCGGGCACGACCTTCATCGGCGCCCACGTCGCCGGCTGGGCCGAGAACCTGCAGTGGGTCTCCGACGTCCTGGACCGGCTGCCCAACCTCGTCGTCGACACCGGCGCGCGCCTGGCCGAGCTCGGCCGCCAGCCGCGGACGGCGGCGGCCTTCGTGCGCCGGCACGCCGACCGGGTGCTGTGGGGCAGCGACAGCTTCCCCTTCGAGCCCGACGCCGTCAGCCGCTGGTTCCGGGTGCTGGAGAGCGCCGACGAGGCCTTCGACTACGGCCCGGTCGCCGACCAGGGCCGGTGGACCGTCTCCGGCCTCGACCTGGGGGCGGACGTGCTGGCCGCCGTCTACGCGGGCAACGCCCGGCGGGTGATCCCGGCGCTGGGGTGAGCCCGGCGCTGGGGTGAGCCCGGCGCCGGGGTGAGCCCGCGCCCCGCTCAGACGGCCTGGACCTGGCGCACCGGGTCGTACCGGACCCCGGCCGTGCGGGCCAGGATCCGCAGGTGCTCCTCGGCCAGGGCCTGCGGGTCGAAGCGACGCGCGTGCTCGGGCCCGGCGGCGGCGGCCTCGCGCAACGGAGCCGGGTCCGCGAGGTGCTCGGCGAGGGCCTCGGTGAGGGCCTCCAGCGACTCCGTCGGCACCAGCCGGCCCAGCCGCCCGTCGTCGAGCAGCATCCGGCTGCCCACCGAGCAGTCCGTCGCGATGACGGGGGTGCCCAGCGCGAGCGCCTCCAGGAGCGTCAGGGGCATCGCCTCGGTGCGGGAGCTGGAGACGAAGACGTCGGCTCCCGCCAGGACGGCCTCGGGGTGCTCGGTGAAGCCGGGCAGCTGCACGTGGTCGGCGCCGAGGTCGGCGACGAGCCGCTCGAGCGCGGCACGCTCGTCGCCCTCCCCGGCGATGAGCAGTTCGTGCTCGAGCCCGCGGGCACGGACGGCCGCCGAGGCCCGGACCAGCAGGTCGAAGCCCTTGTGCGGGGTCAACCGGCCCAGGGCCACGACCCGGCGCGGGCCGTGCCGGCCGCGACGGGGCAGCTCCGCGGCGCGGGCGCGCAGGCCGTCGACGTCGACGCCGTTGACGACCACGTGCGTCCGCTCGGGCGGCTGCCCGTTGGCGACGATGCCGGCGACCAGACCGGGGGAGACGCAGATGGTGGCGTCCGCGTGCGCATCGGCCAGGCGGGTGAGGCGGCGCAGGTGCGGCGGGACCCAGGCCTGGACCGCTTCGTCGAGGTCGCCCTGGGCCAGGACGACGAAGGGGGTGCGGGTGGCGCGGGCGGCCAGCCACCCGGCGAGCACCCCGTGGCCGATCTCCGACCCCGAGACCACGACGTCGTGGCGGCGGGCCTCGCGCACCAGGCGCCGCAGCTCCCGGGGCAGGCGGCGGGGAGTGGGCACCGTGGCGTCGGCGCCGAAGACGAGGCGCGTCGCGGGGTCGACCGCAGCCGTCGGCACACCGCGCACCTTCTCGAGCGCGAAGACCGTCGTGGACACGCCGGCGGCCTCGAAGCGGCGGGCGAGGTCGAGGACGACCCGCAGCCCGCCGTTCTCCCGCAGGTGCCCCTCGACGAACAGCACGCGCAGGGGGTGGGACGGGTGCCGGGTGGTGGTGGGGCCGGGACGTGCCATGGCTCGACGCTAACCCGCCCCGGTGGCCGCCGGGTGTGTTTCGCCCGTGTTAAACCCTCACGGCGGCAACGGAAGTGGTCCGTACGGGTGAGGACGTCGCGGTCCGTGCGCGGGCGTGCGCTCCGGGTCGCCGGCGGCTGCGGGAGCGGGGACGCACGAAAGGCCGGACCCGTTGCCGGATCCGGCCCTTCCTGGGGTGGTGGGCGATACTGGGATCGAACCAGTGACCTCTTCCGTGTCAGGGAAGCGCGCTACCGCTGCGCCAATCGCCCTCGGTACCCGCTCCGGGAGCTACCCGGACCGGTTGGAGGTGGAGACGGGATTCGAACCCGTGTGGACGGCTTTGCAGGCCGCTGCCTAACCTCTCGGCCACTCCACCGTGAAGCTCGCGCCCGGCAAGCCGAACTCCCGAGCGGACGACCGGACTCGAACCGGCGACCCTAACCTTGGCAAGGTTATGCGCTACCAACTGCGCTACGTCCGCGTGCTGTCGGTTCCTCGGCCGTTCCCGGCCGGTTCCCCTCGGCGTTGAAAACAGTAGCCGACCGCACGGCTGAGGCCAAATCTCCCCTCCGGGCGCTGCGCGGGAGCCTCGGGACCGGCGCCGGACGCGAGCGAGCCCGCCCCGGCGTCGGTGCCGGGACGGGCTCGGTGGGGCTGCTCGGACGTCGTGCTGTCGTGCGTCAGGACACCAGGCGGGCGATGAGCTCGTCCAGGTCCAGGTGGCGGGTCTCCCGCCCCGGGGGCACCAGGGCGTCGGCCCGGCGCAGGAAGCGCCGGACGTCGGCCTCGTCGGCCTCCAGCTCCGCGTTGCCGTCCGGGGACGACAGGCGCAGCAGGACGCGCGGGCGGGCGTCGGGGGACTCGGGGCATGGCCGGACCTGCACGTCACCGGTGCCGGCGGGTCCGGACAGCCCCTCCCTCAACAGGTCCCGCGCGAAGACCCACTCCACGTCCGCGTCGCCACCGCGGAAGACCGCGTGGATGGCGTACGGGTCGTCAGCTCCGTAGTGGAGGCTGGCGGGGACGGGGAGTCCGGGACCACTGGTGGTCCGCAGGCGCAGCGACACGTCGACGTCGACCTCGGTCTTGCGATGCGGCAGTGCAGGCACGTCGACCTCCGTGTTGCTCGTGGCCGCTGACGGGCTCCAGCGACCGTGCTGATGAGTTTCCCACCAAATCGCGCGGTGAAACACCCGAACGGTGCAAGTTCGACGTCCGGGGGTCGTCCGCGGTTCCCCGGGCGTTCGCCGCGGTGCCCGGGCGCGGGTCCGCGCGCCGTGGGAGCGCCGTGGGAGCGGTGTCGAAGCCGCCGGCGGTCCGGGGAGCGCACGGGGCACCTCGTGCGTTGGACCCCTCGTGCACCCCACGCAGGACCCCCACCTCCACGACGTCCCGGAGCCGCCGGCGGCGGCCGAGCCGGTGCGCGAGCAGGTGGCGCCGAGCCCCGGTCGCCGGCTCAGCGCGCACGACCACCGGGTCCGGCGGGCCCGGGCGCGGTGGCGCGCCTGGCGCGAGCGCGTGCGCGAGGACCCGCACCGCGATCGGGTCTACCGCGCCGTCGTGGGAGCCGTCGGGACGGTCGTCGTCGTGCTGGGCCTGGTCCTCGTCCCCCTGCCCGGCCCGGGCTGGCTCGTCGTCTTCGGCGGGCTGGCCGTGCTGGCCACGGAGTTCTCCTCCGCCCGGCGCCTGAAGCACTTCGGGGAGCGGCAGCTGCACCGGTGGGGTCGGTGGATCGCGGCGCGCTCGCTGGCCACCCGGGCCGCGCTGGGGGCCGGCACGGCCGCCGCGGTCGCGGGTGCGCTGTGGGGCTACCTCGCCTGGCAGGGGCTGCCGGGGTGGACGCCGGAGGTCGTCACGGCCCAGCTGCAGTGGGTCCCCGGCCTGTGAGGCGCCGCCGGAGGGCCGGACGAGGGTGGTCGTGAGCAGGGCCGGGGGTCCGGTATGGTTCTTCCACCGGTCGCGCTCAGCGCGACGACCGGGCGATTAGCTCAGTGGTAGAGCACTTCGTTCACACCGAAGGGGTCACTGGTTCGAACCCAGTATCGCCCACCCAGCACAATCGCGGGGTGTCCGTCACCGGAACCCTGCACTCGATCGGCCTCTTCCCCGTGAAGTCCACCGGGGGTCTGTCGCCCACCTCCGCCGCCCTCGACGCCGACGGTCTCGTCGGGGACCGCGGCTTCGCCGTCGTCGACGCGACCGGTGCGGCGCTGCGGGCCAAGTCCCACCCCGCGCTGGCCGGCCTCCAGGTCCTCGGCCCGCCCGGCGCGCCGCGGCTGCAGGTCCCGGGCGGGGTGTCCCTGGCCGACCTCCTCGGCGTCCCCGGGGCGCGGCTCGCGCCCGTCGCGGGCGGCGCGCGGCAGGTCGAGGCCGTGCACGTGGTCTCCCGGCGCCAGCGGACGGCCCCCGGCGCGGGCGACACCGCGCGGGCCAACCTCGTCGTCGACCTCCACGGCGGCCCCGAACCCGACGCCGGCGACTGGGTCGGCGGCACGCTGCGCGTCGGCGACGTCGAGCTCGAGGTCGTCGGGGTCCCCCGGCACTGCGGGGGAGTGTTCGCCCGGGTGCTGCGCGGCGGCACGGTGCGCAACGGGGACGTCGCCGAACTCCGCCCCGGCACGCCTGGGTAGAGTCGTCCGGTCAGTCCACCGATCACCCGACCACGGAGGCCCGCGGTGTCCGCCCAGCTGTCCATCACCCGTTCCGGCGAACCGCTCGACGTCGCCGCCGGCACGACGGCGGGCGAGCTGTTCACCGACGACCGCGACGTCGTGGTCGCCCGCGTCAACGGCGAACTGCGCGACCTGTCCCACGTCCTGGCCGACGGGGACGTGGTCGAGGGAGTCCCGGTCTCCTCCGAGGAGGGGCTGGCGGTGCTGCGGCACTCCACCGCCCACGTCATGGCCCAGGCGGTCCAGCAGCACTTCCCCGAGGCCAAGCTCGGCATCGGGCCGCCGATCCGCGACGGGTTCTACTTCGACTTCGACGTCGAGCGCCCGTTCACCCCCGAGGACCTCAAGACCCTCGAGAAGACCATGCAGCGCATCGTCAAGGAGGGCCAGCGGTTCGTCCGTCGCGAGGTCACCGACGACGAGGCCCGCGCCGCCATGGCCGGCGAGCCCTACAAGCTCGAGCTCATCGGGCTGAAGTCCAGCGCGGGGGAGGCCGCCGAGGGGGCGTCCGCCGAGGTCGGCGAGGGCGGCCTGTCGATCTACGACAACCTCCGCCGCGACGACTCGGTCGCCTTCAGCGACCTGTGCCGCGGTCCGCACATCCCCACGACCCGGCTCGTGGGCAACGGGTTCAGCCTGCTGCGCAGCGCCGCGGCCTACTGGCGCGGCAGCGAGAAGAACCCGCAACTGCAGCGCATCTACGGCACCGCGTGGCCCTCCAAGGAGGAGTTGAAGGCCTACCAGGAGCGGGTGGCCGAGGCCGAGCGCCGCGACCACCGCAAGCTCGGCGCCGAGCTCGACCTGTTCTCCTTCCCCGACGAGATCGGCTCGGGCCTGGTCGTGTTCCACCCCAAGGGCGGGGTCGTCAAGCGCGAGATGGAGGACTACGTCCGCCGCCGGCACATCGAGGAGGGCTTCTCCTACGTCGGCACCCCGCACATCTCCAAGGGCGGTCTGTTCGAGACCTCCGGGCACCTGCCGTACTACGAGGACACGATGTTCCCCGGCATGGAGCTGGAGAACTCGACGTACTACCTCAAGGCCATGAACTGCCCCATGCACAACCTGATCTTCCGCTCGCGCGGACGGTCCTACCGCGAGCTGCCGCTGCGGTTCTTCGAGTTCGGGTCCGTGTACCGCTACGAGAAGTCCGGTGTCGTGCACGGCCTGACCCGCGTGCGCGGGCTGACCCAGGACGACTCGCACAGCTACGTGACCCCCGAGCAGGCGCCCGGCGAGATCAAGCACCTGCTCGACTTCGTCCTCGGCCTGCTGCGCGACTTCGGCCTCGACGACTACTACCTCGAGCTGTCCACCCGCGGGGACTCGGAGAAGTTCATCGGCTCCGACGAGGAGTGGGAGCGGGCCACGGCGGTCCTGGAGACCGCGGCGAAGGAGACCGGCCTCGAGCTCGTCGCCGACCCCGGCGGGGCCGCGTTCTACGGGCCGAAGATCTCCGTGCAGGCCAAGGACGCCATCGGCCGCACGTGGCAGATGTCGACCATCCAGTACGACTTCAACCAGCCCGCCCGGTTCGAGCTGGAGTACACCGCCACCGACGGCACCAAGCAGCAGCCGGTGATGATCCACTCGGCCAAGTTCGGCTCCCTCGAACGGTTCTTCGGCGTCCTCGTCGAGCACTACGCCGGCGCCTTCCCCCCGTGGCTGGCGCCCGTCCAGGTCGTGGGGATCCCCGTCGCCGACGCGCACGTCCCGCACCTGCGCGAGGTCGCCGAGCGGCTGCAGGCCGCCGGGATCCGCGTCGAGGTCGACGACACCGACGACCGGATGCCCAAGAAGATCCGCACCTGGACCAAGCAGAAGATCCCGTTCCTGCTCATCGCCGGGGCCGAGGACGTCGAGAACGGTGCGGTGTCCTTCCGCTTCCGCGACGGCTCGCAGGAGAACGGCGTCCCCGTCGCCGACGCCGTCGAACGCATCGCCGCGGCCGTGCGCGACCGGGTGCAGGTCTGACGTGGACCCCTCGCCCGGGCTGGAGGACGCCGCCGGTTTCGCCGGTGACCCCGACGGGTTCGGCAGGCTGTGGACCCCGCACCGGATGGCCTACATCACCGGCGAGCACAAACCGGCCGACCCCGAACCCGGCAGCTGCCCGTTCTGCCGGGCCCCGGGGCGCTCGGACGCCGACGGGCTCGTCGTGCACCGCGGCGAGCACGTCTACGCCGTCCTGAACCTGTTCCCGTACAACCCCGGGCACCTCATGGTCTGCCCGTACCGGCACGTCTCGGCCTACGTCGACCTCGACGCCGCCGAGCTGGCCGAGTTCACGGCCTTCACCCGGTCCGCGGTGCTGACCCTGAAGGCCGTCTCGGACCCGGCCGGGTTCAACCTGGGCATCAACCAGGGTGACGTCGCGGGGGCCGGCATCGCCGCGCACCTGCACCAGCACGTCGTCCCCCGCTGGCAGGGGGACGCGAACTTCCTGCCCGTGGTCGGGCGCACCAAGGCCATGCCCGAACTGCTCGAGGACACCCGCGCGCGACTCGCCGACGGCTGGGTCAGCGACCCGGTCGCCTGACGCCCCTACCCTTCGAGACGATGCTCAACAAGTACGCACGTGCGTTCGTCACGAAGGTCTTCACCCCTTTCGCCCGGTTCCTGCTGCGGTTGGGGATCACCCCCGACATGGTCACGATCACCGGGACCCTCGGGGTGCTCGTCTGCGCCCTGGTGCTCTACCCCCTCGGGGAGCTCTTCTGGGGTTCGCTCGGTGTGACGATCTTCGTGCTGTCGGACACCGTCGACGGGACCATGGCCCGCATCCGCGGCCGCGCGGGCACGTGGGGCGCCTACCTCGACTCCAGCCTCGACCGGTTCGCCGACAGCGCGATCTTCGGCGGGCTCGTCGTCTGGTTCGCCCGCGGCGGCCAGTCCGACCTCACCGCCGGGCTGGCCCTGGCCTGCCTCGTCCTCGGCAGCATCGTCTCCTACGTCAAGGCCCGGGCCGAAGGGCTGGGCTACACCGCCAACGTCGGCATCGCCGAACGCGGGGAACGCATCGTCGCCGTCCTCGTCGGCGCCGGGTTCGTCGGTCTCGGCGTGCCGCTGGTCTTCCTGCAGGTCGTGCTGGCCCTGCTCGCCGTCGCCAGCCTCGTCACCGTCGTCCAGCGCATGGCCACGGTCCGTCGGCAGGCGCTGGCCACCCCCGCCCCCGACGCGTGAGCGTGCGCGACACCCTCGTCGCCGGCGGGTTCCGGCTCGGCTGGCGGCTGGCCCGGACCCTGCCGGAGGACCTCGCCGTCGCCGCCACCGTCCGCGTCGCCGACCGGCTCGCCGCCCGCGGCGGGCCGCGAGTGGAGCAGTTGCGCCGCAACCTGTCCCGGGCCCGTCCCGACGCCGGACCCGGCGAGCTGGACGCGCTCGTGCGCGACGGGCTGCGCAGCTACGCGCGGTACTGGCTCGACGCCTTCCGGCTGCCGGCGTGGTCGCGCGAGCGCATCCTGGGCCCGGTCGCCTTCGAGGGCGGTGACGCGCTGCGCGCCGTCCTGGCCTCCGGCCGCGGCGCGGTCGCCTTCCTCGGCCACCTCGGCAACTGGGACCACGCCGGGGCCTGGTCCGCGCTCGACCTCGCCCCCGTCGTCACCGTCGCCGAACGGCTGCGGCCCGAGGAGGTCTACGAGGAGTTCCTGGCCTTCCGGCGTTCCCTGGGCATGGAGGTCCTGCCCCTGGGCGATCCCGCCACCTTCGCCACCCTGGTGCGCCGCGCCCGCGGCGGCGCCTTCGTCCCCCTGCTCGCCGACCGGGACCTGTCCGCCACCGGCGTCGAGGTCGGCTTCCTCGGCGAGCGCGTGCGGATGGCCCCCGGCCCGGCGGCGCTCGCCGTCGCCACGGGAGCCGCGCTCGTCCCGATCGGGGTGTTCCACGAGGTCCGCGCCGGGCGGCGCGTGCTCGTCCTCGACGTCCGTCCCGAGGTGCCGGTCCCCGCCCGGCGCGCGGGGGAGACGGCCCGCGAGCACCGGCAGCGGGCCATCGCCGCGATGACCCAGGCCTGCGCCGACGAGATCGGTGCGGTCGTGCGCGCCCACCCCGACGAGTGGCACGTCCTGCAACCGCTGTTCCCCGACGACCTGCGCCCGGCCCGGGGGGGCTGACGTGCGCATCGGGATCGTCTGCCCCTACTCCTTCGACGTGCCCGGCGGCGTGCAGTTCCACGTCCGCGACCTGGCCGAGCACCTCCTCGGCCTCGGCCACCACGTCCGGGTCCTGGCCCCGGCCGACGACGAGACGAGCCTGCCGCCCTTCGCCGACCCCGGTGGGAACGTCGTCGCCGTCCCCTACAACGGATCGGTCGCGCGGCTGTCCTTCGGGCCGGTGACCGCGGCCAGGGTCCGCCGCTGGCTCGCCGACGGCGCCTTCGACGTCCTGCACGTCCACGAACCCCTCTCGCCCAGCACGTCGCTGCTCGCGCTCTGGGCGGCCGACCCCGGCCTGTGCGGGCCCCTCGTGGCGACCTTCCACAGCGCCAACCTCCGCTCGCGCGCCATGCAGGCCGCCTTCCCGCTGCTGCGGCCGAGCCTGGAGAAGATCTCCGCCCGGATCGCGGTCAGCGAGGACGCCCGGCGCACCGTCGTCGAGCACGTCGGCGGCGACGCCGTCGTCATCCCCAACGGGGTGTTCACCCGCGCCTTCGCCGACGCACCGGTGCGGCCGGAGTGGACGGGGACCGCGCAGGCCCCCGTCGTCGCCTTCGTCGGCCGCCTCGACGAACCCCGCAAGGGACTGCCCCTGCTGTGCGAGGTGGTGCCCCTCGTGCGCGCCGTCGTCCCGGGCGCCCGTTTCCTTGTCGCCGGCCGGGGTGACGTCGACGCGGCGCGCCGGCTGCTGCCCGACCCCGGCGCCGTGGAGTTCCTCGGACCGGTCGACGACCGCGCCAAGGAGTCCCTGCTGGCCAGCGCCGACGTCTACCTCGCCCCCCACACCGGCGGGGAGAGCTTCGGCATCGTCCTGGTCGAGGCCATGGCCGCCGGTGCCGCGGTGGTGGCTGCCGACCTCGGCGCCTTCCGGCGCGTGCTGGGCGACGGCGCCTTCGGCGCGCTCTTCGGTGTCGGCGACGCCCGCGCCGCTGCCGAGGCGGTCCTGGGGCTGCTCGCCGACCCCGCCCGGCGGCGTGCGCTGGCCGCCGCGGGGCAGGTGGCCGCCGGTCGCTACGACTGGTCCGTCGTGGCCGCCGAGGTCCTCACCGTCTACGAGACGGTCGTCGCGCGGTGACCGCGCTCGTGCAGGGGCTCGTCGCCCTCCTCGTCCTGGCCGCCGTCGCCTGGTACCTGTCCGCGACGGCCCAGCGCGTCGACCGGCTGCACCGGCGCGTCGAGACCAGCCGCGCCGCGCTCGACGCCGAGCTGACCCGGCGCGCCTCGGCCGCCCTGGAGTACGCCACCTCCGGTGAGCTCGACCCCGCCTCGTCCCTGCTGCTCGCCGACGCGGCGACGACCTCCCTGGACGCCCCCCGCACCCCGGCCGCCCTGCGCGAGGCCAACGACGCCGACGACGCCCACCGCTGGCGCGTCGAGAGCGACCTGACCCGGGCCCTGGCCGCCGCGCTGCCGGCCTCCGACGGTCCCGGGCTGGCGCGCGTGCAGGACGCGGGGCACCGCGTGGAGCTGGCCCGTCGCTTCCACAACGACGCGGTGGTCCAGACACGGCGCCTGCGGGGCAAGCGGATCGTGCGCTGGGCGCACCTGGCCGGACGGGCCCGGGTGCCGGAGACCGCCGACTTCCTCGACGACCTGCGCCCGGGCGGGCCGACGTAGGATGACGCCCGCCTGATTCCCCGTCGCAACCCCGTCGAACGATCGTGAGGCACGTGTCCGTGGGCACCGAAGTGAACACCGAGCAGCAGACCGGATCCAGCGCCGGACCCAGCGTCGGGACCAGCCGCGTCAAGCGCGGGATGGCCGAGATGCTCAAGGGCGGCGTCATCATGGACGTCGTCACCGCCGAGCAGGCCAAGATCGCCGCCGACGCCGGTGCCGTCGCCGTCATGGCGCTCGAGCGCGTCCCGGCCGACATCCGCGCCGAGGGCGGGGTGTCGCGGATGTCCGACCCCGACATGATCGAGCAGATCATCGACGCCGTCTCCATCCCCGTCATGGCCAAGGCCCGCATCGGCCACTTCGTCGAGGCGCAGGTCCTGCAGTCCCTGGGCGTGGACTACATCGACGAGTCCGAGGTCCTGACCCCGGCCGACTACACCCACCACATCGACAAGCACGCCTTCACCGTCCCCTTCGTCTGCGGGGCCACCAACCTCGGCGAGGCCCTGCGCCGCATCACCGAGGGCGCGGCGATGATCCGCTCCAAGGGCGAGGCCGGCACCGGCGACGTGTCGAACGCCGTGACCCACATGCGGACCCTGCGCGCCGAGATCAACCGGCTGCGCTCGATGCACCCCGACGAGGTGTACGTGGCGGCCAAGGAGATGGGCGCCCCCTACGACCTCGTCAAGGAGGTCGCCGAGACCGGGAAGCTGCCCGTCGTGCTGTTCACCGCCGGCGGCATCGCGACCCCGGCGGACGCGGCGATGATGATGCAGATGGGCGCCGAGGGCGTGTTCGTGGGCTCGGGGATCTTCAAGTCCGGCAACCCCGTCCAGCGCGCCGAGGCCATCGTGAAGGCCACCACGTTCTTCGACGACCCCGACACCGTCGCGAAGGTCTCGCGCGGTCTGGGCGAGGCGATGGTCGGGCTGAACGTGGAGGCGATCCCCGAACCGCACCGGCTGGCCACCCGCGGCTGGTGAGCACCGACCCGCTCGGCCCGGAGTGGGGCCACGCCCCCGACGGCACCCGCACCCGCAGCGCGTCCCGCGTCGTCGTCCTCGACGGCGCGGGCCGTGTCCTGCTGCTGCGCGGGTCCGACCCCGCCCGGCCCGGGACCGACTGGTGGTTCACCGTCGGCGGGGGCCGCGGACCGGGGGAGTCCGCACGCGCCGCGGCGGCCCGGGAGCTGCTGGAGGAGACGGGGCTCGCCGTCGAGGCGGCCGCGCTCGACGGGCCCGTGTGGGCCCGGACCGCGGAGTTCGAGTTCCTCGGCGCAGCCTGCCGGCAGACGGAGGAGTTCTTCGTGCTGCGCGTCGCTCAGGGGTTCGAGGTCTCCCGCGACGGGTGGACGGACCTGGAACGGGACTCGGTGACGGAGTGCCGCTGGTGGGCTCCGGACGACCTCGCGGGCGAGACGTTCTACCCGCCGGACCTGCCGAGCCTGCTGGCCGGACTGCCGCCCGCGTGGGTCGGGGAGCCGCTCGTCATCGCCTGAGCGGAGACCCTCTACGCTGCCGCGGTGACCAGCACCACCCCCCTCGTCGGTGTCCTCGCCCTGCAGGGCGACGTGCGCGAGCACGTCGCCGCCCTCGAGGCCGGGGGGGCTCGGACCACCACCGTCCGGCGCGCCTCGGAGCTGGCGGAGGTCGACGGTCTGGTGCTGCCCGGCGGGGAGTCGACCACCATCGACCGGCTGCTGCGGGTCTTCGACCTGCGGGACCCGCTGCGCGCCCGCATCGCCGAGGGGCTGCCGGTCTACGGCTCCTGCGCCGGGATGATCCTGCTCGCCGACCGCCTGCTGGACGGCGGGAAGGACCAGCAGACCCTGGGCGGCCTGGACGTCACGGTGCGGCGCAACGCCTTCGGCCGGCAGGTCGACTCCTGGGAGGAGGACCTGCCGCTGGCCGGCATCACCGACGACGGCCCGCCCGTGGACGCCGTGTTCATCCGCGCGCCCTGGGTGGAGGACGCCGGCGAGGACGTCGAGGTGGTCGGCCGACTGGGCGCCGGGCCCGCCGCGGGTAGGATCGTGGCGGTGCGGCAGGGCGCGCTGCTGGCCACGTCGTTCCACCCGGAGATCACCGGGGACGACCGGGTGCACCGCCACTTCGTGGCGATGGTGCGGCAGCGCCTCTGAGGCGCGCACGGGTTTTCGGTAGGCGAAGCAGTTTCAGCGAGGCGGAGGGAAGCACATGTCCGGCCACTCCAAGTGGGCGACGACCAAGCACAAGAAGGCCGTCGTCGACGCCAAGCGTGCGAAGAGCTTCGCTCGGCTCATCAAGAACATCGAGGTCGCGGCGCGCACGGGCGGCGGTGACCCCGCCGGCAACCCGACGCTCTACGACGCCATCCAGAAGGCGAAGAAGACCTCGGTCCCGGCCGACAACATCGACCGCGCCGTCAAGCGCGGCTCCGGCGCCGAGGCCGGCGGGGCCGACTGGCAGACCATCACGTACGAGGGCTACGGCCCCAACGGCGTCGCGCTGCTCGTGGAGTGCCTGACGGACAACAAGAACCGCGCCGCCATGGAGGTCCGCACCGCCATGACCCGCAACGGCGGTTCGCTGGCCGACCCGGGTTCGGTCGCGTACATGTTCTCCCGCAAGGGGGTCGTCGTCGTCGGCAAGGAGGGCACCACCCTCACCGAGGACGACGTCCTCGCCGCCGTCCTCGAGGCCGGCGCCGAGGAGGTCACCGACCAGGGCGACACCTTCGAGGTCGTCAGCGAGGCCACCGACCTCGGCGCGGTGCGCGACGCGCTGAAGGAGGCCGGCATCGAGTACGACTCGGCCGACAACAGCTTCCTGCCCAGCGTCGAGGTCCCCCTCGACGCCGAGGGCGCGGCCAAGGTGTTCCGGCTCATCGACGCGCTCGACGACTGCGACGACGTCCAGAACGTCTACGCCAACTACGACGTCTCCGACGACGTGATGGCGGCCCTCGAGGACGCCTGACACCCCGCCGGGCCACCCGTCACAGCCCCCGCGACCGCCGCGTGCGATCGTGGGGGCTGTGCGCGTGCTGGCGGTCGACCCCGGGCTGACCCGGTGCGGGATCGGGGTGGTCGACGCCGTCCGGACCGGGCGCCGGGCGCAGATGGTCGCGGTCGGGGTGGTCCGCACGCCCGCCGACGACCCCGTCGAGGCCCGCCTGCTGGCGATCAGCGAAGGCCTGGAGACCTGGCTGGACACCCACGAGCCGGACGTCGTCGCCGTGGAGCGCGTCTTCGCCCAGGCCAACGTCCGCTCCGTCATGGGCACGGCGCAGGCCGCCGGGCTCGTGCTCGTGGCCGCGGCCCGGCGGGGCCTGCCGGTCGCCATGCACACCCCCAGCGAGGTGAAGGCCGCCGTGACCGGCAACGGCCGGGCCGAGAAGGAGCAGGTGACCGTCATGGTCACCCGCGTCCTCGGGCTGGACACCCCGCCGCGACCGGCCGACGCCGCCGACGCCCTCGCGCTGGCCCTGTGCCACCTGTGGCGGGGCGGGGCGACCTCCCGGCTGGAGGCCGCCACGCACTCGGCGCTGGTGACGGGCCGGCGCAACGCGTACGCCGAGGCGGAGGCTCAGGCCCGGGCGGCAGGGGCCAGCCGCTCGCGCAGGAACGTCGTCGTGCGCTCCCAGGCCAGCTCGGCCGACTCGCGCCGGTAGTTCGGCCGCTCGTCGTTGTAGAAGGCGTGCGGGGCGGGGTACTCGTGCAGCGTCACGTCCACGCCCGCCTGCTCCCGGATCCGCTCGGCCGTGGCGCGCACGTCGGCGAGGGGGACGGACTCGTCCTGCTCGCCGTAGTGGCCCAGCACGGCCGCCCGCACCCCGGAGTAGTCGGTGTCCGTCCCCGGCAGGCCGTACCAGGGCACCGCCGCCCCGATCCGGTCCCCCTGCTGCGCGGCCAGCCGCAGCACGAACGCACCGCCCATGCAGAAGCCGACGGCGCCCACGGTGGCCGACGTGACCTCGGGCCGGTCGAGCAGGTAGGTCACGGCACCGGCCAGGTCGCGGGCCGCGCGGTCGACGGGCAGGCTCACCAGGAGCTCCTGCGCCTCGGCCGAGTCGTGGGTCGTGCGGCCGCCGTACAGGTCCGGGGCCAGGGCCACGAAGCCCTCGGCGGCGAACCGGTCGACGATCGCGACGACGTGGTCGGTCAGCCCCCACCACTCCTGGATGACGATGACGCCCGGACCGCTGCCGGACTCCGGCACGCGCAGGTAACCGTGGGCGTGCCCGGACTCGGTCGCGCTGTCGAAGGTGACGTTCTGGCGGGGGTTCTCGGTGTCTGCGTGGCTCACGGCGACACTCTGCCCCCGACCTCGCGGCGGCGCGCCTGAGGGGCCGTGTCGCAGGGGCCGTCTAGCCTCGGCTCGTACAAGCGTTCGTCTCGTCCTGGAGGTTCGGTGATCGCGTCGGTGCGCGGGCAGGTGCTCGCGGTTCGGCTGGACTCGGCCGTCGTCGAGGTGGGCGGGGTCGGCATGTTCGTCCTGGCCGCCCCGGCGACCCTGGCCGGGCTGCGCGTGGGGGAGGAGGCGCTGCTGCACACCACGCTCGTGGTGCGCGAGGACTCCCTGACGCTGTTCGGCTTCGCCGACGCCGACGAGAAGGAGGTCTTCGAGATCGTCCAGACGGCCTCGGGCGTCGGGCCCAAGATGGCGCTCGCGATGCTCGCCGTGCACCGCCCCGACGGCATCCGCGCGGCCGTGGCCGCCGAGGACCACGCCGCGCTCGTGCGGGTCCCGGGCATCGGCAAGAAGACGGCCCAGCGCATCTGCCTGGAGCTCGGTGACCGGCTCGGGCCTCCGTCGGGTGCGGTGCCCGCGCCCGTGGCGACGGGGTCGGACAGCCGCAAGGACCAGGTCGTCGAGGCCCTGGTCGGGCTCGGGTACCCGCTCAAGCACGCCGGGGACGTCGTCGACGTCGTGCTGGCCGACGAGACCTCCGACGTCGCCGACGTCGCCGGGACCCTGCGCGCGGCCCTGCGCCACCTGTCGGGTCGCGGATGAGCGAGCGGCTGGTGACCACCGGGGCCGACGACCGCGAGCGCGCGGCCGAGTCGGCGCTGCGCCCGCACGGCCTGGACGAGTTCGTCGGCCAGCAGGTCGTGCGCGAGCAGCTCTCCCTCGTCCTGGACGCCGCCAAGGCCCGGGGGATGCCCAGCGACCACGTCCTGTTCTCCGGTCCGCCCGGGCTCGGCAAGACGACGCTGGCGATGATCGTGGCCTCGGAGATGGGTGCCCCGCTGCGGCAGTCCAGCGGCCCGGCGATCCAGCACGCCGGGGACCTGGCCGCCGTGCTGAGCTCGCTGGACGAGGGGGAGGTGCTCTTCCTCGACGAGATCCACCGGATGGCCCGGCCCGCCGAGGAGATGCTCTACATCGCGATGGAGGACTTCCGGGTCGACGTCGTCGTGGGCAAGGGGCCGGGGGCCACGGCGATCCCGCTGGAGCTGCCCAAGTTCACCCTCGTCGGGGCCACGACCCGCGCGGGCCTGCTGCCCGCGCCGCTGCGCGACCGCTTCGGGTTCACCGGCTACCTCGACTTCTACACGACCGAGGAACTGGTGAAGGTGCTGCGGCGCAGCGCCGCCCTGCTCGGGGTGCAGCTGACGGCCGAAGGTGCCACGGAGATCGGCAGCCGCTCGCGCGGGACGCCGCGCATCGCCAACCGGCTCCTGCGCCGGGTGCGCGACTGGGCCCAGGTGCGCGGTTCGGGGATCGTCGACCGCGCCGCCGCCCGTGCCGCGCTGGAGGTCTACGAGGTCGACGAGCGGGGGCTGGACCGCCTCGACCGGGCCGTCCTGGACGCGCTGTGCCGCCGCTTCGGCGGGGGGCCGGTCGGCCTGTCGACGCTGGCCGTCGTCGTGGGGGAGGAGGCCGAGACCGTCGAGACCGTGGCCGAGCCGTTCCTCGTGCGCGAGGGGCTGCTCGGGCGGACCCCGCGCGGGCGGATCGCGCTGCCGGACACGTGGGCGCACCTGGGGCTGACGCCGCCGCGGGACGCGCCCGCGGGCGCGGCGTGGCAGCTCGCGCTGGACGAGGAGCCCGCGGGGGAGCGGCCGGAGGACTGAGCCCGCCTAGACTGCCCGCTTCGAGCCGGTCCGCGCAGGCCCCTGGAACCCGCCGGGGTGCCCCCGCGTTGGTCGGCCGAGCCGGCACAGGGCCGGCACAGGCACCGGCGAGCCGTCGATCCCCGCCGGTGCGGAGAGGGAATCCCGTGTTTGGTGGTTCGAACGTCATCCTGCTGGTCGCCATGGCGGCCCTGCTGGTCTTCATGTTCTCGAGGACGCGCAAGCAGCAGCGGGCCCAGCAGGAGATGCGCAACGGCATCGCGCCCGGCGCCCGGGTCATGACGACGTCCGGGCTGTTCGGCACGGTGGTCGAGACCTCGCCGGAGGAGATCGTCCTGGAGATCGCCCCCGGTCTGCAGACCCGCTGGACCCCGCGCGCCGTCGCGCGCGTGGTCACCCCCGTCACCGCGGCGGACGCGGTCCCGGACTCCCCCGAGGGCCTCGACCTGACCAAGCGCGACCAGGACACGCCGGGGGACGACGCCGCGGGCGGTGCAGCGCGTTCATAGCGACTGCTGGTAAGACAGCACTCGTCCACGTGCAGTGACTAGATTGTGCTGACCGGGTGACGTTCCGTCACCCGGTCGGCCCCCGTCCCGAGGTAGTGAGTGTCCAACGACCGGCCCACCGGGCCCCCACGAGTGCGCCGCGGCGCACCGATCCGCCGACCCCACCCCGGCCGCACCCTGGTGGCCCTGGTGCTCGTCGTCGTCGCCGTCTTCGCGGCGGTGGGGGCAGGAGCCGTCTGGAGCGACGCCAAGTGGTCGCCGGGTCTGGCGCTCGACCTGGAGGGCGGGACGCAGGTCGTCCTGACGCCGCGCTCGCTCACGGGCGGTTCTGTGCCGACCGAGCAGGTGCAGCGCGCCGCGGACATCATCCGCCAGCGCGTCGACGCGACCGGGCTGTCCGAGACCGAGGTGCAGGTCCAGGGCGGCCAGAACATCTCCGTCTCCATCCCGGGCCAGGCGACCCGGGAACAGCTGAACCTGATCTCCCAGTCCGCGCAACTGCGGATGCGCGTCGTGCTCTACGCCGAGCCCGTGCAGGCGGCGGCGCCGACGGACGGGTCGACGGCGGCACCGACCGACACGGCGACGCCGGGGGACACGGCCACGCCGGGCGACACCGCGACCCCGTCGGACACCGCGGCGCCCACGGGCACCGAGACGCCCAGCGGCGCGCCCACCGACACGCCCAGCCCCACGCAGAGCTCCGACGGGGCCGCCGCCCCCGCCGCGCTGCAGGCCGCGACGACCGCGCCCCCCGCCCCCGCCCCCGCGCCGGGCACCGCGACCACCACGGCGCCTTCGCTGGCCGACATCGCGACGCCGACGCCCACCGGCCCGGCCCAGCCGTCCACCACCCCCAGCCCCTCGCCCAGCGACGCCAGCGACCTCGCCTGGCGCGACATGCCCGAGGTGGCGCAGCTGTTCTACGGCCTCGACTGCGCCGACCCCGCCCAGCGCCAGGGCGGCATCGTCGACGACCCGACCAAGCCGCTGGTCACCTGCAGCCAGGACGGGACCGAGAAGTACGTCCTCGGCCCTGCCGAGCTCGAGGGCACCGACCTCGTCAGCGCCTCCTCGGCCCAGGCGACCAACAGCCAGGGCTTCACCACGGGCGGCTGGCTCGTCCGGCTGAAGTTCAACGCCGAGGGCGGCAAGGCCTTCTCGGCGCTGACGACGCGCATCTCCACGCTGGAGTCGCCGCGCAACCAGTTCGCCGCCGTCCTCGACGGGCTCGTCATCACCGCGCCCGTCGTGGACCAGCGCTACGGCGCCGACGTCGACATCACCGGCAACTTCACCCAGGCCTCCTCCGAGGCCCTGGCCCAGCAGCTGCAGTTCGGCGCGCTGCCGGTCTCCTTCGTCGTGCAGACCCAGGAGCAGGTCTCGGCCACCCTGGGGTCCGACCAGCTGCGCAACGGCCTCATCGCCGGCCTCGTGGGTCTCGTCCTCGTCGTGGCGTACTCCCTCGTGCAGTACCGCGCGCTGGGCCTGGTGACGATCGGCAGCCTCGTGCTGGCCGCCGCCTTGAACTACGGCGTCATCCTGCTGCTGAGCTGGCTGCAGGGCTTCCGCCTCAGCCTGGCCGGGGTCGCCGGCCTCATCGTCGCCATCGGCATCACCGCGGACTCGTTCATCCTGTTCTTCGAGCGCGTCCGCGACGAGATCCGCGACGGCAGGATCCTGTCCTCGGCCGTGGAGGCCGGCTGGCACCGCGCCCGGCGCACGATCCTCGTCTCCGACGCCGTCAGCCTGCTGTCGGCCGTGGTGCTGTACATCCTCGCGGTCGGCAACGTCCGCGGGTTCGCGTACACCCTGGGCATCACGACGATCATCGACGTCGTCATCGTCATGCTCTTCACCCACCCGGTCGTGGCCGTCCTCGCGAAGACGAAGTTCTTCGGGGGCGGGCACAAGCTGTCGGGCTTCGACCCCGAGCACCTCGGGTCCGTCGTGGCCCGGCACGCGCTGCACCGCGGTGAGCACCGGCCGACCGTCGCCGAGCGGCGCCGGGCCGAGCGCGAGGCGGAACGGGAGAAGGCCCGCAGCGGCGGCGGTCCCGGAGAGACGGCCGGCCGCAGCACCGGGAACGACGAGAACGAGGGCGACTCCTGATGGGCATGGCGCAACTGGGCAACCGGCTCTACACCGGTGAGTCCTCCTTCGACTTCGTCGGGCGCAGGAAGCTGTGGTTCCTCATCGCCGCCGCGCTCGTGCTGGTCTCGGCCGTCCTGCTCTGGAAGCCGGGCCTGACGTACGGCATCGAGTTCGAGGGCGGCGCGGAGTTCCGCGTCTCGGGGACGACGAACCAGGACGCGGCCCGCGAGGCCGTCGCGGCGGTCGTGCCCGACACCGTGCCCACCGTCACCACCGCCGGCGACGCCGTCCGGGTCCAGACGGAGACCCTGACGACGGCCCAGCTCGACGACCTCAAGGGCGAACTGGCGCAGAAGCTCGGCGTCGACCCCGCGAACGTCACGTCCTCGAGCATCGGCCCGAGCTGGGGGGCCGACGTCACGAACAAGGCCATCACCGGCCTCGTCGTCTTCCTCGTCATCGTCTCGATCGTCATGGCGGTCTACTTCCGGGCCTGGACGATGGCGGCCGCCTCGCTCGTCGCCCTGTTCCACGACCTGGTCATCACGGCCGGGGTCTACGCCCTCGTCGGGTTCGAGGTCACCCCGGCCTCGGTCATCGGGTTCCTCACCATCCTCGGGTACTCGCTCTACGACACCGTCGTCGTCTTCGACAAGGTGCGCGAGAACACCGAGGAGGCGTTCGTGCGCCGCGACCGCACGTTCGGCGCGGCCGCGAACCACGCCATCAACCAGACCGTCGTGCGCTCGGTGAACACCACCGTCGTCGCCCTGCTGCCCGTCGCGGCCATCCTGTTCATCGGCGACCTCCTGCTCGGGGCGGGGACGCTGCGCGACATCAGCCTCGCGCTGTTCGTCGGGATGCTCGTCGGCGCCTACTCCTCCATCTTCGTCGCCACGCCCCTGCTCGTCGTGCTGCGCGGCCGCGAGGCCAAGGTCAAGGAGCTGGACGCCGACGTGCGCGCCGGTGTGCGCCCCGACGAGCCGGTGGCGGCCGAGTGAGGGTGCCGGACGCCGAGGAGGTCGAGCGGACGGTCGTCGCCGGGTTCCGGGACGTCCCCGACTTCCCGCGGCCCGGGGTGGTCTTCAAGGACATCACCCCGCTGCTGGCCGACCCCGTCGCCTTCGGACGCGTGACCGGGGCCCTGGCCGCTGTCGCCCGCGAGGCCGGGGCCACCGCGGTCGCGGGCATCGAGGCGCGCGGGTTCGTGCTCGCCGCGCCCGCCGCCGAGCGCGCGGGGCTGGCGTTCTGGCCCGTGCGCAAGGCGGGCAAGCTCCCGCCGCCGGTGCTGCGCCGCGACTACGCCCTCGAGTACGGCACCGCCTCCCTGGAGCTGGCCGCCTCGGCGGTCCGCCCGGGTGAACGGGTCCTGCTCGTCGACGACGTGCTCGCCACCGGCGGCACCGCCCGGGCGGCCTGCGAGCTCCTCGAGGAGGCCGGCACGGAGGTCGTCGGTCTCGCGGTCCTGCTCGAACTCGCGTTCCTGCACGGCCGTCGCGCCCTCGGCGGGCGGGCCGTCGTCGCCCTGCACGCGCAGGACTGAGGGCACCGCCGCGAGGGTGCCGTGCGGCGGGGGTGCCACGCAGCGTCCGCGTTCAACTTAGACTGGGTGCCCGGACGACACGGAGGCAGCGCCATGGCAGACGGCACGGACACCCACGCCACGGACACGCCCGCGCCCGCAGAACCCCGGCCGGTCACCCCGGGCCCCGTCGTCCCGGTTCCCCAGCCCGGTCAGCGACCGGCCACCGCCGCGCGCCCCGGCCCGCGCCGCGGGCAGGACACCTACACCGGCCCCGTGACGGCCGGGCGCATGCTCTCGCGCCTGGCCCGCTTCGGCCAGCAGCGCCAGCAGAGCGTCTCCCCGGTCCTCGAACCGCTGCTGCGCACCGTCCGCACGACCCACCCGAAGGCCGACCTGTCGGTCGTGGAGAAGGCGTTCGAGCGGGCCGAGCGCGCGCACGACGGCCAGAAGCGCAAGAGCGGCGACCCGTACATCACCCACCCCGTCGCCGTCGCCACCATCCTCGCCGAGCTCGGCATGACGCCCTCGACGCTGGCGGCGGCGCTGCTGCACGACACCGTCGAGGACACCGACTACGAGCTGAAGACCCTGCGCTCGGAGTTCGGTGACGAGATCGCCCTGCTCGTCGACGGCGTCACCAAGCTCGACAAGGTCACCTACGGCGACGCGGCGCAGGCCGAGACGGTGCGCAAGATGATCGTCGCGATGGCCAAGGACATCCGCGTCCTGGTCATCAAGCTCGCCGACCGGCTGCACAACGCCCGCACCTGGCGGTACGTCTCGGCCAGCTCGGCGGAGAAGAAGGCCCGCGAGACCCTCGAGATCTACGCCCCGCTGGCCCACCGCCTGGGCATGAACACCATCAAGTGGGAGCTGGAGGACCTGTCGTTCGCGACGGTCTACCCGAAGGTGTTCGACGAGATCGTCCGGCTGGTGGCCGACCGCGCCCCGGCCCGCGAGGACTACCTGCAGGGCGTGCGCAACCAGATCGAGGACGACCTCAAGAGCGCGCGGGTCAAGGCGACCGTGACGGGCCGGCCCAAGCACTACTACTCGATCTACCAGAAGATGATCGTCCGCGGCCGCGACTTCGCCGAGATCTACGACCTCGTCGGGGTCCGCGTCCTGGTGGAGTCCGTGCGCGACTGCTACGCCGTCCTCGGTGCGCTGCACGCGCGCTGGAACCCGGTCCCGGGCCGGTTCAAGGACTACATCGCGATGCCCAAGTTCAACATGTACCAGTCGCTGCACACGACGGTCATCGGGCCCGAGGGCAAGCCCGTCGAGATCCAGATCCGCACGTACAACATGCACCAGCGCGCCGAGTACGGCGTGGCGGCGCACTGGAAGTACAAGGACGACCCGAACGCCGTCAGCGCCGGCGGGGCCCGGCCGCAGACCGAGATGGACTGGCTGAAGTCCGTCGTGGACTGGCAGCGCGAGTCGGCCACCGGGGACTTCCTGGACGACCTGCGCTGGGAGATCGGCGCGAACCAGGTCTTCGTGTTCACGCCCAAGGGCGACGTCCAGCAGCTGCCCGCCGGTTCCACCCCCGTCGACTTCGCCTACGCCGTCCACACCGAGGTCGGTCACCGGACGATGGGCGCGAGGGTCAACGGCCGCCTCGTCCCGCTGGACTCCACGCTCGACAACGGCGACCTCGTCGAGGTCTTCACGTCCAAGGCCGACGGCGCCGGCCCGAGCCGGGACTGGCTGAACTTCGTCAAGAGCCCCCGGGCCCGGAACAAGATCAAGCAGCACTTCTCCAAGGAGCGGCGCGAGGAGGCGATCGAGGCCGGCAAGGACGAGATCGCGCGCGCCATGCGCAAGCAGCACCTGCCGCTGCAGCGGTTGCTGTCGCACGACTCCCTGCAGGTCGTGGCCCGCGAGCTCAACCACCCCGACGTCTCGGCGCTGTACGCGGCGGTGGGGGAGCGGCACGTCTCGGCGCAGCACGTCGTCGACAAGCTCATCGCGGCCGTCGGCGGGGAGGCCGCCGTCGAGGAGGACCTCGCCGAGGCCACCACCCCCGGGCGCACCCGGCCCGGGCGCAGCAGCGGTGAGGCCGGGGTCGTCGTGGCCGGCGCCGACGACGTCTGGGTCAAGCTCGCGCGGTGCTGCACGCCCGTGCCGAACGACCCCATCGTCGGGTTCGTCACCCGCGGCGCCGGGGTCTCGGTGCACCGCGAGGACTGCGAGAACGTCGAGAAGCTGCGTGAGGAGCCCGAGCGCATCGTCGACGTGCAGTGGGCCTCGGCGATGCCGACGGGTCAGACCCGGCTGTTCCTGGTGCAGATCCAGGTGGAGGCCCTGGACCGCGCCCGGCTGCTCTCGGACGTCACGCGGGTCCTGTCGGACAACCACGTGAACATCCTGTCCGCCACGGTCAGCACGAGCCGTGACCGGGTGGCGCTGTCGAAGTTCTCCTTCGAGATGGCCGAGCCGAACCACCTCAACCAGGTGCTGGGGGCGGTCCGCCGGGTCGACGGGGTGTTCGACGCCTACCGGGTCATGGCGTCCCGTCCGCAGAAGACCTGAGCGTCCCGCCGCCGTTTCGCCGCAAGGACAGCGCGCGACGGGCGGTGCGCACGCCCGCCCGCCCGCGGGCCCGGTCGCTGGCCCCGGCGACCGCGGCGTCGTCCAGCAGTCCCGCGGCGGTCAGGGCGGCGCGCACCCGGCGCGCGCGGTGGGGGTGCTCGGTCGCGACCTCCAGCAGGCTGCGCGCGGGGGTGGTCAGGGTCAGCGGGCCGATGCGGGCGAGGTCGGCCGCCGGGGGCCGGACCCGGCTCACCGTCAGCGGCACCGCGCGGCAGGCGTCGGGGTCGGGCAGGCGGCGGATCACCACCCGGGTGCGGTCGGGGTCCGGCCACGGGCCGCCGAGGTGGACCCACAGCGCGGCCTCGCCCTGCACCACGACCCCGGCGGGCACGAGCAGAGCCAGGGCCCGGGCCCGCAGCACCGCGTCGACGTCGGCGTCGGCCGCGACGACGACGTCGGCGAGCACCCGCTGGACCGTCCCGGCCCGCAGTTCCCGCTCACGCTCGGCGGCGTCGGCGATCCGCCACGGCAGGCCCGGGTCGGGTTCCTGCCCGCGGGCCAGGACGGCGGTCAGCCACGGGGTGCGCACCCGCGCAGTCCAGCAGGCCGGCCCGGACGGCGCGCGCCCCCGTCCGGGATCTGTGGACGGGGGCGCGCGGGAGGTCGGCGGTGCGTCAGCGGGCCTCGCGCAGCGTGGCCTGAGCGGCGTCGAGCCACGCCCGGCGAGCCGCGAGCGCTTCCTCGGCCCGGGCCAGCGCCCGGGCGTCGCCCTTGGCGCGGGCCTTCTCCACGTCGTCCTCGAGGTCGCGGATGGCGCTCTCGAGCTGACCGGCGAGGCCACCGGCACGAGCCTGCGTCTCGGGGTTGCTGCGCGACCACCGTGCCTGCTCCGCGTCGCGGACGGCGGTCTCGACGGCGCGCAGGCGGCCCTCGACCCGGCCGAGGTCGCCGCGGGGCACCTTCCCGGCGGCCTCCCAGCGGTCCTGGATGCCGTTCAGCGCCTTCTTGGCCGCGTTCAGGTCCTTGATCGGCAGGAGGGCCTCCGCCTCGGCGAGGAGCTGCTCCTTGACGACGAGGTTGTCGCGGAACTCCTCGTCGACGGCGTCGTTGGCGGAGGTGCGGGCGGCGAAGAAGACGTCCTGCGCGGCGCGGAAGCGCTCCCACAGGGCGTCGTCGTCCTTGCGGCCGAGCCGTCCGGCCGCCTTCCAGCGGTCCATCAGGGCCCGGTAGGCGTTCGTCGTGCCGCGCCAGTCGGTCGAGGTCGACAGCGCCTCGGCCTCGGCGACGAGCGCCTCCTTCTCGGAGCGGATCGAGGTGCGCTGCTCACCGAGGGCGGCGAAGTGGTGGCGACGGGACTTGTCGAAGGCGCTGCGCGCGTGGCTGAAGCGCTTCCACAGGTCGTCCTCGGAGCGCTTGTCCAGCCGGCCCTCGCGCTGAGCGGCCTTCCAGTCCTCGAACAGCGCCCGCAGGCGCTCCCCGGCCGCCCGCCACTGGACCTTCTCGGGGTCCTGGGCCGCGATCGCCTCGGCCTCCTCGACGATCGCCAGGCGCGCGGTGCGCAGCTGCTCGCGGTGGGCCGCGCGCGCCCGGTCCGCGGCGGCGCGGGCCTCGTCGGCCACCGTCGCCAGGGCCTCGACGCGGGCCGCGAGGTGGTCGAGGTCGCCGACGGCGCGGGTCTCGGCCAGGGCGGTGCGCAGGGTGGCGACGCCGGCGACGATGTCCTTGCCCGCCAGCTCGGTGCTGCGCAGCCGCTGCTCGAACAGGTCGACCTGGGCGACGACCTCCTCGAACTTGCGCACGAAGTAGGCGATCGCCTCCTCGGGGGTGGCGTCGGGGTAGGCGCCGACCTCGTGCTCACCGTCGGCGCGGCGCACCCAGACGGTGCCGTTCTCGTCGACCCGGCCGAAGGCGGCCGCGGCGTCGCGGTCCACGCTGGTCGTGTGACCGACCTCGGCCACCGGTTCGAGCGCGGGCGCGGCCGGCGGGGGGACGGGGGTGGGACGGGGTGCCGGACGCGCCGCCCCGGGGCCGGGCACCGGGCGCGGGCCGGGCGCGGGCGTCGCGCCGTCCTGCGCGGGCGCCGGTTCGGGGGTCTCACCGGAGGCGTCGGTCTCGACGTCGGGGGCCGCCTCGGCGGAGGTGCCGGGGGTGTCCTCGACGGGCACGGGCTCGGTGGGCGTGGGGGTCTGGGGAGTGTCCGCCACGTCCTGGGGGGACGCCGGCTCCTGGGGCTGCTCGGTCACCTGCCTCATTCTAGGTCCCCGGGCCTCGAACGGTGCAGTACGTGACCACGTGCCTCCTCCTCGTCGCTGCCCGTGGGGCCGGGTCCCCGTCCTCACTAGGGTGGGCCGCGTGCTGATCGACACCGTGGAGGCGTCCGTCTTCGGGACCAACTGCTACGTCCTGGCCCCGCAGGCCGGCGCCGAGTGCGTGATCGTCGACCCCGGGGTCGACGTCGCCGACAGGCTGGCCGAGGTGCTGCGCCGGCACCGGCTCAAGCCCGTCGCGGTCCTGCTGACGCACGGTCACCTCGACCACACGTACTCGGTCACGCCGGTCTGCGGGGCCTACGGCGTGGCGGCCACGGTCCACGCCGACGACGCCCACCGCCTGCGGGACCCGCTGGCCGGCCTGGGCGGGCCGCTGCGGGCCGCGCTGGAGGCGACGACGGGCACCGTGACGTGGCGCGAACCCGACGAGGTCGTCGAGGTGCGCGACGGGGCCCGGCTGGCGCTGGGGGGTCTGGAGGTGGGCGTCTCGCACGCCCCCGGGCACACCGAGGGGTCGGTGCTGTTCTCCTTCGAGCGCGGCGGCGAGCCGGACCTGCTGCTGTCCGGCGACGTCCTGTTCGCGGGGTCGATCGGCCGCACCGACCTGCCCGGCGGGTCGTCGCAGGCGATGGTGCGCAGCCTGCTGACGCGGATCCTGCCGCTGGACGACGCGACGGACGTGCTGCCCGGGCACGGGCCGGCGACGACGATCGGGCGCGAACGCCGCGCGAACCCCCACCTGCTGCAGCTGCAGCGGTAGCTCAGTCCGCGACCTCGACGCCGAGGTGGTGGGCGAACAGCGGGGCGAGCCGGGCCAGCTGCACGCCGCTGACGCGCGCGCCGCGCAGGTTCCCCACCCCGGACAGGCCCTCGAGGTCGCTGGAGGTGAGGTCCACGGCCGACAGCGTCGCGGCGCTGACGTCGAGGTGACCGAGACGGCAGTCCACGAACGCCACGCGCGTCAGCCGGGCACCGGTCAGGTCGACGTCGCGCAGGTCGGCCCCGGTGAAGGTGACGTCGACCAGCTCGGCCTCGCGCAGGTCGACGAAGTCGTAGCGGCCGCCGGTCAGCGCCACGCGGTCCCAGGAGACGGCCGACAGGTCCAGCGCGCCGACGCGGCTGTCGGCCAGCACGGTGTCGCGCCAGGTCCCGGCGCGCCAGCGCGCCTCGGTGGCGCCGATCCCCTCCAGGCGGCAGTCCACGACGCGGGCGCCGGCCAGGACGAAGCCGTCGGCGCGCCGCGGTCGCAGGACGCAGCCCAGGAAGCGGCTGTCGCGGGCGTCGACCCCCGACAGGTCCACGTCGGGCCCGAACAGCTCCCCGTCGTAGGACCCCTGCGCCCGGGGCGGCCCGGCGGCGGGGGACAGCGCGTCCTCGTCGGCGGGCAGGTCGGGGACGACCGGCGCGGGAGCCGTGCGGGCGGGCTTCTTCGGCACGTCGCGCACTGTGCCAAAGCCCTGCGACGGTCCCCGAGCCGGTCGCCGGGGCGGTCCCTCAGACGGCGACGACGTCGTCGGCGGCGAAACCGAGCACCCGCACCCCGCCGCCGGGACCGGTCAGGGCGCGACCGCGGGCGAGCACCGCGCCGGGGTGCGCGGCGGCGGTGCGGAACCGCACGTCGCAGGGCAGACCCGTCGAGGCCGACGAGCGCAGGGCACCGGCGACCAGGGCCCGGTCCTCGGCGTGCACGCTGCGGCGCAGCCACTCCGCCAGCGGGGCGACGCCCGCGCGCTGCTCCAGGCCGCAGAGCACGCCGCTGCGGGCGTCCCAGGCGACGGTTTCCTCGGTGGCGTCGTACTCCCAGGCCCCCGTGGCCTCGCCGGGCAGGGCCGCCTCACCGGCCACGCGCAGGTCGATCAGCCGGGCGGCCGACGGCAGCGCCCCCGCCAGCCGCGCCCGCAGCGCCGGGGGCAGCAGCTGCAGGGTCGACGTCGAGCGGACGTCGGCCAGCACCCGGGCCAGGGCCTCGTAGCCCAGCCCGTCGCCCTGCACGACCAGGCGGTCGTCGAGGCCGTGCTGGTCGTCGACCGCGACGGCGTCGACGAGGACGGTCAGGACCGGGTCGGGCGCGTCCGGCAGCTCGTCGCCCCACAGCGCCTCCAGGGCCGCCCGGACGCGTTCGGCCCGGTACCGCAGCTGGTGCTCCCGGCTGAGCGCGTCCCCCACCACAGACCTCCCCGCCCGCACGCCCCGTGCCTGCCCTGGGCGCGCCGTCGTCCGTGCCGGTGTCACGTCGTCGGCGCCGCACGCGACAGTGAACCGTCCCGCGTGCGCGGGGACAAGACGGCGGGGCAGACCGGGTCCGGCCCGCCCGACGCGTTCGCGCCCGGCCGCTCCCGCGGCGAGCGCCCGCCCGGTAGCCGGCGGGCCGCGACGGGGCCGGAACGGCACCGCCGACCTCGCCCCCGCCGCCCGAGCGCCTGCTTCTAGAACCCCTGCGGCGCAGTCCCTCCTCCTCCCACGCACCGTGCGAGGTTCACCCGTTCGGACACCGCCCGCGACGTTCAGTTGCGCGCTCCAGCGTCCGAACTACTTGAAGTCAACACCGGAGCGCGGATCGACCGCGGTCCGCGAGTCCTCCCGAACGAAAGGACGAGACGTGACCAACGTCGACGCCACCCTCAAGGCCGCCCTCGAGATCGACGGCGCCACCGCCGCCGCCCTCGTCGACTACGAGTCGGGCATGTCGCTGGGCCAGGCCGGTGGCGGGGCCATCGACCTCGACGTCGCCGCCGCCGGCAACACCGACGTCGTGCGCGCCAAGCTGCGCACCATGCAGCGCCTGGGCCTGAACGAGGCGATCGAGGACATCCTCATCACCCTCGGCACCCAGATCCACCTGATCCGCCTCATCCAGTCGCAGTCCGGCCAGGGCCTGTTCCTCTACCTGGTCCTCAAGAAGGACTCCTCGAACCTCGCCATGGCCCGTCGCCAGCTGACGATCCTCGAGCGCGACCTGCAGATCTGAGGACCGCACCACCGGCACGACCCGCACCACCCGCACCTCGGCGGTCGCCCGGACGCAACGCGCCCGGGCGACCGCCGACGTGCGCAGCACCCGACGCCCACCCGGCAGGAGCACCGTGAGCCGCGCAGCCCGCAAGATCGTCGTCACCGGCCCCTTCGGCGCGGGCAAGACGACCTTCGCCACGACCCTCACGCAGGGTCTGGGCGGCACCCTGACCACCACCGAGACCGGCGTCAGCGACGAGACCGCCGCCCTCAAGACGTCCACGACCGTCGCGCTCGACCACACCAGCTTCGTCGTGCCGCCCGCCCCCGCCAGCGCGTGGGACGCCACGCACGTCACGCTCTTCGGCACCCCCGGCCAGCAGCGGTTCTCCTTCACGTGGGAACTGCTGGCCCGGAACATGGACGGCTACCTCGTCCTCGTCGACGCCAGCCGCTCGGCGAGCATCGCCCAGGCCGCCGACGTCGTCGCCGCCTTCGCCCGGATCGCCCCCGCCACCCCGCGCCTGGTCGCCGTCAGCCGCTGGCCCGACCCCGCCGGGACCCGCACCCACCTGGCCCAGCTGCTCGGCACCGCACCCACGGCCCTCGTCGCCTGCGACCCGCGCGACCTCGCCCAGAGCGCCGCCGTCCTGCGTCTGCTGCTCGACGGTGTCCACACGCTCGAGAACCGCCGCACCCAGGTCGTCACCGATGGAGTGAACGCATGATCGTCAAACAGCACGCGATCCGCGTCAGCAGCGCCCTCACCCGCGACATCGACGGCATCCGCCGCGTCATCGTCGCCCGCACCGACGGTCTGGCCTTCCACGACGACGGCCCCGAACGCGACCACGAGACCGCCGCCGCGATCGTGGCCACCGTCCTGGGCATCGCCCAGCGCGCCGCCGCCGCCCACGCCCTCGGCGCCTTCGTGCAGACCACCGTCAAGGCCGCCGACGGCAGCCTCGTCGTCTACGGCATCGGCACGACCCACATCCTGGCCGTCGTCACCGACCCCAGCGTCAACCTCGTCCTGCTCGACCGCCTCGCGCTGCGCCTGGTCGGCGGGCTCGTCGGGGCGGAGTCCGGCGCGGTCCCCGTCGCCCGCGCCGGGGCCTGAACCGCCGCCCCGCGCGTTCCGTAGGATCGTCGGTGCGCAAGCCAGCGCACTGACGATCGAAGGGACTCCCCGTGCTCCGCACCCACGAGGCCGGCAGCCTGCGCGCCGGTCACGCCGGACAGACCGTGACGCTCACCGGGTGGGTGGCGCGTCGCCGGGACCACGGTGGTGTGGCGTTCCTGGACCTGCGCGACGCCTCCGGCGTCGTCCAGGTCGTCGCCCGCGACGAGATCCTCGACGCCGGCGGCGCGCGCGACCTGCGCAACGAGTACTGCATCCGCATCACCGGTGACGTCCGGCTGCGCCCCGACGGCAACGACAACGCCAACATCGCCACGGGTGAGGTCGAGGTCGACACCACCGCCCTCGAGGTGCTGTCCGAGGCCGACCCGCTGCCGTTCCAGATCGACGACCACCTCGCCGTCGGTGAGGAGGCGCGCCTGAAGTACCGCTACCTCGACCTGCGCCGCAGCGCCCCCGCCCGGGCCATCAAGCTGCGCTCGGCCGCGAACAAGGCCGCCCGCGCGGTCCTGGAGGAGCACGCCTTCACCGAGATCGAGACGCCCACCCTCACCCGGTCCACCCCCGAGGGCGCCCGCGACTTCCTCGTCCCCGCCCGGCTGGCCCCCGGGTCCTGGTACGCGCTGCCGCAGAGCCCGCAGCTGTTCAAGCAGCTGCTCATGGTCGGCGGGTTCGAGCGCTACTACCAGATCGCCCGCTGCTACCGGGACGAGGACTTCCGCGCCGACCGGCAGCCGGAGTTCACCCAGCTCGACATCGAGATGAGCTTCGTCGAGCAGGACGACGTCATCGCCCTCGGCGAGCAGGTCGTCGCTGCGCTGTGGAAGCTCATCGGCCACGACGTGCAGCTGCCGATCCCGCGCATGACCTACGAGGAGGCCATGCGCCGCTACGGGTCGGACAAGCCCGACCTGCGCTTCGGCATCGAGCTCGTGGAGTGCGCCGAGTTCTTCGCCGACACCAGCTTCCGCGTGTTCCAGGCCCCCTACGTCGGGGCCGTCGTCATGCCCGGCGGAGCCTCCCAGCCGCGCAAGACCCTCGACGCCTGGCAGGAGTGGGCCAAGCAGCGCGGTGCGCGCGGGCTGGCCTACGTCCTGGTCGGCGAGGACGGCGAGCTCGCAGGGCCCGTCGCCAAGAACCTGTCCGAGACCGAGAAGGCCGGCCTCGCCGCGCACGTCGGGGCCGAGCCCGGTGACTGCATCTTCTTCGCCGCCGGGGCCGTGAACCCCTCCCGCGCGCTGCTCGGCGCGGCCCGCGGCGAGATCGCCCGGCGCACCGGCGCGATCGACGAGGACGCCTGGTCGTTCCTGTGGGTCGTCGACGCGCCCATGTTCAAGTCCGCCGCCGAGGACGACGACGTGTCGATCGGCGGCGGGGCCTGGAACGCCGTCCACCACGCCTTCACCGCACCCAAGCCAGAGATCGTCGACACGTTCGACACCGACCCCGGCTCGGCCCTGTCCAACGCCTACGACATCGTCTGCAACGGCAACGAGATCGGCGGCGGCTCGATCCGCATCCACCGCCGGGACGTGCAGGAACGCGTGTTCGCGGTGATGGGGATCTCCGAGGCCGACGCCCGGGAGAAGTTCGGGTTCCTGCTCGACGCGTTCTCCTTCGGCGCCCCGCCGCACGGCGGGATCGCGTTCGGGTGGGACCGCGTCGTGGCGCTGCTCGCCGGGGCCGACTCGATCCGCGAGGTCATCGCCTTCCCGAAGTCCGGCGGCGGCTACGACCCGCTGACCGCCGCGCCCGCGCCCATCACGGCGCAGCAGCGCAAGGAGGCCGGGGTGGACTTCAAGCCCGCGGAGAAGAAGGCCGAGGTCGCAGCCGAGGGGCAGGGCGCCGCGCAGGGGTGAGTCGCCTCGTCCTGCTGTGCGCCGCGGCGTTCGCCGCCCTCACCGTCCTCGTGACGGTGGGGGCGGCTCCCGGCGACGCGGCGGTGTCCGCGGCCGCCGTCCAGGCGGCCCGGACCAGCCCGGCGACGACCCGGGCCGCGCAGGTCGTCGAGGCCGTGACCCAGCCCGGCTGGGTGTACCTGGCCGGCTCGCTCGGGCTGCTGCTGGCGTTCCGCGGGGGACGGCGGCGCCAGGCCGTCGCGGCCCTGGCCGCCGGCGCGGTGGCCGCGGTGGCCTCCCCGCTGCTCAAGGCGCTCACCGACCGTGCCCGGCCGGCCCTGGAGGCCGGTCTGACCTCCGCGGGAGGCGGCTCGTTCCCCTCCGGCCACGTGCTGGCCTCGGCGACGGTCGTCCTGTGCCTCGTCCTGCTGCTGGCCCCGCCGACGCGGTGGGGGGTCGTGGCCGTGCTCGGCGCGGTCGAACTGGTCGTCGTGAGCGTCGACCGGGTGTGGCTGGGGGCGCACTGGCCCAGCGACGTGCTCGGGGGCTGGCTGCTGGCCGCCGTCCTGGTGGGGACCGCGACCGTGCTCTCACAGCGTCACGGTCACCGTCGTGGTGCGGCGCTGCGTCCCCGTCGAGAAGGCCACGGGTAGCGCCGCGGGGGAGACGGCCCGCGTCTGGACGGTCTCGCGGGAACCGACGTCCACGGTCGTCGCGGCCTGGGCGGTCGTGGCCGGGGCGAGGGCGACGATCCCGGTGCTGATCCCGGTGACGAGGCTGGCGGCGAGGAGGCGGCGGTGCAGTCGCTGTGTCATGCCCCCACCGTGGTGCGCGATCCTGTTCCGCGCGTGAGCCCTTCCTGTGCGACGGCCCCCGCGACCCGCGTCCCCGCGCGAGGCACGCTTCGGGCCCTCGGCAACCGGTTGCCGAGGGCCCGAAGTGTGCCTCGCGCGGGGAGGGCGCGGGTCAGGACGTGGTGGTGCCGGAGCCCGCGGTCAGGTCGTAGACCGTCGTGCCGCCCACCGTCGTGGCGGTGAAGTTCTCCTCGACCCACTGCGCGATCTCGCCCGAGACGTCGCTGCCGCCCGACGCCGTGGAGGCCATCGACGCGCTCGCGACGTAGTAGTGGATCTCACCGTCGGCGACGTACTGCTGGAACTGGGCCAACGTCGGGGCCGGGTCGGTCCCGTTGAACCCGCCGACGGCCATGACGGGTTCCTGCGTCGCGAGCTGGTACCCGGCGGCGTTGTTGGACCCCGTGGTCGCCGCGACCCAGCGGTAGTCGTCGGCGTCCGCCTCCAGCAGGGCCTGCAGCTCGGCGCTCGGCGTCGTCGAACCCAGGAGACCGCCACCCCCGCCGAACCCCCGCGATCGGGTGCCGCCGCCGAAGGTGCCCGTACCGCCCGTCGGGGCCTGGCCCGTGGTGGTGCCGCCGCCGGCCGGGGCGGAGGGCAGCCGGCCCTGGGTGAACAGCTGGCTGAACTGACCACCGCCCCCGCCGCCGGCGCGTCCACCGCCCATCGAGAAACCACCCGAGGAACTCGGGCCGGCGGAGACGATCGCCCCGGTGTGCGCGGTCGAGGCCGTCTGGACCGAGTACGCGAGCGGCCCGGCCAGGACGGCGATGGCCGCGGCCACGACCCCGGCCTGCTGCAGCGAGCGCAGCAGGGGACCGCGGACGAACCCGGCGGCGGTCAGGCCCGCGGTGCCCATGACCCCGGCGACCAGGACGACCCAGCGCAGCCACGGCAGGAAGTCGCTGCTGCGCCCCAGCAGGACGAACGACCACGCCGTGCTCAGCGCCACGACGACGGCGAGGACGGGCAGGGCGACGCGGCTCGCCCGCAGCCGCCACAGGTCGACCGCCCCCATCGCCACGAGGGCCGCGACCGCCGGGGCCAGCGCCACGGAGTAGTAGGGGTGGATGATCCCCGACATGAAGCTGAAGGCCGTGAACGTGACGACCAGCCAGCCCGCCCACACGAGGTAGCCGGCGCGGCGGCCGTCGGTGCGCCGCGCCCGGCGGGTCACGACGAACCCGGCGACCGCGAGCACGAAGGCCGCAGGCAGCAACCAGGAGATGTTCCCCCCGAACTCGGCGTTGAACATCCGGCCGATGCCGGTCTCGCCCCAGCCGTTGGTGGCGCCGACGCTGCCGGTCTCGTCCCCGGTGAGCCGGCCGAACCCGTTGTAGCCGAACGTCAGCTCCAGGAAGGAGTTGTCCTGCGAGCCGCCGACGTAGGGCCGCCAGGAGTCCGGCACGAGTTCGACGACCGCGACCCACCAGCCGCCGGCGACGACCATCGTGGCCGCCGCGACCAGCAGGTGCCGGACCCGCTTGCCCAGGCCGTGCGGGGCCGCCCACAGGTAGGCCAGGCCCAGGCCGGGCAGGACGAGGAACACCTGCAGCTGCTTGGTGAGGAAACCCAGCCCCACGAAGACCCCGGCCCAGTACAGGAACCGGGCGCGGCCGGTGTCGACGGCCTTGACCACGCCCCAGACCGAGGCGACCATCAGCAGGACCAGCAGCGCGTCGGGGTTGTTGAACCGGAACATCAGCGTCGCGACGGGGGTCGTGGCGAGCAGGAACCCCGCGACGAGACCGGCCGCCGGGGTGCTGCGGCGGCGCACGGTCGCGTACAGCAGGCCGACGGTGGCGACGCCCTCCAGGGCCTGCGGCACCAGGATCGACCACGACGACAACCCGAAGAGGCGGACCGACAGGCCCGTGACCCACAGCGCCGCCGGGGGTTTGTCGACGGTGATGGCGTTGGACGCGTCGGAGGAGCCGAAGAACCACGCCTCCCAGGACCGCGAACCGGCCTGGGCGGCCGCGGAGTAGAACGGGTTGGCCCACCCCGAGACCGACAACCCGACCAGGTAGAGCACCGCGGTCGCGACCAGCAGCCCGAACAGGGCCGGCCGGACCCAGCGCGGGTCCTGCTCCCGCCCCCGCCAGGCCGTGCGGGCGAGCCGGCGGGCCCGGGCCGTCGCCGGGACGGTGGCGGTGCGTTCCCAGCCGCCGGAGGTGGTGGTCACGCCCCCTCCGCCCGGACCGGCGCGACGTCCTCGGCCCCCGGCCGGTGGTGGCGGCGGTTGCGGAACACCCAGGAGCGCAGCAGCAGGAACCGCACGACGGTGGCGGCCAGGTTCGCGACGGTCAGCACGCCGAGTTCCAGCGCGCGGCCGGCGTCGGGCTGCCCGGAGTGCAGGGCGAGCAGGCTGCCGGAGGTGATGGCCCAGCCGAGCAGGAAGACGAACAACCCCTGCGCCTGGTGCCGGGCCGCTCCCTCGGACCCCCGGACGCCGAACGTCAGGCGCCGGTTCAGCGCCGTGTTCGCGACGGCGGTCACGAGCAGGGCGAGGAAGTTCGCGACCTGCGCGCTCACGGCCTCCTGGAACAGCAGGTAGAGCAGCGCGTACGCCGCGGTGCTGGCCACGCCGACGCCGACGAACCGGCTGAGCTGGCCGGCCAGGGAGGTGGGGACGCCGGCGACCTGCGCGGGCTGCGGGCCACGGCCCAGGCTCGCCCGGACCTCCTTCAGCGGCAGCCGCCCCGAGGCCATCGCCCCGGCGAGGCGGCGGATCCCGCGCAGGTCGGCCAGCGCCGTGGCGACGATGTCGACGGTGGAGTCCGGGTCGTCGACCCAGTCCACGGGGATCTCCTGGATCCGCAGCCCCGAGCGTTCGGCGAGCACCAGGACCTCGGTGTCGAAGAACCAGCCGGTGTCCTCGACCAGGGGCAGGAGCTGCTCGGCGACGTCGGCCCGGATGGCCTTGAAACCGCACTGGGCGTCGGTGAACCGGACCCGCAGCGTCCCGTGCAGGAGGAGGTTGTAGCAGCGGGAGATGACCTCGCGCTTGGCGCCGCGCACGACGTGCGACCCCTTGGCCAGCCGCGAGCCGATCGCGACGTCGGAGTGGCCCGAGAGCAGTCCCGCGACGAGCGGCAGCAGCGCGGCCAGGTCGGTGGACAGGTCCACGTCCATGTAGGCCAGGACCTGGGCGTCGGAAGCCGTCCAGACGTGCTTGAGGGCGCGGCCGCGGCCCTTCTGCTCCAGCCGGACGTGGCGGACGTCGGGCAGTTCGGCGGCCAGGGCCGCGGCGACGCGCGGGGTGGCGTCGGTGCTGGCGTTGTCGGCGACGGTGATGCGGGTGCGGAAGGGGAACGTGGCGACGTGGGCGTGCAGGCGCCGGACGCAGGGTTCGAGGTCGGTCTCCTCGTTGTAGACCGGGACCACGACGTCCAGGACGGGAGCGGAGGTGTCGGAACCCCAGACCTCGGCGGCCGGCCGAGGGCGAGGCGTGAGCCCCGTGGAGCTGGAGGTGGTCGCTGTCATGTCCTCACCTTCGGGCGAGCACCTCCGCGGGCAGTGAGGTGGCGCTGTGGCCTGCCTGTGAGCGTGCGCGTCGTCGGTTCCGGCACGTTGACTCCCCGGTCGCGGTGAGAGCGACCGGGGAGTCACCGTGCCGGAACCAGGACCGGATCAGGCCGACGGCAGGCTGACGCGGAAGGCGGTGCGGCCCGGGCGGCTGTCGACGCTCACCGACCCGTGGTGGGAGGCCACCACGGCCTGCACGATGGCCAGCCCCAGACCGGTGCTGCCGGCGGCGCGCGAGCGCGAGGAGTCCCCGCGGGCGAACCGCTCGAAGACGCGGGGCAGCAGTTCGGGCGGGATCCCGGGGCCGTCGTCGACGACGTCGACGTGCGCCGTCGCCCCGTCGGGGACCAGTCCCACCGTGACGGTCGTGCCCGGCGGGGTGTGGGTGCGGGCGTTGGCCAGCAGGTTCGTCAGGACCTGGTGCAACCGGCCGGGGTCGCCGACGACCTCGACGGCCTCCTCGGGCAGGTCCAGGCGCCACGTGTGGTCGCGGCCGGCGACCTGCGCGTCGCTCACGGCGTCCAGGACGGTCATCGTGAGGTCGACGGGCTGGCGGTCCAGGGGCCGGCCGGAGTCCAGCCGGGCCAGCAGCAGGAGGTCCTCGACCAACCCCGTCATGCGGACCGCCTCGGACTCGACCCGGGTCAGGGCGTGCCGGACGTCGGTGGGGACGGGTTCGCTGCTGCGGCGGGTCAGTTCGGAGTACCCGCGGATCGCGGCCAGGGGGGTGCGCAGCTCGTGGGAGGCGTCCGCGACGAACTGCCGGACCCGCTGCTCGGACTCGTGGCGGGCCTCCAGGGCCGAGCCGACGTGGTCGAGCATGCGGTTCAGGGCGAGCCCGACCTGCCCGACCTCGGTGGTCCCGCCGGTGTCGGCCTCGGGCACGCGCAGGGACAGGTCGACCGCCCCGCGGTCCAGGGAGAGCTCGGAGACCTTGGCCGCGGTCGTCGCGACCCGTTGCAGCGGGAGCAGGTCGCGGCGCACGAGGACGGACCCGGCGACGGCGGCCAGGGCCACCCCCGCCAGGACGACGGCGGCCTCCACGCCGAGGACCGTCAGCAGCGTCCGGTTCACGGCGGCCAGCGGGACCCCGATGACCTGCAGGGAGCCGTCGGTCTGGACCTCGCCCTCGACGAGGTACTCGCCCAGGCCCGCCAGGTCCACCCGGTGCTGGCGGCCGTCGGTGACGCCGGCGAGGGTGGCGGCCTGCGCGGTGGTCAGCTCCTCGACGCAGGGCGCGTCGGCGGTGGAGTTCTGGTCGTCGAAGACCCCCGACCTGCCGGCCACGAGCGCGCCGTCGACGAAGCTCGCGTAGAGCGTCCCGTCGCTCTGGCCGAAGCCGATGAACGGCGGGATCGACCCGGTGCAGGACTGCCCGAAGCCCTCGGGCGGTGACCGCCGGTCGCCGAGCCCACCGCCCTGCCCGTGCTCCTGGACGAACTTCTCCGAGCGCTTGATGGTGTCGCCGAGCTGGTCGCGGACCTGTCCCATGAGCGAGAGGTACAGCGCGGCGGTGGTCACCACGCCGATGATCAGCCCGACCGCGACGAGCAGGGCGCTGGTGGTCAGGACCAGCCGGCTGCGCAGGGAGCGGGCGCGCAACCAGGACGACGGCGAGGACACCGGTGGATCAGCTCCGGGGAGGTCGGCGGGGCGTGCGCGGCGCGGTTCAGCTCGCGGCCGCGGCGATCCCGCCGTCGGCGGGCTTGAGCACGTACCCGGCGCCGCGCACGGTGTGGATCATCGGGGTGCGCCCGGCGTCGATCTTGCGGCGCAGGTAGGAGATGTAGAGCTCGACGATGTTGGCCTGGCCGCCGAAGTCGTAGTTCCAGACGCGGTCGAGGATCTGGGCCTTGGACAGCACGCGGCGCGGGTTGCGCATGAGGTAGCGCAGCAGCTCGAACTCGGTGGCCGTCAGGCGGATCTCGGTGCCGGCGCGGACGACCTCGTGGCTGTCCTCGTCCAGGACCAGGTCGCCCACGGCCAGGACCGGTTCGGCCTTGGCGGCGGCCAGGCCGGAGCGGCGCAGCAGGCTGCGCAGCCGGGCCACGACCTCCTCGAGGCTGAACGGCTTGGTGACGTAGTCGTCGCCGCCGGCGGTCAGGCCCGCGACGCGGTCCTCGACGGCGTCCTTGGCGGTGAGGAAGAGGACGGGGACGTCGGTGGCGTCGGCGCGCAGCCGGCGCAGCACCTCCAGACCGTCGATGTCGGGCAGCATGATGTCGAGGATCACGGCGTCGGGGCGGAACGTGCGGGCGGCGCGGACCGCGTCGAGGCCGTTGCCGGCCGTCTGCACCTCCCAACCTTCGTAACGCAGCGTCATGCTCAGCAGCTCGGACAGCGTCGACTCGTCGTCGACGACGAGCACGCGCAGCGCGGTCCCGTCGGGGCGGGTGAGGTCCGAACGCCGGTTGGTGGTGGTCGCGGTCATGCCGCCATCGTCGACCCTGCACCTGCCAGATGTCCTGGGAAACCCTGAGTTCAACCTGTGTGTCGTCACTGGGTCGGACCAAGGGCCGCCCAGCGCCACCGAGCCGTCGACCAGGACTCATAGGCCGCGTTGATGGCCCTGGGTCCCGAAAGTCAGGACGCCGCGAGGTGCCCGTCGACCACCGGCCGCACCAGGTCCAGGACCCGCCGGACGGCGGGGCGGGCCCCGGAGGTCGTGCACGTCGTGCCCTGGCGCGCGCAGGCCGTCCGCACGGCCTCCACGAAGCGCAGACCGTGCGCGTCCAGCGCCCGGACCTCCCGGACGTCGAGGTGGACGCGCCCACGGTCACGGCCGGCGACCGGGTGCTCCAGCCGGTCCTCGACGCGCTCCAGCGCCAGGGCGAGCTCACCGCCCAGGGCGACGTCGACGTCCCCGGTCAGGGCGACGGTCAGGACGGCGCCGTCCTGCAGCGTCGTCACCGCCGAGGGGACGGGCAGGACGTCGTCGTGCGACGGCCCGACGGGGCCGGGCAGCTCGGCCCCGCGCGGTCGCGTGGCCGCGACGTGCGTCACGCGCGTGACGACCTGCAGGAGGGCGTGGGGGAGGGCGTGGGGGAGGGCGTGGGGGAGGGCGTGGGGGTGGACCGGGGTGCGGCTGCGCGTCATGGGTCCACGCTCGGTGCCGGGCGTGGGAGGGGGTCCGGAACCACCTGTGACCCGCCTGTCCACCTCTCGCCCCGCGGCCCACCCGCCCGCGCGCGCCACCGCGTCCGGCGCAGGCCGTACCGTGCGGGGCGTGGCCGACCTGTTCTCCACCGAGCCCGAGGAGGGCTCGGGCCGACCCTCCGTCCTGGCCGGCGCCCCGCTCGCCGTGCGGATGCGGCCGCGCTCGATCGACGAGGTCGTCGGGCAGCAGCACCTGCTCGGGCCGGGTTCGCCGCTGCGCCGGCTGGCCTCCGAGGGCGACCTCGGCCGCGCCGGGCCAGCGTCGGTGATCCTCTGGGGCCCGCCGGGCACGGGCAAGACGACCCTGGCGACCGTCCTGGCCTCCTCGGGCGGGCGGAGGTTCACCGAGCTGTCCGCCGTGACGGCCGGGGTCAAGGACGTGCGGACCGTCATGGAGACCGCGCGCACCGACCGCGATCTGTACGGCCGCCAGACGGTCCTGTTCCTCGACGAGATCCACCGCTTCACCAAGGCCCAGCAGGACGCGCTGCTGCCGGGGGTGGAGAACCGGTGGGTCGTCCTCGTCGCGGCCACGACGGAGAACCCGAACTTCTCGGTCGTCACGCCCCTGCTGTCCCGCTCGCTGCTGCTCACGCTGCAGCCGCTGACGGCCGACGACGTGCGCGGGCTCGTCCAGCGCGCCGTGGCCGACCCGCGCGGGCTGGCCGGCGAGGTGCGCCTGGACGACGACGCCCTCGAGCACCTCGTCCGCGTGGCCGACGGGGACGCCCGCCGGGCGCTGACCGCGCTGGAGGCCGCCGCGGGCACCGCGCTGGACGGCGACGGCGAAGCCGTCGTCACCCTCGCCGACGCCGAGCGCGCCCTGGACCGCGCCGCCGTCCGCTACGACCGGGCCGGTGACCAGCACTACGACGTCGCCAGCGCCTTCATCAAGTCCATGCGCGGCTCCGACGTCGACGCGGCCCTGCACTACCTGGCCCGGATGATCGAGGCGGGGGAGGACCCGCGGTTCATCGCCCGGCGCATCGTCATCGCCGCCAGCGAGGACGTCGGGATGGCCGACCCGTCGGCCCTGCAGACCGCGGTCGCCGCGCTGCACGCCGTCGCCCAGATCGGGATGCCCGAGGCGCGGATCGTGCTGGCCCAGGCCGTCGTGCACAACGCGACCGCGCCGAAGTCCAACGCCGCCTACAACGGCATCAACGCCGCCATCGCCGACGTGCGCGCCGGGCTCGGCGGGTCCGTGCCCGCCCACCTGCGCGACGCGCACTACTCCGGCGCGAAGGGGATCGGCCACGGCGCGGGGTACGTGTACACGCACGACGTGCCCGCCGGCGTCGCCGAGCAGCAGTACGCGCCGGACGCGCTGGTGGGCAAGGACTACTACCTGCCCACCGACCGCGGGTTCGAGGCGGCGGTGCGGGAACGGCTCACGCGGTTGCGCAAGATCATCAGGGGGCGTTGATGTTCGGTCGGCTGGTCCAGGTCCTGCTGCGGGAGGTGGAGCGCCAGCTCGCCGCACCCCGCACCGTGCCCACCTCGCCCGAGGCGGCCCCCGCGCGCCCGGCGCCCCGGCGCGGGCGCGGCGCGGGGGAGTTCGCCGGCCGCCGCGTGGTGCTGGAGTACGCCCCCCGCGACGACGGCCGGCCCGACCCCGGCGAGGTCGTGTGGGCGTGGGTGCCGTTCGAGGAGGGCGACGGCCGCGGCAAGGACCGGCCCGTCCTGGTCGCCGGCCGCTCCGGCAGCGAGCTCATCGGCTTCATGATGACGAGCAAGGACCACGTCCACGGCGGGGACCACCGCCCGGTCGACGGCCGGACCTACGTCGACGTCGGCACGGGGCCCTGGGACCGGCGGGGCCGGCCCTCGGAGGTCCGCGTCGACCGCGTCCTGCGGGTCTCGCCGAAGGACGTGCGGCGCGAGGGCGCGGTGCTGGACCGCGAGCGCTTCGAGGCGGTGGCCGCCGAGGCCCGGCGCGTGCTGGGCTGGTGACGTGTGGAGCGTCCTGGTCCTGAGCGGGGGCGGAGCAGGACCGGGAGGCTCCGCACGTCAGGGCAGCGCGTGCCAACTCCGCGGTTCGTGGGCTCGTCGCAGACCCCGCTCACGAGCCTGCCGGATCCGCCACGCCGTCCGGAACCGTCCCGTCGGCAGGACGTCCAGCCCGGTGAAGCGGCAGAACAGCAGGCCGTGGGCCTCCAGGCCCTCCTGACGCACGTGGTCGACGGTCGCCGTCGCCAGTCCCAGGTGGCTGGACCCGTCGAACTCGCCGACCACCCCCGACTCCTCGTCGAGCAGGTCGGGCCGCCCGAGGTGCCGGCCCTCGACGTCGACGACCCGGTGGTTCACGAGGGGGTCGGGCAACCCCGCGTCCAGGGTCCACACCAGCCGCAGCCGCGTCTCCTGCCGCGACCGCACGCCGGGTCGGGCGTGCGCGAGGGCCGGCGGCGCGCGGGCGCTGTCCCGCAGCCGGCTCCGCGTGGCGAGGTACGCCTCGACACGTACCGGGTCGGTGATGTCCTCGGCCCAGAGCGCGTCCACCGCCACGACGCGTTCCCGGTCGTCGGGGTGCCGGCGGACGAGGTCGACGGCCGTCCGCTCCGCGCGGGTGACCGGTAGCCCGTCGACGGTCACGACCTCGTCGTCGCGCAGGTCGGTGCGGACGAACCGGATCCCGGGGCGGTCAGCGAGTCGACTGCTGCGAGGCACGCACAGGAGGACGTCCACCGGACGGCCGCCCGACGTCCTGCCGTCGAAGGAGCGCGCACCCAGCAGGTGCGCTGCCGCCCAGCCCCCGACCGCGCCGCCCGGGGGCAGGAGCATCGAGGCCTCGAGAACGCGTTGGCGCGGCGTCAGCGGCGTGTCCGCGGGCACGTGGACGTTCCGGAAGGGAGACCGGTAGGCGGGTCCACGCAGGCGACCGGGGGTGACGCCGGCGGCGAGCAGGGCGGCTGTGGTCCGCGGGGTCTCGGGGGACTGCACGGCGGCACTCTGGTCCGAGCAGGCCGCTCGTCGCCGAGCCCCTGTGGACAACCACCGGGTGTGGAGCGTCACGGCCGGCCGGGAGCGGGACCGGGTACTCGCACGCTCCACACAACCGCGGCGGGACGGACGGGTAGGGTCGAGGGCTGTACTGGCACCACCCCGAGCACGCACAGCAGGAGGCAATCCCGATGCAGACGGCAGAGATCCGTCGCCGGTGGCTCGACTTCTTCGAGCGCAAGGGACACACCGTCGTCCCCAGCGCCTCGCTGGTGTCGACCGACCCGAGCCTCATGTTCACCGTCGCCGGGATGGTCCCCTTCATCCCGTACCTCACCGCGCAGGTCCCCGCGCCCTACAAGCGGGCCACCAGCGTGCAGAAGTGCCTGCGGACCCTCGACATCGAGGAGGTCGGCAAGACCACCCGGCACGGCACGTTCTTCCAGATGAACGGCAACTTCTCGTTCGGGGACTACTTCAAGCGCGAGGCCGTCGCCTTCGCCTGGGAACTGCTCACCACCCCCGAGGCCGACGGCGGCCTCGGCTTCGACCCCGAGCGGCTCTGGACGACCGTCTACCTCGACGACGACGAGGCCTTCCAGCTGTGGCGCGAGCAGGGGATGCCCGCCGAGCGCATCCAGCGCCGCGGCAAGAAGGACAACTACTGGAACACCGGCCAGCCCGGCCCCGGCGGCCCCTGCTCGGAGATCTACTTCGACCGCGGCCCCGAGTACGGCGCCGAGGGCGGCCCCGAGGCCGACGAGGACCGCTACATCGAGATCTGGAACCTCGTGTTCATGCAGTACCAGCTCTCCGCGGTGCGCTCGAAGACCGACTTCGACGTCGCCGGTGAGCTGCCCGCCAAGAACATCGACACCGGCATGGGCCTGGAGCGCGTCGCGTTCCTCAAGCAGGGCGTCGACAACATGTACGAGATCGACGAGGTCCGCCCCGTCCTGGACTACGCGGCGCTCGCGGCCGAGAAGGAGTACGGCGCGAACCACGACGACGACGTCCGCATGCGCGTCGTCGCCGACCACGTCCGCTCCGCGCTCATGCTCATCGGCGACGGCGTGACCCCCGGCAACGAGGGCGCCGGCTACGTCCTGCGCCGCCTCATCCGCCGCGCGGTGCGCGCCATGCGCCTGCTCGGCTTCGAGGACGAGGCGCTGCCCATCCTGCTGCCGGCCTCCATGGAGGTCATGAGCGCCTCCTACCCGAACCTGCGCACCGACTTCGACCGGATCTCCCGGGTCGCCTACGCCGAGGAGCAGGCCTTCCGCCGCACCCTGGTCTCCGGCACCCAGATCTTCGAGACCGCCGTGGCGCAGACGAAGTCCGCCGGTGGAGCGACCCTGTCCGGCGAACGGGCGTTCGCGCTGCACGACACCTACGGGTTCCCGATCGACCTGACGCTGGAGATGGCCGCCGAGGCCGGCGTCGGCGTCGACGAGGCCGGGTTCCGCACGCTGATGGCCGAGCAGGTCGGGCGTGCCAAGGCCGACGCCCGGGCCAAGAAGACCGGCGGGGTGGACCTCACCGTCTACCGCTCCACGCTCCAGACCCTCCCGGCGCCCGTGGAGTTCACCGGCTACGTCGAGGCCGCGAACGAGGCCCGCGTCTCGGTGGTCCTGCAGGGCGGGGTCAGCACGCCGTCCGCGCCCGTCGGCACCGACGTCGAGGTCGTCCTGGACCGCACGCCGTTCTACGCCGAGGGCGGCGGGCAGCTCGCCGACCACGGCACGATCACCACGACCGGCGGGGCCGTCGTCACGGTCAGCGACGTCCAGCAGCCCGTCCGCGGCCTGTACGTCCACAAGGGCACGGTGACCACCGGCGAGCTCGTCGCGGGCGACGCGGCCCACGCCGTCGTCGACACCGCGCGCCGGCGCTCCATCAGCCGCGCGCACACCGCCACGCACCTGGTCCACCAGGTCCTGCGCGAGCACCTCGGCGACACCGCCACCCAGGCCGGGTCCCAGAACGCGCCGGGTCGCCTGCGCTTCGACTACTCCTCCACCGCGCAGGTCGCGACCCAGGTCGTGCGCGACATCGAGGGCGTCGTCAACGAGCGCATCCACGACGACCTGCCGGTCTCGGCCGAGGTCATGGACCGCGAGTCCGCCCTGAACTCCGGCGCGATGGCCCTGTTCGGGGAGAAGTACGGCGACCGCGTGCGTGTGGTCTCCATCGGCGAGGACTGGTCCAAGGAGCTGTGCGGCGGCACGCACACCCTGACCTCCCAGCAGGTCGGGCTCGTCTCGATCCTGTCCGAGAGCTCCATCGGGTCCGGGGCCCGGCGCATCGAGGCCCTCGTGGGCGCCGACGCGTTCGACTTCCTCACGCGCGAGCACCTGCTCGTCAACCAGCTCACCGACGTCGTCAAGGCCCGCCCCGAGGAGCTGCCGGACCGCATCGGCTCGCTGCTGACGCGGCTGTCCGACGCCGAGAAGGAGATCGCCAAGCTGCGCGCCGGGCAGGTCCTCGCCCTGGCCCCGACGATCGCGGCGAACCCGCTCGACAAGTTCGGCGTCCAGGTCGTCGTCCACGACGCCGGCGCGGCCTCGGCCGACGACGTCCGCACGCTCGTCCTGGACGTCCGCTCCCGGCTGGGCGAGGCCCGGCCCGTCGTGGTCGCGATCTCCGGCACCGCCAAGGACCGGCCCGTCGTGGTCGTCGCCACCAACGCCGAGGCCCGCAAGTGGGGCGTCAAGGCCGGTGAGCTCGTCCGCACCGCCGCCCAGACCCTCGGCGGCGGCGGGGGCGGCAAGGACGACCTGGCCCAGGGCGGTGGGCAGGACGCCTCCAAGGTCGGCGAGGCGCTCAGCGCGATCGGCGACTTCGTGGGCGCGCGCGTGACCGGGTCGGTGTGAGGACCGGGGTACGACTCGCCGTCGACGTCGGCAGCGTCCGGGTGGGGCTCGCCGCGTGCGACCCTGCCGGGGTGATCGCCTCACCCGTGCGCACCCTGGTCCGCGACCCCGAGCACGACGCCGACGTCGCCGAGATCGCCGACGAGGCCCGCGGGCGCGCGGCGGTCGAGGTCGTCCTCGGCCTGCCGCTGTCCATGGACGGCACGCACGGCCCGGCGGCCTTGCGCGCGCTCGAGTACGCCGACAAGATCAGGCAGGCCCTGCCCGACGTGCCCGTCCGGCTCGTCGACGAACGCCTGAGCACCGTCGAGTCCCACCGGGCGCTGCACGCGGCGGGCAAGAAGGAGAAGCAGTTCCGGGCGGTCGTCGACCAGGCGGCCGCCGTGGTCCTGCTGCAGTCAGCGCTCGACGCCGAGCGTGCAGGACACGCACCCGGGCGGGTGATCGACGGGCCGAAGGTCCGCCGCAAGCCCCGCCGGCGCGGGCAGGGTGTGGCTGTGCAGCAGGCGGGTGGGCTCGGTGAAGCACGGACGTCGGAACCCGACGCCACGGAGGGCAGGGGCTGATGATGGACCTGATGGATCTGCCGGACACGCGCGACAAGGGTCCCCGCCGCCGGGTGCGGCGGAGGCGGGCCGCCGCGGCCATCGTCGTGGCGCTCGCCGTCCTCGGCGGGGGCACCGCCGCGGCCTGGGGCACGCTGGGCCCCGTCGTCTCCCGCTTCACCGAGAGCGACGACTGGGACGGCTCGGGCAGCGGGTCCGTCGACGTCAAGATCACCGCCGGGGACACGGGCCGGGCCATCGGGCGCAACCTCGCCGCGGCCGGTGTCGTGAAGTCGCAGAGCGCGTTCGTCGCCGCCGCCAGGGAGCAGCCGAAGATGGCGGGCATCCAGCCGGGCACGTACCGCCTCAAGGCGCACATGTCCTCGGCCGCGGCCGTGGCCCTCCTGCTCGACCCGACGGCGAAGGTCACCACGAAGCTCACCGTCCCCGAGGGCCTCACCGTCCAGCAGGTCCTGGCCCTCGTGGAGAAGACCACCGGCATCTCCGGCGACGACCTCACCAAGGCCCTGGCCGACCCCGCGGCCCTGGGTCTGCCCGCCGCGGCCGGCGGCAACGCCGAGGGGTACCTGTTCCCCGCGACCTACGACGTCAACCCCGACGAGTCGGCGGCCGACGTGCTCAAGGCCATGGTCACCCAGGCGAACACGGTCACCGCGACCCTCGGCGTGCCGCCCGAGCAGCTGCACGACCTGGTGGTGAAGGCGAGCATCGCCCAGAAGGAGGCGCGCACGGCCGACGACATGGCCAAGGTCGTCCGGGTCCTCGACAACCGGCTCGCCATCGGGATGCCCCTGCAGCTGGACTCCACCGTCAGCTACGCCGTCGGGTCCACCAACAAGGTCACGACGACCGCCGAGCAGCGCGCCACCGACTCGCCGTACAACACCTACGTGCACCCCGGGCTGCCCGCCGGGCCCATCAGCAACCCCGGTGAGGACGCGCTGCGCGCCGCCCTGGCCCCCGCCGACGGGACCTGGCTGTACTTCGTCACGGTGGACCTGCAGACGGGCGAGACCCGGTTCGCGACGACCCCGGCCGAGCACGACGCCAACGTCAAGCTGTTCCAGCAGTACCTGAAGGACCATCCCGAGTGAGAGCGGCGGTCTGCGGGTCGCCCATCGCGCACTCGCTCTCCCCGGCTCTGCACCGCGCGGCCTACGCCGCCCTCGGTCTGGACGGCTGGCAGTACGACCTGCTCGAGGTCGACGAGGACCGGCTGCCCGCCGTGGTGGCCGCCCTCGACGCGACCTGGGCGGGGCTGAGCCTGACGATGCCGTTGAAGCAGGCGATCGTGCCGCTCGTCGACGAGGTCAGCGACTTCGCCCGGGCGGTCGGCTCGGTCAACACCGTCGTCGTCACCCCGCGCTCGGACCGGCGGCGCACCCCGGGGCGCGGCGGGGTCCGGCTGCGGGCCGAGAACACCGACGTCATCGGCCTGGTGACCGCCCTGGCCGAGGCCGGCGCCGACCGCGTCCGGCGCGGCGTCGTCCTCGGCGGGGGAGCCACGGCCCGTTCCGCGCTCGTCGCCCTGCTGCAGGCGGGCTGCCCGCGGCCCGTGGCCGTCGTCCGCTCACCCGACCGCGCCGCGGAGCTGCGCGGCGTGGCCGCCCGCCTCGGCGGTGAGGTCGAGATCCGCGACTGGTCCGAGCTGCCGGTGGCCCTGACCGCCGACGTCGTCGTCTCGACCGTGCCCATCGGCGGGTCCGAGGCCATGACCGACGCCGTGCTCGGCGCGTTCCGCCCCACGTGGTGGCCGGTGCTGCTCGACGTCGTCTACGCCCCCTGGCCGACCCCGCTGGCGCAGCGCTGGGGCGGGCCGGTCGTCAACGGGTTCGAGATGCTGCTGCACCAGGCCGTCGCGCAGGTCGAGCTCATGACGGGCCGCCGGGGGCCGGTCGCGGCGATGCGGGCCGCGGGGCTGGCGGCGCTGGAGGAGCGGGCCCGGGCCTGAGGACCTTCCCGCGGCGGCTCAGCCCGCCGTGAACGCCGCCGAGCCCAGGTCGACGGTGAACGTCACGTCGGGGTCCTGGCCGGCGGCCGCGTAGTCGCCGTCGCCGCTGTCCTGCGCGACCTGCGCGGTCAGCGTCGTCGCCCCCGCACCCCAGGCCCCGTCGCGCGGGAAGGCCTCCCAGTCCTGCACCGAGGCACCGGGTGCGACCTCCTGCGCCTTCGGCGCGTCGCGCGTGCAGTGGTTCCCGCTGCCCGCCGCCCCCGCGCCCTCGACCCGCACGGACGCGCTCTGCCAGCGCGTGAGCTCGACCGGGCCGGGGCAGGCCCACTGCCGCGCCTGGCCGGTCGTGTTCGTCCACGTCAGGTGGACGCGCACCTCGTCGTCGCTGACCTCGGCCGACGTCGCCGTCAGCGACCACTGCCCGGAGGGGTCCTGGGTCAGGCCCGACCCCGTCAGCGCGTAGCTGCCCACGGCCGGCAGGTGCTTCTGCGCCTCGGCGACCGCGCGGGAGTCGCGGGCCGAGCCGATCAGCAGCGACGCGACGTAGACGAGCACCGCGACCGCGCCGATCCCCACGACGGCGGCCACCCACCCGAGCCAGGTCCCCCCGGCGCGCGGCGGGGTCGGGGTGGGCGGTGCGTCGAGGTGCTGGTCGGTCACGGGGACCACTGTCCCTCGCGAACCTGGGAACCGGGTCCTCGGGGGTGCCGCCGGGGACGCACGGCCCCGCGCACACCCGAACGGGGGAGGCGTGATCGTCCACCTCAAGCGGCCCGGGGGGCGGGCCGATGAGCACAGGAGAGCATCGGCAGTCCGCCGACCGCTCCGTGGTGCCCGGTGCGGCTGTGTGGTGGGGAGCGAGATGGACAACGCTGGTCAGGGCGGTCAGCCCGTGGAGCCGTACGTCCCGACGAACCTGCGACCGGGAGCCGACGGTGTGCCGTCCGCGCGGCCCAACATCAGCGCCCTGCTGAAGCAGCTCGAGAACGACCAGGCGCAGCTGGCGCCCGTCGCCCCCGCCCCGCAGGGCGTGCAGCTGGCCCCCGTCGCCCCCGCCCACGTCCCCGCCCACGTCCCCGCCGCGCGGCCCGCGGTGGCCCAGCTCGCCCCCGAACCCGAGGCCCACCCCGTCGAGGCCCTCGTGACCAGCGGGGGAGACCCCGACCGCGGCGCGCAGGTGCGCATCAACGACGTCCTGGTCCTCGGGCTCGAGCTCGGCGCCTCCGACGTGCACTTCACCGTCGGCGCGCCCCCCACCGGCCGCATCTCCGGTGAGATGACCGCCTTCGACGAGTTCCCCAAGCTCACCTCCAACGTCCTGCAGGAGATGATCTACGCGATCCTCACCGGCAAGCAGCGGGAGACCTTCGAGGCCAACCTCGAACTCGACTTCGCCTACCAGGTGCCCGGCCACTCGCGCTTCCGCGTCAACGTGTACCGCCAGCGGGAGTCCATCGGGGCGGCGTTCCGGCAGATCCCCTTCGACATCAAACCCCTCGAGGACCTCGGTGTCCCGCCCGTCGTCGGGTCGTTCGCGGGTCTGCAGCGCGGGTTCGTCCTCGTGACCGGCCCCACGGGGTCGGGCAAGTCGACGACGCTGGCCTCCGTCATCGACCTCGCGAACCGGACCCGCAAGGACCACATCATGACGGTCGAGGACCCCATCGAGTTCCTCCACCGCCACAAGAGCTGCATCGTCAACCAGCGCGAGGTCGGCGAGGACACCAAGAGCTTCGCCAACGCCCTCAAGCACGTCCTGCGCCAAGACCCCGACATCATCCTCGTCGGCGAGATGCGCGACCTGGAGACGATCTCGGTGGCCCTGACGGCCGCCGAGACCGGTCACCTCGTCTTCGGCACCCTGCACACCTCCAGCGCGGCCTCCACCATCGACCGCGTCATCGACGTGTTCCCGCCGCACCAGCAGACCCAGATCCGCACCCAGTTCGCCGGCGCGATCCAGGGCATCGTCTGCCAGACGCTGTGCAAGCGAGCCGACGGCCGCGGCCGCGTCGTCGCCACCGAGGTCCTCGTCGCCACCCCCGCCATCCGCAACCTCATCCGCGAGGGCAAGACCCACCAGATCCCCACCGCCATGCAGGCCGGGGCGCAGTTCGGGATGCACACGCTCGACCAGCACCTGGCCGAGCTCGTCCGCACCCGCCAGATCACGTTCGAACACGGCCTTGAGAAGTGCAACGCCGCCGACGAGTTCCGCCGCCTGACCGGGCGCTGAGGGAGGACCTTCCATGGCCACGATGACCAAGGCACCGGCCAGACCCGCTGGGCGCCAGCAGCACACGTCGTTCGACTACTCCGCGCGCGACCGGACCGGGAAGCTGGTCACGGGGACGCTGGAGGCCGCCGACACCAGCGCGATCGCGCAGCGGCTGATCTCCCAGGGGCTGGCCCCGGTGTCCATCACGGCATCCAAGGCCGGCAAGGGCATGCAGATGGAGATCAGCCTCCCCGGGGCGAACCGGGTGAAGCTGAAGGACCTGGCCCTGATGTCGCGCCAGTTCGCGACCATGGTCTCCTCCGGCCTGTCCCTGCTGAAGGCGCTGTCGATCCTGGCGGAGCAGACCGAGAGCAAGAAGCTCGCCGCGACGCTGCAGGAGGTGCGGGGGGAGGTCGAGACCGGTACCTCGCTGTCCACGGCGCTGGCGCGGCACACCGCCGTCTTCCCCCCGTTGATGATCAACATGGTCCGGGCCGGTGAGGTCGGCGGGTTCCTCGACCAGGTGCTCGTGCAGCTCGCCGAGAACTTCGAAGCCGAGGTCAAGCTGCGGGCCAAGGTGAAGTCGGCCATGACCTACCCCGTGGTGGTCTTCGTCATCGCCATCCTGGCCGTCACCGGCATGCTGCTGTTCATCGTGCCGATCTTCGCCAAGATGTTCTCGGACATGGGCGGGGAACTGCCGTTGCCGACGAAGATCCTCGTCGCGCTGTCCCACGGGCTGCGCTTCGCCGGCCCGGGCATCGTGGTGCTCGCGATCGTGCTGCCGATCCTGTGGCGCAAGGTGAAGGACAAGAACGAGGTCCGCAACGTCGTCGACCCCCTCAAGCTCAAGGTGCCGATCTTCGGGATGCTCGCGCAGAAGATCGCGCTGTCCCGCTTCACCCGCAACCTGGGCACCATGCTGCGCTCGGGCGTCCCCATCCTGCAGAGCCTGGAGATCGTCGGCAGCGCCTCGGGCAACGTCGTCATCGAACGGGCGTCCAAGGACGTCATGGAGAGCGTGCGCGGCGGCAGGTCCCTGGCCGGCCCGCTCGCCGAGCACTCGGTGTTCCCCGCCATGGTCGTGCAGATGATGAGCGTCGGTGAGGACACCGGTGCCCTGGACTCGATGCTGCACAAGATCTCCGACTTCTACGACCAGGAGGTCGAGGCGACGACCGAAGCCCTCACCAGCCTCATCGAACCCCTGATGATCGCGTTCCTGGGCGGCATCATCGGCGCGATGATCGTCGCGATGTACATGCCGATCTTCGGCGTGTTCAACCTCATCCAATGACCGGGTGGGGTCGCCGCGGCGAGGACGAGGGCTTCACCCTGATCGAGCTCCTGGTGGTCGTGATCGTCATCGGGATCCTCGCGGCCATCGCCGTCCCCGTCATGCTCGCCCAGCGCCAGAAGGCGGCTGACGCCTCGCTCAAGACCGACCTGCGGGCGCTGGCGGAGGCCGAGGAGACCTACTACACCGACCACGAGGGCTACCTGCCGCTGGCGCTGACGGCCCAACCGGTGATCATCGACGCCGTCCCCATCTCCCCGGCGAACAGCGTCGCGGTGACGGTCAACCCGGCGGGGACGGCCTTCTGCGTGCTGGCCAGCAGCCCGAAGACGCCCCGGCCCTGGGTGTTCGTCAGCAGTCGCGGCGGCCAGCAGCCGGCCTCCGTCACCAGCTGCCCCGCGTCCTTCTGACGGGGTCTGCCGACGGGGTCCTCCCGACGGGGTCCCCAGCCACCGTCGACGGCCCGTGAGCCCCGTGCTCACGGGCCGTCGACGTCTGACGGGATCGTCACTGCTCCCTTCGAGTGATCACGTGACGAAGCGCTCAAGGGTCCGGGCGCCCGGGCCGAAGAACTCAGTGTCAAGAGCCGCCACACCGGCCAGCCGGTGCGCGACCCGCGAGCGGCTCCGGATCTCACCGAAGGGGAGCACTCGAATGCTCGCTCGCATCCGCAAGTCGATCGAGGACAAGGACCAGGGCTTCACCCTGATCGAGCTCCTCGTGGTCATGATCATCATCGGGATCCTCGCGGCCATCGCCATCCCGGTCTTCCTGAACCAGCGCAAGAAGGCCGTCGACTCCTCCCTCAAGGCGGACGTCAAGACGATCGCCACCGCCGAGGAGACCAACTTCACCGACAACAGCGCCTACGTGGCCACCACCGGTGCCGCCGGCGCCGACCTCACCATCGGTGACACCGTCAAGGTCAGCCCCAACAACGCCTTCACCATCACCCTGAACACCGCGGGCACCGCGTACTGCATCGTGGGCACCAACACCAAGGCGTCCCGCCCGCTGGTCTACGTCAGCAGCGCCGGCGGCCAGCAGCCGACCAGCGTCACGGTCTGCCCGACCACTTTCTGATCCGGTCCTGACCTCGTCGTGGGTGTCCGCCGCCTCTGGGTGGCGGGCACCCACGCGCGTTCGGCCCAGCGTCGCCGTCCCCGCCCACCGTCCCCGGGAGCCCAGGTGGAAACCCAGCAGGAACCTCGTCGCGACGAGGGTTTCTCCCTCATCGAGGTGGTCGTGTCGATGCTCATCTTCGCGGTGCTCTCCTCGGCGGTCCTCGGCCTGGTGGTCAAGACGCTGCAGACCACGAGCAAGGCCGACGGCAAGGCCGCGGCGGCCAACCTGGCGGACGCCAAGAAGGAGTACCTCATCGGGGCCGCATGGGACTCGGTGGTCTCCGGCACCGACGTAGTCGACGCGGACGGCACCCCGTGGGCGGCCGGTCAGGGAACGGCCTACACGGTGGCCACGACCGTCGCCAACGTCCCCAACACCAGTAGCCCCTGCGCCACCAACGGCGCCGAGCTCACCCGCAAGCTCATCACCGTCGGCGTCACCTGGACCGGCATGGCCGCCGGAGACCAGGTCACCAACCGGACGTTCCGCCGCATCTACCAGAGCGACTCCGCCAACACGCCCGGGTCGATCGCCTGGCAGCTCAACACCCCCGCCTTCGCCGCCGACGGAACCGTCAGCTACTCCGGCCTGAGCGGGGTCACGGCGAAGGCCTACGACTCCACCGGCACGCTGGCCGGGACGGGCGTCTCCGACGGCACCGGGTGCGTCGTCGTCTCCGACCTGGACGCGGGTACCTACAGCGTCGTGGTCGACAAGGACGACTACGTCGGACAGGACAACGTGCAGCAGCAGAGCGCGAACGTGTCGGTGAACGCGGGCAAGATCTCGGTCCCCGCACCGATCCGCTACGCGTCCGTGGCGGCCGCCAAGCTCAACCTCGTGCCCGTCACCGGCTACCCCGCCCCCTCCTCGTCGACCGGCTGGACCGCTCTGGGCACCACCTTCTTCGCCGACACCCTCAGCGGCTACGACCGGCGCCCGGCGTGCGCGAGCGGTGCGGACCCGCTGACGTCCCCCTGCGCGGGCTACGACGGCACGCTGGCGACCGTCGGCCGGTTCTACCCCCGGAGCTACAGCGCCTACCTGGGCGCGTGCGCCGACGTGAAGGCCAGCACCGTCGACTTCACGCCCCGCGCGACGGCGGCCGACGTGCCGACCGTGAACGTCAAGCTCGGCGCGGCGAAGTACCAGCTCACCAACGTGGGCAACCCGTTGAAGACGTGGAAGGTCGTCGCGACCCACGCTGCCGCCGCCTCCTGCTCGGGTCAGAGCATCGACCTGGGGACCACGGCACCGGGCACGGCCCGGCAGGTCGGCCTGCCGCTGGGCACCTGGACCCTCACCGCTACGCCGACCACCGGCGTCGTCACCCCCACCAACACCACCAGCGTCACCGTCACGGTGACCGCCACCGCGCCGGCCTCGGCCACCACCCTGGCGGTGGTCCTGTGATCTTCCGCCTCCGCCACCGCACGGACCCGGCCCGGACCGGCCCGGCCGACGCGGGACTGACCCTCGCCGAGACCGTGGTGGCCATGGGCATCGGCTCGCTCCTGATGGCCCTGGTCACGGGGTTCACCGTCCGGCAGCTGCAGTCCGTCGACTACGCCGAGAAGCGCACCACCGCCACGGCGCAGGTCGCGACGACGCAGGACCGCGTCGCCACCCAGGTCCGCACCATGGTGTCCTTCCCGGGCGACTCCCTCCTGAAGGACGCCAGCGGGGTCGACGTCAACGGACCCGTCGTGGCCCAGGCCGAGACGCTGGGTTTCTTCACCTTCGCCAGCTCCACGACCCCCACGGGCACCGGGGTGCCGGCGGTCAACGAGGTCTGGTACTGGGTCCGCACCACCGGCGGCCGACGCCAGCTGTGCGGCCAGACCCGGCCCAGGACGAACAACGCCGGCGTGCTGGCCGCCAGGACCGCCACCCAGCCGGACCTGGCCGTGACGGCGAACCGGACCTGCACCCTGCTCGTGGACAACCTGGCCCCTGCCAGCACCGCGAACCCCGTCTTCACGTACGTCAACGCCCAGTACGACCCGCTGAGCGGGCCGCCGACGAGCGCCGTCGTCGTCGCGTCGCCGACCACGGACACCGTCGGCCTGCGCGCCCTGTACGTCGACCTGCGGGTCGCGGTCCCCGCCCGCCCGCACGCCGTGGCCTTCGAGCAGTCGAACCTGGTCCAGCTCATGAACAAGATCGGACGGAACCCGTGATGCGCAAGCTGGCCCGTCGCGACGACGACGGCTTCACGCTGCTGCCCGTGCTGGCCGCCATGGTCCTGGTCCTGGGACTGGTCCTCGTGGGGATCGGCTACGCCGTCGCCACCCACCGCGTCGCGCGCGCCTCCCAGGACACCAAGAGCGCCGCCGCGGCGGCCCAGGCCGGGCTGCAGGACTACATCTACCGGGTCAACGCGTGTTCGGACTACTACGCCGCGGCTCCGAGCTGCGGGACGACCACGGCGAACCCCGCCCTGCGCACCGCGGCCACCGACACGAACTTCGCCGTCGTCCCCGGTTCCGCCGGCGTGACCCAGGGCGTGTTCTCCCAGCGCGTCCTGGCCTCGCCGGCGGGGACGACCGCCGCGGGGACCTTCAGCACGTCCGTCCGCGTCCAGGTCATCGGTCAGGTCCTCGACACGGTCACCGGCAAGGTGCGCGAGAGCCGCACGCTCGTCGCGGACCTGAGCCGCAAGGGGTTCCTGGAGTACCTGTACTTCACCGACTACGAGACGTTCAGCCCGGCGAACACCCGGCTGCTCAAGGGCAGCTTCTCGGCGAACCCCAGCAGCAACACGACCGTGACGTCGACGTCCGGCACGACGTACTCGCTGTCCAGCAGCACGACCTACACCGTCGCCCAGCCGACCGTCGACCAGGTCGCGGCGGGTTGTCGGCGGTACTACTACAAGACCACCACGGGCGGTGCGACCGTGCCCGGCCGCGCGAACTTCCCGCGCACCATCACGGGCGGGTCGCTGCCCTCCGGGGGCATCGAGTACTGGCCGTCGGGATCGACTAGCGTCCTCGGCTCCATCGCGAACTACCAGTGCCTCACCATCAGCTTCAGCGGTGCCGACACGTTCGACGGCAAGGTCCACTCCAACGACGCCATGAGCATCAGCGGTCCCGTCCTGTTCAAGAAGGACGTCACCACGGGGTACAAGCCCTCTTCCGGCAACCCCTGGTACGGCGCGAGCAACCCGAGCACCTCCGGCAAGTCGCCGGTCTGGGCGCAGCCGTTCGAGCTGCCCAAGACCACCGACAAGCAGGCCGACGTCGCCGCCGCCGGCGGGTGCCTCTACACCGGCCCGACCTCGATCACCTTCCTCGCCGACGGACGCATGAAGGTGCTGAGCCCGAAGACGAAGGCGAACACGGTGAAGCCGTCGTGCACCACCGGGTCCGGCGCCAGTTACATGACGAGCGAGCAGACCGTCGCCGGACCCGTCAACGGCGTCATCTACGTGCAGAAGACGACGGAGTCGGGCAGCTGCATCAGCTACCAGAACACCGCCGGGGACGTGACGAACTACGACAACAACGGCTGCACCGCCGGGGACGCCTTCGTCCAGGGCACGGTCAACGGTCGGTTCACCGTCACGGCCGCGCACGACGTCGTCGTGACGGGCGACCTGCTGTACAGCGACTGGGGGGCTGATGGCGACGTCCTGGGCCTCATCGGCACGAACAACGTCGCGGTCTGGAACCCCGTGAACTCCTCGGGCAACAACCTGACGTCCAACGGCAACCGCGAGATCGACGCGGCCATCGCCTCGACGGGCAACAGCTTCACCGTCTTCAACTACTCCTCGGGCGCCAAGCGGGGGAACCTGACGGTCCGCGGAGTGATCGTGCAGCGCTTCCGTGGTCCGGTCGCGACCGGCAGCGGGACCACGACGAGCACCGGGTACTCCAAGGACTACCGCTACGACGACCGGCTCAACAGCAACCCCCCGCCGGCGTTCATCCAGCCCGAGTACGACGCCTGGGACATCTCCCGCACCACCGTCGTCCAGCAGAACGCGAACTGATGGTCCTCCTGGCGACGCTGACCGGGCTGCTGGGGCTGGCCATCGGCTCCTTCCTCAACGTGGTCGTGCACCGCGTCCCGCGGGGGGAGTCGGTGGTCCACCCACCCAGCGCCTGCCCGCGCTGCGAGCGACGGATCACCGCCCGGGACAACGTCCCCCTGGTGTCGTGGATCCTGCTGCGCGGCCGGTGCCGAGGCTGCGCGCTGCCGATCAGCGCACGTTACCCGCTGGTGGAACTGCTCACGGCCGTCCTGTTCGCCGTGGTGACGCTGGTCGTGGGGTTCTCGTGGGCGCTGCCCGCCTACCTCTACCTGGTCGCGATCGCGGTGGCGCTGGCCGCGATCGACATCGACGTGCACCGGCTGCCGGACGCGATCGTCCTGCCCTCCTACCTCGTGGCCGCGGTCCTGCTCGGGATCGCCGGACTCGCCGAGGGCGACGGCCAGGCCCTCCTGCGCGCCGCCGTGGGCGGTGCGGCGATGTTCGCCCTCTACGGCCTGTCGTGGTTCCTGTACCCGCGCGGCATGGGTCTGGGTGACGTCAAGCTCGCCGGGGTCCTCGGCCTCTACCTGGGCTGGTGGAGCTGGTCCGCCCTGGCCGTCGGCACCTTCGGGGCCTTCGTCCTGGGCGGCGTCGGTGCCGTGGTCGTCGTCCTGACCCGTGACGGCGGCCGCCGGACCCGCATCCCGTTCGGTCCGTACATGCTCGCGTCGGCCCTGGCCGCGCTCGTCGTCGCCGCACCCGTCGCCGGCTGGTACCTGCAGCTCGTGGGTCTTGCCCCGACCGGGTGAGTCCCTCCACCGCCGGTGCGCAACCCCTCAAGCCCGGTGCCGCACTTCCCGATCATCTCGAAGGACAGTGAGCCCGCCGGGCTCCCAGACGAAGGAGGCGACGTGCCCGCTCGCAGCGCGATCGGTCTCGACCTCGGGACCTCGGGCGTCCGCGCCGCCGAGGTCTCCTACGGCCGCGGAGGTGTGACCCTCGAGAAGTTCGGGCAGGTCGCCCTGCCCGAAGGGGCCGTGCGCGACGGCGAGGTCGTCGACCGGGCGGCCGTCGTGGACAACCTCAAGGCGCTCTGGAAGGGCAGCGGGTTCACGGGCAAGAAGGTCGCCCTCGGGGTCGCCAACCAGCGCGTGGTCGTCCGTCAGATCGAGCTGCCGTGGATGCCGCTGGCCGAGCTGAAGGCGTCGCTGCCGCTGCAGGTGCAGGACTACCTGCCCATGCCGGTCGAGGAGTGCGTCATCGACTTCCACCCCACCGAGGAGGTGCACGAGGACGACCAGCGCCGGTTGCGCGGTCTGCTCGTGGCCGCCTCGCGGGAGATGGTGCTGAACAACGTCGCCGCCGTCGAGGCAGCCGGTCTGCGCGTCACCTCGGTCGACCTCACCTCCTTCGCCGTCCTGCGCAGCGTCGGCCGTCCCCACGGGGAGGCCGCCACCGAGGCCCTGGTCGACGTCGGCGCCCGCGTCTCCAACCTCGTCATCCACACCGCGGGTCAGCCGCGGTTCGTCCGGGTGCTGCTCTCGGGCGGTCAGGACGTGACCGACGCCATCGCCGAGCGCCTCGGGTTGCCGGCACCGCTGGCCGAGGCCGTCAAGCGCGGTGCGACGGAAGAGCTCACAGCCGATGAGGTGTCGTTGGTGCAGAGCGCCGTCGACCTCATGCTCGAGGTCTTCGTCGACGACATCCGCAGCTCCCTCGACTACTACGCCGCCTCCAACGCGGGGTTCCCCATCGAGCGGATCGTCCTGTCCGGTGGCGGTTCCCTGCTCGCCGGGGTGCGCGACCGCCTGGAGTCGGTGACCCGGCGTCCCGTCGTCTGGGCCAACCCGATCGAGGGCCTGCACGTGGGACGCACCGGTCTCGACGAGCAGCAGCTGTCCTCCGTCCAGCCCCTCGCCGCGGTTCCCGTCGGCCTCGCCCTCGGAGTGATCTCATGAGCTTCCAGACGTTGGAGGCGGTGACCGCGCGGACCCGCGTCGTGCGGGTCAACCTGCTGCCGACCGGTTTCGACGACCACCGCAAGGACCGCAACCTGCGCATCGGCCTGGGCGCGGTGCTGCTCGTCGTCGCCGGCGCCGTCGGCGGCTGCTACCACATCACGCTGAGCCAGGTCGCTGACGCCCAGACCCGCCTCGACGCCGCGCAAGCCCGGACGGTCGAGCTGCAGCGGGCGCAGGAGGCCTACTCCGAGGTCCCGCGGGTCCTGGCCCAGGTGAAGGCGGCGCAGCAGGTCCGTGACCAGGTGTCGGCGACCGAGGTGCCTTACTACGCCTACCTGGACCGTCTGGCCGCCGCAGCCCCCACCGACCTGACGATGTCCACCGTCACGTTCGCCGCCGCCGGCTCCAAGCTCGCCGGCGCGACTGACCCCTCCGCCACAGCCACCGACAGCGTCGGCACCCTCACGGTGTCCGGGGAGACGCTGTCCATGGACACCGTGGCCGCCTGGGTGGACAACGTCTCGACGATCCACGGCTTCAGCGGCGCCTCCGTCAGCGACGCCCACCGGGACGACCGGGGCGTCGTGACCTTCACCGCCACCGTGACGCTCACCAGCGACGCGTTGTCCGCCCACCAGTGACCCGCACCCCGAGAGGAGGACCGACGACATGACCAGCTCCAAGAACACCGCCTGGATCGCCGGCACCGGCGTTCTCGCGGTGCTCATCCTGGTGGCCAGCTACTTCCTGCTCCTGGCGCCCAAACGGGCCGAGGCGAGCGACACCGTCACCCAGGCGGCCGGCGTCGAGCAGAACAACGTGACGCTGGCGGCCGAGACCGAACGGCTGAAGGCCCAGTTCGCCACGCTCGGGGAGCAGCGGGCCCAGCTCGCCGCCATCCAGAGCGAGCTGCCGGACAGCTCCCAGGTGCCCACCCTCATTCGCCAGTTCACGGCGTTCGCCGGTGCGACCGGCCTCACGGTCACCGAGATCGCCCCGGGCTCGCTCACCCCGTACGTGGCTCCCGGCACGTCGGCGGACGCCGCCGCGGGGACGACCATGGGCACGGGCAGCGGCATCTCCGCGCTGCCGGTCAGCGTCACCGTCAGCGGTTCCTTCGCCGCCACGGAGCTGTTCGTGAAGAACCTCCAGGCCGACATGCACCGCTACATGCTCGTGGACAGCGTCGACCTGACCCGTGAGGACGGTGCACTCTCCACCACCGTCAGCGGCCGGATCTTCGTCCTGGCCGCCGCGGCCACCGCCGCGACGGGGACCTCGGCCGGCACGACGCCGGCCGCCGACTCCACGACGACCACCGAAACGACCAGCGCGTCGACCTCCACCGGGACGGTGAACTGATGTCCGACCAGACCCCGCAGGGAGGCTTCTCCCCGGGATTCGACGACCCGGCCCCCCGCGGCGGCTTCGACGGGCGTGCCCGCCGCGCCCTCGTCGCCGGCGCTGCCGGTGTCGTCCTGCTCGGGTCGATCACCGGTGGTTACCTCTGGGTGAGCAGCGGCCCGACCGCCGAGACGGCCGTCGCGGTCGCCCCCGGTGGTGCGCCGCAGGCCTCGCCGACCGGTGCCCCCAGCAGCGCCGCTCCGGGATTCGCCCCCGTCGGGACGAACCTGTTCGACGATTCCTTCCTCCCGCACGACGCCCCGGCCGTGGCCGGGGACGGCACTTCGACGGGCGCGAGTATGCCCGCCCCGGTCGCCACCTCGGCCACCTCGGCCACCTCGGCCACCCCGTCGGCCCCGGTGGTGCCGGTCCCGACCGCCACGAGGGACATCGGCAAGAGCGCGGGAGCCGCCGCGACGCCGACGTCGACGCCGACCCGGCCGGCTCCCGCCACGCCCACCCCGACCAAGTCGGCTCTCCCCGGCTGGGAGATCAGCCACTACTCCTACCTCGAGAAGGCCGAGGACGGCGTCGCCGGGAAGTTCATCACCCAGTACACCGACGGCCGCGGCGGGTACGAGACGACGCTGCTCCCGGGCAGCGTGCTGTACCCCGCGGACGTCACGTTCGTCGGTTTGACCAAGGACATGGCGCACGTCCACAGCAACCGCGGTCTGCGCGACGGCTGGTACGTCCCGGCCGGCAACGCCCTGCCCGACCCTGGGATGGGCGGGTCGACCAAGCAACTGCGCCTGTCGGCGATCAGGAACTCCAAGGTCTTCTACTTCCAGATCGACCGTGGTTCCTGGATCGAGGTTGCCGTCGACGAGAAGATCCCCGGCACCGACTTCACGGTGAAGGGACTGAATGTCGAGGGTTTCAGCCAGCCCGGTGACAACTACTTCTGGCTCACCGACAGCAAGGGCGTCATCTGGTACGGGAGCGTCGGCGGCGGCGAGGACGCCGGTCTGCTGTTCTGAGCAGCGCCCCCGGCCGCTGACCCGGCCCACCCCGCGGACGCGTTCCGCCCCACCCGCTCCTGGAGGATCCGCTGATGTTCCCGCAGACCACTCGCCGCACCCGGCGGATCACCGCTGCGGCGGTGCTCGCCGGGCTCGGCGTCGCCCTCGCCGCCGGCCCCGCCGGCGCGTCTCCCATCTCCTCGCTCCGGACCTGGGGGAGCGACCGGTACGCCACCTCGGTCGTGCTCGAGGACAACCCGCTGGAGGCCACCACGGCCTACCTGGTGACGGGGGAGAAGTTCCCCGACGGCCTGACCGCCAGCGCGATCGCGGGCCAGGACTACGCCAACGTGTACCTCACGGCGAAGGCGCAGATCCCTCAGGTGGTGCGCGAGCGCATCGGCAACGCGCAGAAGATCGTGGTCGTCGGCAGCGAGGCGTCGATCAGCAACGACGCCTGGAAGTGGTTGCAGCAGAACACCCGCGCGCAGCTGTCCCGGGTCGCCGGCGACGACCGCTACGCCACGGCGGCCGCGCTGTCGGCTTCCCGCTTCACGACGCCGGGCGTCGCGAACGTCCTCGTCGCCACGGGGGAGAACTACCCCGACGCCCTCGCCGCCTCCGCGTCCGCGGCCAAGCTCGGCGTCCCGCTGCTGCTCGTGACCCGCAGCGGCATCCCCGCGGCGACCAGGGCCGAGCTCCAGCGCCTGGCCCCCGGGAAGATCACCGTCGTGGGCGGCGAGGCGTCGGTCTCGGCCGCGGCCGCGGCCGAGCTCGCCGGTCTCACGACCGGTCCCGTCGACCGCATCGCCGGCGCCGACCGGTACGAGACCTCGGCCAAGCTGTCCAAGGCCTTCTTCCCGAACCGGACGCCCGGTGCGTACGTCGTCGCCGGCGACGACTGGCCGGACGCCATCACCGCCGGCGCGGCCGCCGGGCGCGAGGGCCACGGCAGCACCGTCCTGCCCCCGCACGGACCGCTCCTCATCACCCCGTCGACCTGCGTGCCGCAGTCGGTGAACCTGGCCATCGAGGCGGCGGACCCGGTCGTCCTGACGGCCGTGGGGGGCACCGATCGCTACACCGACGTCGCCGCCAAGCGCACGTCGTGCGGTTCCGAGGGCAAGAAGTACCTCGAGGACTTCGCCAAGCCGACGGGCAACGCGCGCTTCGAGATCGACCACGCCACCCTCAACGGCGTGTTCTACCCGCGCACGGTCTCCTACGACACCGACCCGCGGAACTCGGAGTACCGCACCTGGGCGCTGGGTTCGAAGTACTCCCGCTTCACCGCACAGGTCGGGGTCGACGACTCGAACACCTCCGGCCTGACCAGCACCGTCGACGTGTACGGCGACGAACGCCTGCTGGGCAGCTACCCGGTGTCGGTGGGGCACTCCGTCGCCGTCGACGTGGACGTCAGGGGGGTCGACAACCTCAAGGTCGTCACCACGTCCTCGGCCCGCACCGCGGTGAAGGTCGACGACAACAACGTGTACCTGGGGGACGCGGCCATCCGCTGACCCTGCGCGCCACGAGGACCCACCCCGACGGGGTGGGTCCTCGTGGCGCGTCCGGGTACCGCGGAGCGGTCCGGTCCCGCCGACGACCTATCATGTGACGCGCCCACCGCCGCCGTCCGCAGGAGCTGTCCCCCCGTGATCGTCCTCGTCGGCTTCATGGGCGCGGGCAAGACCACCGTCGGCCGCCTCCTCGCCGACCGCCTCGGCCTGCCGTTCGTCGACACCGACCTGGTCATCGAGGATCGCGAGCGCCGGACGGTTCCGGACATCTTCGCGGCCGACGGTGAGCAGGCCTTCCGGGACGTCGAGCAGGCCGTCGTGGCCGACGTCGTCGCCGGTCCCGAGGCCGTGGTCTCCCTCGGCGGGGGGGCCTGCGGGCGCGCGGCCACCCGCGAGGTGCTGCGGGCCCACACCGTCGTGCACCTCGACGTCTCCTTCGAGCAGGCGAAGGCCCGCACGGCGGGCGACACCTACCGCCCGATGCTGCACCGCCCGGGCCTGGCCGAGCTGCACGCCTCCCGGCGCGTGGTGTTCGAGGACATCGCCGACCTCAGCGTCCGCACCGACGGCCGCCGCGCCGAGACGATCGCCCTCGAGGTCCTGGACCGGGTGACGGACCAGGACGGCGTGCTGGTCGCCCCGCCGGGCGGGACGTACCGCGTGCACGTGCGGGCGGGGTCGCTGGCCGACGTCGGGCCGCAGCTGCCCGCGACCGGGAAGGTCCTGGTGGTCGGGCGCGCCGCGGACCCGTCGCTCGCTCGGATCCTACCGGGCCTGCGTGCGCAGGCCCACGTCGTCGAGCTGCCCGAGGGTCCCGTCAAGACCCTCGACGTCTACGGACGGCTGGCCCTGCACGCGGCCGAGATCGCGCTGCACCCCGACGACCTGGTCCTGGCGGTGGGGGACGAGGCGGTCGTGGACGTCGCGGGGTTCCTGGCCGCCACCTACAACCGCGGGGTCCGCTGGGCCGTCGTGCCCCGCTCGCTGGAGGGGCTGGTCGACTCCTCGCTCGGGGGCAAGGTCGCCCTCGACCTGCCGCAGGCCCGGAACCTGCTGGGTGCGGTCCACCAGCCGGTCGCGGTGTTCAGCGACCCGCAAGGGGTCTCGGCGGACACCGACCCCCGCTTCGGGGCCGGGCTCGCCGAGGCGGTCAAGACGGCCCTGGTCGCCGACCCGTCCGACCTGGAACTCCTGGTCGCCGGCGCGCCCGCAGTCCTCGCCGGTGACGTCGAGGCGATCTCGGCCCTCGTGCGCCGGGCCGTGGTCACCAAGGCGCGCATCGTCACGGCCGACGAGCGGGAGGCCGCGGGACGGTTGCACCTGAACTACGGGCACACGTTCTCGCACGCCTTCGAGCAGTTCGACGTCGAGAACCCCCTCTCGCTCGGCCTGATGGCCGCCGCCCACCTCGCCCGCCGCCTGGGCCTGCTCGACGACGCGGGCGTCGGCGCGCACCGGGACGCCCTGCGCGCCTTCGGCCTGGTCACGGCGCACCGTTTCCGGTTGTCCGAGCTCCAGCCCTTCTGGCTGCGGGACAAGAAGTTCAAGGACGGCGTCCGGTTCGTGCTGCTGCACGGCCCCGGCCGGCCCGAGGCGGGGGTTCCCGCCACCGACGACGCACTGACCGGTGCGCTCGAGGACCTCGCGGAGGACAGATGACCACCGAGACCGTTCGCATCACCGTCGAGGGTGACGCGCCGTACGACGTCCTCATCGGCCGGGGCCTGCTGGGTGAACTGCGGGGCCTGCTGGGCCCGAAGGTCGCCAAGGTGCTCGTCGTGCACCCGCGGGCGCTGCGCTCGACCGGTGAGGCCGTGCGCGACGACCTCACCGCCCAGGGGCTCGAGGCGATCCTGGCCGAGGTCCCCGACGGCGAGGAGGCCAAGACCGCCGAGGTGGCCGCGTTCTGCTGGACGGTCCTCGGGCAGTCCGACTTCACGCGCTCGGACGCGGTCGTCGGCGTCGGCGGGGGAGCAGTGACCGACCTCGCCGGTTTCGTCGCCGCGACGTGGCTGCGCGGCGTCCGCGTCGTCCAGGTCCCCACGACGTTGCTCGCCATGGTCGACGCCGCGGTGGGGGGCAAGACGGGCATCAACACCGCCGAGGGCAAGAACCTCGTCGGGTCGTTCCACCCGCCGGCCGGAGTCCTGTGCGACCTCGACGCCCTCGACACCCTCCCGCCGCACGACCTGCGGGCCGGCCTGGCCGAGGTCGTGAAGTGCGGGTTCATCGCCGACGAGCGCATCCTCGAGCTCGTCGAGGCCGACGTGGAGGCCGCCACCGACCCGCACTCGCCGGTCCTGGCCGAACTCGTCGAGCGCGCCGTGCGCGTCAAGGCCCGCGTGGTGGGTGAGGACCTCAAGGAGTCCGACCTGCGCGAGATCCTCAACTACGGGCACACCTTCGCCCACGCGGTGGAACTCGTCGAGCGTTACCAGTGGCGGCACGGCGCCGCCGTGAGCGTGGGGCTGTGCTACGTCGCCGAGCTCGCCCGGATGGCGGGCCGGTTGTCCGACGCCGACGCCGACCGGCACCGCGACGTCCTGCAGTCCCTCGGTCTGCCCACGACCTACCGCGGAGACCGCTGGCCGCAGCTGCTCGACGCCATGAAGCGGGACAAGAAGTCCCGCGGTGCGCTGCTGCGCTTCGTCGTCCTCGACGGGATCGGGCGGCCCTCCCGGCTGGAGGGCCCCGACCCGGCGATGCTGCAGGCGGCTTACTCGGAGATCAGCTCGTCCTGAACGCCAGTGCGCTGCCGGGGCAGGGACGGGCGAGGTCCTCGTCGTGCCGCCGGCAGCGCCAGCAGGACGAGCGCGGTGACGACGGGGACGCACTGGGCCCACGGGATCAGCTCGGGAAGCACCTGGCGGGACAGCTGGAAGGCGATGAAGCAGGTCGCGGTCGTCCAGGGCACCCGCCGGCCGCTCGCGCCGACGTCGGCCAGGACCGCACCGGCGACCAGGCTCGCCCAGTGGTAGTCCCACACCTGGGGCTCCAGCAGCAGGCGAGCGGCGACGCACGAGAACAGGGCGAGTTCGATCCGGCGCCGTCGTGCTGCCAGTGCGACGAGTCCGAAGCACAGGGCGAACTGCGTCAGCCGCACGGTGGACGGGTACACGTCCCCGGCGAACCCCGCGAGAGCCAGGGGCGACTCGGCGAACACCCGCGCCGTGCTGGAGGTCAGCGCCTCCACCGTGCCCGGTACCGCGACGAAGGCGGCCCAGGGCAGGGCGGTGGCCGCGAGCGCCGTCACCGGAGCCTGCCACCGCCGCACGGACACCGGGACGAAGGAGAGCGCGAGCAGACCGACGGCCCACGGCTTGCCGCTGGCGGCCAGACCGACGGCGAGCCCCAGCACGACGGGCCGTCGGTCCTGCACGGCCCACAGCGCCAGCAGGCTGCCCAGGACCACGCCGATGTCCTCGGGGTGGGTGAAGGTCGTCGCCAGTTCGACCCAGGCGGGGGCTGCCAGCACCCCGGCCCCCAGTACGACCAGCGGGTGAGGTGCGCGCGCCAGGCGCTCGGCCGCGCGGCACACCAGCGGCAGGGCCAGTCCGGAGGCGACGGCGACGACCGAGCCGCCGACGGCGTTCGGCAGCAGGGACAGCGGCGTGAGGAGCAGCAGGGGCAGGGGCCCGATCCACACGTCCGGGTGCGCCCGGTAGAACTCCCACGGGGCGGTCCCCTCCACCTGCCCGGTGAAGACCCCGCCGGCCAGCTGGTAGTACCACCAGTCGTCCGGAGGCCCGACCGTGGCGAGGTTCGACACGACGACGCCCACCGCGACGAGCCCGATGAGCAGGAAGCGGTGCCTCAGCAGGACGTGCAGCAGACTGTCGCCGGGGAGCACCATCACACGGTCCCCTCGAGGGAGCTGGTCCTGCGGAACCGCCGACGGAGCGGTCGAACCGCGCCCGGTCCGGCGACCAGGAGCACGCACGCCAGGGCGAGGGGCACGACCTGCAGGGCGGCGCTCACCCGGTTGTCGGCCATCCAGCGGGCGTCGAGCAGCACCACCACCGTGACCGCCGTGAGCCACGGCCCGCGCAACCGCGTGCGGAAGGCGTCGACGACCAGGCAACCGAGCGCGACCGTGGCGAAGTAGTAGTCCCACGCCTGGGGGTCCAACGCTACGCGGGCGGCGACGACCACGAAGGGCGCCAGGTGGCCCCGGCCGCGCGCGACCGCCAGAGCGGCCAGCGACAGGCACAACAGGAACTGCACCGGCCGCACCCACTCGGGGTACGGGGCGCCGGCGAGGCCGATCAGGGCGAGGGGTGAGGCGTACCAGACGCCGACGCGGAAGGCGCCGAGGGCGTGCACCGTGCCGGGCGCGGCCAGGACGAACGGCAGCCACCACGCCACCACGACGAGCCCACCGGCGACGACACGACCCGCCCTCAGCAGCGGGGTTCCGGGCCACGAGGCGACCAGCGGGAGCAACCCGACCGCCCAGGGCTTGCCCGCGGCAGCGGTGCCGAGGAGCGCCGCCGCGATCCAGGGGAGCCAGGTCCCCCGACGGGAGCGGCTCCACCCGAGCACGAGGCACGCGGCGGTGACCGCCACGGCGTCCTCGGGGTGGGTGAAGTCCGCAGCCAGCCGCCACCAGTACGTCCCGACGAAGACGCCACCGCCCAGTACGGTCAACGCAGTGCGGTCGTCGACGGCGCCCCGGGCATCACCCGCCCGCTCGATCAGGTAGCAGCAGACGGGCAGGAACGCCCCGATCAGGGCGACGGCGACCCACGGACTCACCGTGGCGGGCAGCAGCGCGACGGGGAGGGCCAGCAGGAGCGCCGGCGGGCCGATCTGCGTCTGCGGCGAGGCCTCGTACAGGTGGAGGGCGCTCGTGCCGCCGCGCCCGACGAGCACCTGCGCGGCGTCGCGGAAGAAGTTCCAGTCACCCACCGCGCCGACGGTGTGCAGGTGCCACAACCCGGGCAGGGTGCCCACCAGCAGGAGAACCACGAAGCGGGCCTGGACGAGCGCAGACAGCCACGGCGGCAACCTCTCGGGGGTCACCTGGCGCTCGACGTGCACAGTGGGTGATCGGCAGCGCGTCGACCGCGCTGAAGGTCAGCGTCGAGCAGGCCTCGGGGGACGGGTCCTCCGAGGCCCGTCCACCGGGTCCGCTACCCGCAGGGGACCGTCGTGACGCCCTGGGCCGGCGAGAAGTAGCGGACGACGTGACCCGTGCGACTCTCCCCCCGCAGGCAGTAGGTGGTGGTCGTCGCCGTGACGACCACCACCTCGTCGACGGTCTGCGGCAGGTCCAGGGACGCGAAGTCGCCGGCGTAGGCGCCGTTGAACCCGTGGTACGCGTCCTGCCCGGCCGCGACGTTGCGCAGGTCCGCCGACACGGCCTGGATCTCCTTGGCGTGCACCTTGTCCATCACGACCGGGTACCCGTACTTGACCCCGATGGCGCCCACGACGAGCACCGTCGCCCACGTGACGAGGGTCTTGACGGGGTTCTTCCCGACCCTCTTCGGCACGGCCTCGGTGCGCGGCACGTGGAAGGGGGAGGCGTTGCCCGGGCTGAACGCCGGGCGCCCGGTGGAGGAGCCGTAGAAGTCCGCAGCGGGCACCGCCGACGCCCGGGGGGTGATCGGCGGCGCCGGGCGGCGCGGCGCTCGGCGCACGGGGTCGGGCTCGCGGGCGGGGGCCGGCGCCTCGGGTGCGGGTGCGGGCTGAACGACCGCCGCAGCTGCGACCGGTTCCGCGACCGGTGCAGACGGTTCCGCGGTCGGTTCCGCGGTTGGTTCCGCGGCGGCCTTGCGCCGCGGCAGCGCGACCGGGGCAGCGGGCGGCTCGGGAGCGGGCGGTTCGGGGGCGGGCGCCACCGGAGCGGGGGGTTCGGCGAGGTCGGCGACGAGGTACTCCGCGGGCTCGGGCCCGGGGTCGGCCACCCGGTGCCGGCCCCGGGGGACCGCGGACTCGAGGTACCCCCCGCCTGCGCGCAGCGGGGTGCGCCGTTCGTCGGCGAGGGGTTCGGTCACGGGGTCCTCCTGGCTGGTCTCGGTTCGTCATCGGCGCGCGGCCGGCCGCGCTGCAGCCGCGTCACCCGGGTGGATCACCGCGCCTCAGGCGCAGGAGCGGTCGCTGAACCCGGCGCCGGGGGAGTAGAAGACCGTGGTGCCCGTGCCGTCGTCGTGGGCGCCGGCGCAGAACCCGCGGGTCCCGGCGCTGACGATCGCCAGCTCGTCGCGGTCCGCGTCCACCCCCAGGTCGGTCAGCGAGGTGGAGAACTCCCCGTGGGCGGCCTTCCAGCTCGCCTGGGCCGTCGCCACCCGCTGCAGGTCGGCGCGCAGGTCGTCGGCGGCGTGCTCGTGGCGGTCGGCCAGGGCGACGGGCACGGCGACGGCGAGCGCGGCCGCAGTGGTGACGACCGCGACGAGGGCCACCGCGCGGCGGGGGCGGCGCGGGGCGTCGTCGGGCGGTGCTGCGTCCACGCGCGACCTCCTCCCGTGGGGTTCGACGACCTGGGTGCTCTGACCCCGAGGTGATCGGGCGGGCCGGGGGCGGCGCTGAGGGGCGCGGGTGCGGTGCCACCCGTGTGCCCGCCCGCCTCCACCGTCCGGCGCAACGGCCGTGAGCGCCCGGTGGGCGCACGGTGATCACCGCGGCGGGTGGCCCTCACCCGCTCGCCACGCCCGCGGGCCCGGCGGCCCGCCCCACGTCGGTAGGATGGACAAGCCCCAACCCGCGTCCGGTCCCGGTCGACGGGAGTGAGTACGCACTAGAGACGGACTGAGAGACGACGTGGCATCGACGAACGACCTGAAGAACGGCACCGTGCTGAACCTCGACGGCAACCTCTGGTCGGTGGTCGAGTTCCAGCACGTCAAGCCCGGCAAGGGCGGTGCCTTCGTCCGGACGAAGCTGAAGAACGTCCTGTCCGGCAAGGTCGTGGACCGCACGTTCAACGCCGGCTCGAAGGTCGAGACCGCGACGGTCGACAAGCGGGACATGCAGTACCTGTACAAGGACGGCGAGGACTTCGTCTTCATGGACACCGCCACCTACGACCAGCTGCACATCGCGGCGGCGACCGTCGGGGACGCGGCCAACTTCATGCTCGAGAGCACCGAGGCCATCGTCGCCACGCACGAGGGCTCGCCCCTGTACGTCGAGCTGCCGGCGTCGGTCGTCCTCGAGATCACCTACACCGAGCCGGGTCTGCAGGGCGACCGCTCCACCGGCGGCACCAAGCCCGCCACGGTCGAGACGGGCTACGAGATCCAGGTCCCGCTGTTCCTCGAGACCGGCACGAAGGTCAAGGTCGACACCCGCACGGGCGACTACCTCGGCCGCGTCAACGACTGATGGCCGCTCGCCGCAAGGCGCGCAAGCGCGCGCTGGAGGTCCTCTTCGAGGCCGACCAGCGCAAGCTCGCCCCGCTGGACGTCCTGCGGGACAAGATCGTGCGCGCCGACCCGCCCGTCGGTGAGTACGCGATCACCCTCGTCGAGGGGGTCGTGGCGCACCAGGAGCGCATCGACGAGGTCCTCACGACGTACTCGATGGGCTGGTCGGTGGACCGGATGCCGGCCGTCGACCGCGCCGTGCTGCGCATCGGCGTCTGGGAGGTCCTGCACGCCCCCGACGTGCCTGACCACGTGGCCGTCAGCGAGGCCGTGGAGATCACCCAGGAGCTCTCGACCGACGAGTCGCCCAAGTTCGTCAACGGGCTGCTCGCGCGGATCGCGGAGCTGAAGGAGACGCTCGCCCCCTGAACGGCGGCACCCGACGACCCGGTCACCCTGGTGTGACCGGGTCGTCGTGCGTCCGGGAACCTCCACTGCGGTAGGGGTTCTCCGGAGTCGGCCGGATCCGGCCGGCGCCGGCGACGACGGCGCCTCAAGGTGGCGTCGCGGGGCGTCGACGGTTCCAGCAGAAGCTGTTCGCTGGTACCGCGAGAGGACCCCCCACCTCATGACCGACGACACGACGCCGGCCACCCGCTCCGTGCAGCACAAGCGCCGCTGGCCCTGGGCCGTGGGCACCGGTGTGCTGACCGCCGCCCTCACCCTGTCCATGACACCCGCAACGGCGGCCGTCGCGGACCTGTTCGACCTCGGCCGCGGTGCCACGCTGACCTCCCCCGACGGCAGCGTGTACACGGTCTCGGTCGAGGACGACGGTGACCTCGTGACCACCCTGAAGCAGAAGCCGACCCCCACGGCGACCCCGAAGCCCACCTCCTCGGCCACCCCCACGCCGACGAGCACCGCCCCCGCTCTGGACGTGAAGGCGACCGCCAGCGGCGCCGGGACGATCTCCGTGTCGTGGCCCAGGGAGCTGCAGCAGGCCACGTTCGGCCGCGACGGCGTCGACGCGGGTGGCACCGGCGCGTGGACCTCGGACCAGGGCGCCACCTCCCCGCAGCAGCTGACCAACCTCAAGCCGGGCACCCGGTACACGGTCACGGTCGCCGGCGTGCTGGGCGGCAGGCAGGTCAGCCGCAGCGTGAGCGTCACCACCGGGACGGCCGGCACCCCCACCGCCGCCCCGACCTCCAGCGCCCCGACCCCGAGCGCCCCCGCGCCCAGGGGGCAGGACGACTTCAACGCCACGACTCTCGGCGCCTCGGTGACCGGTGCGGCCAACGGCGACTTCAACCGCTGGACCGGCACCAAGCTCGGCCTGTACGCCACCTGGGCCGACAACGGCAAGGTCTGGGGCATCGACACCCCCGGCAGCGAGTACGGCCGCGACAGCGTCGCGCGCCTGGGCGACTACGACCTCGACATCGCCACCCAGCACCGGATCGCCAACTGGGCCAACCCGGGCATCGACGCGAACCTCGAGGCGACCTTCCGCGAGATCAAGAGCAAGTGGGGCGACCGCAAGGGTCACGTGTACGTCCGCCCGTTCCACGAGATGAACGGCAACTGGTACAACTGGTCGGTCCGCAACCCCTCCGACGCGGCGAACTTCGTGAAGTACTGGCGCACCGTCGTGCACCCGAAGTGGACCTCGGTCATGGGTGACGACGACCGCTTTCACCTGGTGTGGTCGCCGAACCGCGACACCTCGACGTCGGTCGACGTGCGGACGATGTTCCCCGGCGCGCAGTACGTCGACGCCATCGGCGTCGACTACTACGACTTCTCCCGCGCGGACGACGACGCCAAGTGGGCCGCGGAGGTCGACAAGACCCAGAACGGCGGCCCGGTGGGCATCGGGGCGTGGGACGCGTTCGCCCAGTCCCAGGGGGTGCCGTGGTACCTGCCCGAGTACGGCGTCCAGTTCGGCGACAACAGCGTCTTCGCCACGAAGGTGCTGGACTTCGTCAAGGCCAACCGGTACTCCGGTGAGGGCGACGCGAGCGGCAAGGCGCTCGGCGCGGCCTGGCACAACCTGCAGGGCAGCTCCCCGGACCCGAACGCCGGCGGTGACTTCTTCGTGCAGCGGGGCGGCAAGGACTACGCCGGCCGCGCGAAGACCGCGACTGCGGTCCGCTCGTGGGTCCAGACGAACACCTGGCTGCGTCAGGCGAAGTGAGCGTGCGGTGCGCGGACCCGGTGACGGGTCCGCGCACCGGCCGGAACGACGAAGCCCCGCCCGGGTCGCCCGGGCGGGGCTTCGTCGTCCCCGGGACGGCGGTCCCGGCGTGGTGCGGGTCAGCCGTGCTCGACGGCGCGGCGGGCGTCGGCGTTGAGCACGCCCCAGGCGATGAACTCGTCGCACAGCGTCGTCGCGGGGACGTCGTAGATGACGGCGAGGGTGCGCAGGTCGTCGGCGCGGATCGACAGGACCCGGCCGTTGTAGTCGCCGCGCTGGGACTGGATGGTCTTGGCGTAGCGGTCCAGGGGGCCGGCCTTCTCGGCGGGGACCTCCTGGAGGCGCTCGAGGTCGAGCACGAGCCGCGGCGGCGGCTCGGAGCTGCCCTGCGGGGCGCCTTCGGGGAGCAGGGCGGAGACGGGGACTCCGTAGAAGTCCGCCAGTTCAGCCAGTCGCTGGACGGTCACCGCACGGTCGCCGCGTTCGTAGGAGCCCACGACGACGGCCTTCCACCGTCCCTCGGACTTCTCTTCGACGCCGTGCAGGGACAGCCCCTGTTGGGTACGGATGGCGCGAAGACGCGATCCGAGTGCGCGGGAGTAGTCCGATGCCATACGAGAATCGTCACGGAGCGTGAACGTCTTCGTCAAGCTGACCTGCCGGTTCCCACCCCGTTCTCGGGGAATCACCACCCTCTCGGCACCAAAAACGTTACTCCGTGTGAGCGTTTGATCTCACAACGACAGCGCTGGGTGAGCGCCGGGGGCGTCGACGCTGCGACCACTGTGCTCCTGTAGGGTCACGGGTGCCCACCACGCGCCGTCACCTCCAGGTGAAGGACCGGTGGAGACGTCCTTTAAGGATCCGTCCCGTGAGGCGGGGAAGGAGGTCCGCAGTGAACGCTGCCCCGGATCAGTTCGCCAGGGTGCTCCTCGAGAGCGCCGACATCTCCCGCGCCGTGACGCGCATCGCGCACGAGCTGCTGGAGTCCAACAAGGGTGCGGACGACCTCGTCCTGCTCGGCATCCCGACACGGGGGGTCCCGCTGGCCCGCCGGCTGGCCGCCCGGCTCGCCGAGGTCGAGGGCACGAACGTGCCCACCGGTTCGCTCGACGTCACGATGTACCGCGACGACCTGCGCCGGCACCCCACCCGCACGCTCCTGCCGACGGAGCTGCCGCCGGGCGGGATCGACGACAAGGTCGTCGTCCTCGTCGACGACGTCCTGTACTCCGGCCGCACCATCCGCGCCGCGCTCGACGCCCTGGGCGACCTCGGCCGCCCCCGGGCCGTGCGCCTGGCCGTCCTCGTCGACCGCGGCCACCGCGAGCTGCCCATCCGCGCCGACCACGTCGGCAAGAACCTGCCGACCTCCAGCGCCGAACGGGTCGGCGTCCAGCTCAGCGAGCTCGACGGCCGCGACGCCGTCGTCATCACCGGGGGTCAGGGCTGATGCGCCACCTGCTGTCCGCCGCCGACCTCGACCTCGCCGCCGCCGTCCGCGTCCTGGACGTGGCCGAGGAGATGGCCGCCACCCAGCGCCGGGAGATCAAGAAGCTGCCCACGCTGCGGGGGCGCACGGTCGTGAACCTCTTCTTCGAGGACTCCACCCGCACCCGCACCTCGTTCGAGGCCGCCGCCAAGCGGCTGTCCGCGGACGTCATCAACTTCTCCGCCAAGGGCTCCAGCGTCTCCAAGGGCGAGAGCCTGAAGGACACCGCGCTGACCCTGGAGGCCATGGGCGCCGACGCCGTCGTCGTCCGGCACGGCTCCTCGGGGGCCCCGCACCGCCTGGCCCACGCGGGCTGGACGCGCGGCGTGGTCGTCAACGCCGGGGACGGCACGCACGAGCACCCCACCCAGGCGCTGCTCGACGCGTACACCATGCGCCGCCACCTCAAGGCCGGGACGGGGGACCTGCGCGGCGCGAAGGTCGTCGTCGTCGGCGACGTCCTGCACTCGCGGGTGGCCCGGTCCAACGTCCTGCTGCTGCACACCCTCGGCGCGGACGTCACCCTCGTCGCGCCGCCGACGCTGCTGCCCGTCGGGGTGCAGGACTGGCCGTGCGCGTCCTCGCACGACCTCGACGCCACGCTGCGCGACGTCGCCCCGGACGCGGTGATGATGCTGCGCGTGCAGGCCGAGCGGATGGACGCCTCCCAGGGCTCGTTCTTCCCCTCGGCCCGCGAGTACAGCCGCCGCTACGGCCTGGGCCGCGACCGCCTGGCCGCCCTGCCCGGGCACGCGATCGTCATGCACCCCGGCCCCATGAACCGCGGGCTGGAGATCTCGGCCGAGGCCGCCGACTCGGCCCGCTCGACCATCGTCGAGCAGGTCGGCAACGGCGTCGCCGTGCGGATGGCGGTCCTCTACCTGTTGCTGGCCGGCGAGCTCCCGGGAGGGGACGCGTGAACACCACACTCATCCGGAACGTCAGGCCCCTCGGCGGGGAGGCGAGCGACCTCCTGCTGCGCGACGGGCTGATCGCGGAGGTCGGCCCCGGCCTGAGCGCCGAGGGCGCCGCCGTCGTCGACGGGACGGGCCTGTTCGCCCTGCCCGGCCTCGTCGACCTGCACACCCACCTGCGCGAACCGGGCCGCGAGGACGCCGAGACCGTGGAGTCCGGCACCCGCAGCGCCGCGCGCGGGGGCTACACGAGCGTCTTCGCGATGGCCAACACCTTCCCCGTGGCCGACACCGCCGGGGTCGTCGAGCAGGTCCAGCGCCTCGGCGAGGAGGCCGGCTGGGTCGACGTGCGCCCCGTCGGGGCCGTCACCGTGGGCCTGGCCGGTCAGCAGCTCGCCGAGCTCGGCGCCATGGCCGACTCCCGCGCGGGGGTGCGGGTCTTCTCCGACGACGGGCACTGCGTGTCCGACGCCGTCCTCATGCGCCGCGCCCTGGAGTACGTCAAGGCCTTCGACGGCGTCATCGCCCAGCACGCCCAGGAACCGCGCCTGACCGAGGGCGCGCAGATGAACGAGGGCACGGTCAGCGCCGTCCTGGGCCTGCGCGGCTGGCCCAGCGTGGCCGAGGAGGCGATCATCGCCCGCGACGTGCTGCTGGCCGACCACGTCGGGTCGCGGCTGCACGTGTGCCACCTGTCCACCAAGGGCTCGGTGGAGATCGTGCGCTGGGCCAAGGCCCGCGGTGTCCAGGTCACCGCAGAGGTCACCCCGCACCACCTGCTGCTCACCGACGAGCTCGTGCGCGGCTACGACCCCGTCTACAAGGTCAACCCGCCGCTGCGCACGCAGGCCGACGTCGAGGCCGTGCGCGAGGGCCTGACCGACGGGACGATCGACGTCGTCGCCACCGACCACGCCCCGCACCCGGTCGAGGCCAAGGACTGCGAGTGGTCGGCCGCGGCCATGGGCATGACCGGCCTGGAGACCGCGCTGAGCGTCGTGCAGCACACGATGGTCGACACCGGCCTCATCGGCTGGGACACCCTCGCCGAGCGCACGGCGCACGCCCCGGCCCGCATCGGCCGCCTCGCCGGTCACGGCCGCCCCCTCGCGGTCGGGGAACCGGCCAACCTCGTGCTCGTCGACCCCGCCGCGCGCTGGACCGTCGTGCCCGAGGCGATGGCCACGGCCGGGCGCAACTCCCCGTTCCGCGGGATGGAGCTGCCCGGCCGGGTGGTCGCGACGTTCCTGCGCGGGCGCGCGACGGTCCTGGACGGGGAGCTCGTGCCGCAGGTGAGCAGCCGGTGAAGGTCCTCGCGGTCATCATCCTCGTCGCGGCGCTGCTCGTGCTGTGGCGCATGGCGTTCATGGGCTACCGCGGCCGGGCGCTGCGCCAGAGGCGGGAGTTCCCGCGTCCGGTCGGGGCCCGGGACTGGGGGACGCTGACCGGGGCGATCGAGGGCGTCTACGTCTCGACGACCGACGCGGAGAACGCCCTGGACCGCGTCGCGGCCCACGGCCTCGGCACGCGCAGCGCCGTCGCGCTCGGGTTCGTCCCCGAGGGCGTCGGGCTCCTGCGCGAGGGCGCGCGCTCGTTCGTCGTGCCCACCGCCGACATCGTCGGGGTCGGGCACGGCCCGGGCATGGTCGGCAAGTGGATGGGCAGGGAGAAGGGCCTCGTCGTCCTCCGGTGGAGGCTGGGGGACCGCGTGGTGGACACAGGGATCAAACCGCGGCACCCCGCCGAGGGCGCCAGGTTCGCGGAGCAGGTGGAGGAACTCGTGCGCAACAACAAGCCCAAGAACTCTGGAGGTGCGCAGTGACCCAGCGCGTTCCCGCCGTCCTCGTCCTGCAGGACGGCCGCACGTTCCGCGGCGAGGCCTACGGCCACGTCGGGCAGACCGTCGGCGAAGCGGTGTTCTCCACCGGCATGACCGGCTACCAGGAGACCCTCACCGACCCCAGCTACCACCGCCAGGTCGTCGTCATGACGGCCCCGCACGTGGGCAACACCGGGTACAACGACGAGGACGGGGAGTCCTCGCGGATCTGGGTCGCCGGGTACGTCGTGCGCGACCCCGCGCGCACCCCCTCGAACTGGCGCTCGCGCCGCAGCCTGGCCGAGGAGCTCGACGCGCAGGGCGTCGTGGGGATCTCCGGCGTCGACACCCGGGCCCTGACCCGCCACCTGCGCGAACGCGGCGCCATGAAGGTCGGCGTCTTCTCCGGCCCGGCCGCCGAGCAGCCGGCCGCCGACCTCCTGGCGATCGTCGAGGGCGCGCCCGACATGGTCGGCACCGACCTCGCCTCCCTGGTGTCCACCGACGAGCGGTACGTCGTGCCCGCGGTGGGGGAGCGCAGGTTCTCCGTCACCGCCGTCGACCTCGGCATCAAGTCGATGACGCCGCACCGCCTCGCCGAGCGCGGCATCGAGGTCACGGTCGTCCCCTCCACCGCGACGCTGGAGCAGGTCCTGACCTCCGGCCTGGACGGCGGCGCCCCCGACGGGGTGTTCTTCTCCAACGGCCCCGGCGACCCCGCCGCGGCGACCCACGAGATCGAGGTCCTGCAGGGCGTCCTGGAGCGCAGGATCCCGTTCTTCGGGATCTGCTACGGCAACCAGCTCCTCGGCCGCGCCCTCGGGTTCGGCACCTACAAGCTGAAGTACGGCCACCGCGGCATCAACCAGCCCGTCATGGACCTGGCCACCCGCAAGGTCGAGGTCACCGCCCACAACCACGGGTTCGCCGTCGAGGGCACGGCCGGGGAGGTCCGCCAGACCCCGTACGGGCGGGCCGAGGTCAGCCACGTCGGCCTCAACGACGGGGTCGTCGAGGGGCTGCGCTGCCTCGACGTGCCGGCGTTCTCCGTGCAGTACCACCCCGAGGCCGCCGCCGGCCCGCACGACGCCTCCTACCTGTTCGACCGGTTCGTGGACCTGCTGGACGGCGTCCCCGCCGCGCAGCTCGTCGACGACCAGGGTGAGATCGACACGACCGAGAAGGGTGCCTGATGCCTCGCCGCACCGACCTGAAGTCCGTCCTCGTCATCGGTTCCGGGCCGATCGTCATCGGCCAGGCCGCCGAGTTCGACTACTCCGGCACCCAGGCCTGCCGGGTCCTGAAGTCCGAGGGCCTGCGCGTGATCCTCGTGAACTCCAACCCGGCGACGATCATGACCGACCCGGAGATGGCCGACGCGACCTACGTCGAACCCATCACCCCCGCGACCGTCGAGGCGATCATCGCCAAGGAGCGCCCCGACGCCGTGCTGGCGACCCTGGGCGGGCAGACCGCGCTGAACACCGCGATCGCGCTGTTCGAGTCCGGTGCGCTGGACCGGTACGGCGCCGAGCTCATCGGCGCCGACGTCGACGCCATCAAGCTCGGCGAGGACCGCCTGCTGTTCAAGGGCGTCGTCGAGCGCTGCGGCGCGGAGTCGGCCCGCTCGCACCTGTGCCACACCATGGACGAGGTCCTCGCCGCCGCCGGCGACCTGGGCTACCCCGTCGTCGTGCGCCCCAGCTTCACCATGGGCGGCCTGGGGTCCGGTTTCGCCTACGACGAGGACGACCTGCGCCGCATCGCCGGGCAGGGGCTGCACCACTCCCCGGTCACCGAGGTCCTCCTGGAGGAGTCGATCCTGGGCTGGAAGGAGTACGAGCTGGAGCTCATGCGCGACCGCGCCGACAACGTCGTGGTCGTCTGCTCCATCGAGAACTTCGACCCCATGGGGGTGCACACGGGCGACTCGATCACCGTGGCGCCGGCCATGACCCTGACCGACCGCGAGTACCAGCGCATGCGCGACATCGGCATCGCCGTCATCCGCGAGGTCGGCGTCGACACCGGCGGCTGCAACATCCAGTTCGCGGTGAACCCCGTCGACGGGCGCATCATCGTCATCGAGATGAACCCGCGGGTCTCGCGCTCGTCCGCGCTGGCCTCGAAGGCGACGGGTTTCCCCATCGCCAAGATCGCCGCGCGCCTGGCCGTCGGGTACACCCTCGACGAGATCCCCAACGACATCACCGAGTCCACCCCGGCGAGCTTCGAACCCGCGCTGGACTACGTCGTCGTCAAGGTCCCGCGGTTCGCGTTCGAGAAGTTCCCGGCCGCCGACCCCACGCTGACCACGACCATGAAGAGCGTCGGCGAGGCCATGGCGTTGGGCCGCAACTTCACCGAAGCGCTGCAGAAGGCGTTGCGCAGCACCGAGAAGCGCGGTGCGCAGTTCAGCTGGGCCGGTCCGGTGGGCGACCGCGAGGACCTGCTGCGCCGCGCGCAGCAGCCGACCGACGAACGCATCGGGCTGGTCATGCAGGCCATCCGCGCCGGGGCGACGCCGGCCGAGCTGTTCGAGTCCACGAAGATCGACCCGTGGTTCCTCGACCAGCTGTTCCTCATCGACGAGATCGCCGTCGAGGTGCGCGAGAGCGACGAGCTGACCCCCGAGCTGCTGCGGCACGCCAAGCGGCACGGGTTCTCCGACGCCCAGATCGGTGAACTGCGCCACCTGCCCGAGGACGTCGTGCGCGGCGTCCGGCACGCCCTGGGCGTCCGGCCGGTCTACAAGACCGTCGACACCTGCGCGGCGGAGTTCGCGGCGAGCACGCCGTACCACTACTCCTCCTACGACTCCGAGGACGAGACCCGCCCGCGCGAGAAGGCCGCGATCGTCATCCTCGGCTCGGGCCCGAACCGGATCGGCCAGGGTGTCGAGTTCGACTACTCCTGCGTCCACGCCAGCTTCGCGCTGGCCGAGGCCGGCTACGAGACCGTCATGGTCAACTGCAACCCGGAGACGGTCTCGACCGACTACGACACCTCCGACCGCCTGTACTTCGAACCGCTGACCCTCGAGGACGTCCTCGAGGTCGTGCACGCGGAGATGAAGTGCGGCCCCGTCGCGGGCGTCATCGTCCAGCTCGGCGGCCAGACGCCGCTGGGCCTGGCCGCCCAGCTCGAGCGGGCCGGCGTGCCGATCATCGGGACCTCGCCCGCGGCGATCGACCTCGCCGAGGAGCGCGGCGCCTTCGGGCAGGTCCTGGAGCGCGCGGGCCTGGTCGCCCCCAAGCACGGGACGGCCTCCAGCTTCCCGGCCGCCCGGGCCATCGCCGCCGAGATCGGCTACCCCGTGCTGGTCCGCCCCAGCTACGTCCTGGGTGGGCGCGGCATGCAGATCGTCTACGACGAGGCGACGCTGGAGCAGTACATGGCGACCGCGACCGAGGTCTCGGCCGACCGCCCGGTGCTCGTCGACAAGTTCCTCGACAACGGCCTCGAGATCGACGTCGACGCCCTGTTCGACGGCGAGGAGATGTACCTCGGCGGGATCATGGAGCACATCGAGGAGGCCGGGATCCACTCCGGCGACTCCGCGTGCGTCATCCCGCCGGCCACCCTCGGCGCCTCCGAGCTGCAGCGCGTGCGCGAGGCCACCGAGGCCATCGCCCGCGGCGTCGGGGTGCGGGGCCTGCTCAACGTCCAGTTCGCGCTGGCCGCCGACATCCTCTACGTCCTGGAGGCGAACCCGCGGGCCTCGCGCACCGTGCCGTTCGTGTCCAAGGCGACGGGGGTCCCGCTGGCCAAGGCCGCCGCCCGGCTCATGGCGGGCACCTCCATCCGCGACCTGCGGGCCGAGGGGCTGCTGCCCGCGCACGGCGACGGCGGCCTGCTGCCCGCCGACGCACCCGTCTCCGTCAAGGAGGCCGTCCTGCCCTTCGCGCGGTTCCGCACCGCCGAGGGCGTCGTCGTCGACTCCCTGCTGGGTCCCGAGATGCGTTCGACCGGTGAGGTCATGGGCATCGACGTCGACTTCCCCACGGCGTTCGGCAAGTCGCAGACCGCGGCCTACGGCGGGCTGCCGACGACCGGGACGGCGTTCATCTCCGTCGCCGACCGCGACAAGCGCGCCATGATCTTCCCGATCAAGCGCCTGGCCGACCTCGGGTTCACCCTGCTGGCCACCGAGGGCACCGCGCAGGTGCTGCGCCGCAACGGGATCGCCTCCACGGTGGTCCGCAAGGCGTCGGAGGGCACGAGCGCCGAAGGTGAGCAGACCATCCTCGGCAAGATCGCCGCGGGCGAGGTCGCGATGGTCGTCAACACGCCCTCGGGCAACCAGGCCCGGGCCGACGGGTACGAGATCCGCGCGGCGGCGACGTCCGTGGGCTCGCCCATCATCACCACCATCCAGGAGCTGTCCGCCGCGGTGCAGGCCATCGAGGCCGACCTCGTGCGCGAGCGCAACGGGCTGGGGCTGGCCGTCGCGTCGCTGCAGGAGCACACCGCCCGCCTCGAGGCGGCCTGGCCCGGTTTCCGCGCGTGAGCGGGCGCTTCGGCGCGCGCCTGGCCGAGCAGGTCGCCGCGCACGGTCCGCTGTGCGCGGGCATCGACCCCCACGCCCCGCTGCTGGCGGCGTGGGGGCTGGCCGACGACGCGGCGGGCGTCGAGCGGTTCGGCCGCACGGTCGTCGAGGCCCTGGCCGGGCACGTGGCCTGCGTCAAACCGCAGGCCGCCTTCTTCGAGCGGCACGGCTCGCGCGGGGTCGCGGCGCTCGAACGCGTGATCGCCGACGCCCGCGACGCCGGGCTGCTGACGATCGTCGACGCCAAGCGCGGCGACATCGGCTCGACGATGGCCGGGTACGCCGACGCCTTCGTCGGCGACTCCCCGCTGGCCGGGGACGCCGTGACGGTCTCGCCGTACCTGGGCTTCGGCTCCCTGCGCCCGCTCCTGGACCTCGCGGCCGAGCGCGGGCGCGGGGTGTTCGTGCTCGCGCTCACCTCCAACCCCGAGGGCGCCTCCGTGCAGCACGCCGTGGGCGCCGACGGCCGCCCGGTGGCCCGGGCGGTCGCCGAGGCCGCCGCGGCCGAGAACGCCGGCGCGGCGCCCTTCGGCGACGTCGGCCTCGTCGTGGGGGCGACCGTGGGCCCGGCGGTCGCCGGGCTGGGGATCGACCTCGACGCCGTCAACGGCCCGCTGCTGGCCCCCGGGGTGGGGGCGCAGGGCGCCACGGCCGCCGACCTGCAGCAGGTGTTCGGCGACGCGCGACGGCTCGTGCTGGCCTCCAGCTCGCGCGAGGTCCTCGCCGCCGGCCCCGACCCGGCCGGCCTGCGCGACGCCGCGCGGCGCTCGGCGGACGCGGTCCGCGCGGCGCTCGCGGTCTAGGACGGGCGCCGTCGGGGCCACCTGCGAGAGTGGGACCCGTGACGAGCAAGCAGCAGCCGGGCCGCGAGCAGTTGAGCAGGGAACTGGGCAGCGGGATCGCCGCGCTCGTGGTGACCGCCGTCGAGGTCGGTCACGGCGAGCTCGAGGCGCGCCGGCAGGTCGCGGGCTTCCTGCGCGGGCTGCGCCTGGACCCCGGGGCGGTGCTGCGCGCCGCGATCGCCGGGGTCGCCGGGCTCGCGCCGGCCGAGACGGTCGAGTCCGACGAGGCCCCCGGCGTCGAGGACCAGCTCCTGGCGGCGCTGGAGGCGCGGGAGTGGCTGGAACGGATGGCCGCCGACGTCGCGCAGGACCGGCCCGTGTGGCCGCTGGGGTGAGTGGACACCGCCCCGGCCCCGGCCCCGGCCGCGGGCCCCGGCCCGCGCCACCCGCCTGAGCCGACGGGCCCCGGGAGCACGCGCTCCCGGGGCCCGTCGGCGCTCTCGGGTGGTGGGGCGCTCGCGCCGGGTCCACGATGGGGCTCCCGACGGGCGAGGAGGCCCGTGGCGGGTGCGGGAGGCAGATTGCCCAGTCCGGCGGGGGGCGAGGAGGCAAACCTCACCCCGGGAGCGTCGTGTAACAACCTCATGACACGGGCATGGCGAGTTGGATGAACACTGCGTGTTCCCCTAGCGTCTGCCTCCGCACGACCGAGCAGGACCCCACAGGACCACCGCCGGAACGAGGACGTCGATGTCAGCGCAGTCGCCCACCGAGCACGACACCACCCACCCCAGCCGCCGCGCCTTCACGCTGGCCTCCGTCGCGACCGCCGGGCTGGCGACGCTGTCGGCCTGCGCGAAGAGCGAGCGCGACGAGGGCGGCAGCTCCGGAGGCAGTTCCAGCAGCGGCCGGGACACGTTCGTCTTCGGCGGGTCCGCCGACCCCGACTCCCTGGACCCCGTCTTCGCCTCCGACGGCGAGACGTTCCGCATCACCCGGCAGATCTTCGAGGGGCTGGTCTCGACCAAGCCCGGCACGACCGAGCTCGCCCCCTCGCTGGCCACGAAGTGGACGACGTCCGAGGACGGTCTCAGCTACACGTTCACCCTGGCCGAGGGCGTGAAGTTCTCCAACGGCAAGCCCTTCGACGCCGCGGCCGTCGTCGCCAACTTCGAGCGCTGGTACAACCTGCGCGGCATCGCCCAGGGCGAGGACCTCGCGTACTACTACCGCTCCATCTTCCGCGGGTTCAAGACCAACGACGACCCCGCGCTGGGGACCTCCCTGTACGCGGGCTCGACGGCCAACGCCGACGGCACCGTGACGGTGAACCTGACGTCGCCGTTCGCCGGGTTCCTGGCCTCCCTGACCCTGCCGGCCTTCGCGATGCAGGAGACCGGTGCGGTCGAGGCCGCCGGCGGCAACGGGCTGAACGGGGCCGACCCGCGCCAGAGCGAGTACGCCACCTCCGGGCCCATCGGCACGGGGCCGTTCGTCTTCGCCGCCTGGGAACGCGGCCAGCAGGTCACCCTCAAGCGCAACGAGGACTACTGGGGCGAGAAGGCCAAGGTCGCCTCCGCCGTCGTGCGGGTCATCGGTGACGGCACCGCGCGCAAGCAGGCCCTGCAGAACGGCGACATCGACGGGTACGACCTCGTCGCCCCGGCCGACGTCGAGACGCTGAAGTCCGCCGACTTCCAGATCCAGAACCGGCCGGCGTTCAACATCCTCTACCTCGGCATGAACCAGGCGCTCGCGCCGCTGGGCGACCTGAAGGTCCGCCAGGCGATCTCGCACGCCATCGACAAGGACGCGGTCATCAAGAACGCGCTGCCGTCCGGCACCAAGGCGGCCACGCAGTTCATGCCCGAGAACGTCATCGGCTGGAACGACAAGGTCACGACGTACGAGTACGACGTCGACAAGGCCAAGCAGCTGCTGGCCGAGGCCGGGCAGTCGAACCTGACCATCCCCTTCAACTACCCGACGGGGGTCTCCCGGCCGTACATGCCGAACCCGGAGACGATCTACAACGCCATCAACCAGCAGCTGACGGCCGCGGGGATCAAGACCACCCCGGTCGCCGAGCAGTGGACCCCGAACTACCTCGGGACCGTGCAGGGCGGCACGAACCACGGTCTGCACCTGCTGGGCTGGACGGGCGACTACAACGACCCGGACAACTTCATCGGGGTGTTCTTCGGCGCCCAGACGAACGAGTGGGGGTTCAACGACCCGGGTCTGTTCGAGGCCCTGGCCAAGGCCCGCACCGTCACGTCGCAGGACGAGCAGGAGACCACGTACCAGGACATCAACGAGCAGATCATGACGTTGCTGCCCGGCATCCCGATCGCCAGCCCCGTCCCCTCGCTGGCCTTCGCCGCCGGGGTGAAGGGCTACACCGCCAGCCCCGTGCAGGACGAGGTGTGGAACACCGTCACGGTCGCCGACTCCTGATGTCACCGAGGATGTCGCGAGCCGTCCGGGAGGGGGCGGCGTGCTGACGCTCGTCGTGCGCCGCCTCGGCCTGCTCGTCGTCGTGCTGTTCGGGCTGTCGCTGCTGCTGTTCGCGTGGGTCCGGGCCCTGCCCGGTGACCCCGCGCGGGCGTTGCTGGGGGAGAAGGCGACCCCGGCGGGCATCGCCGAGGTCACCCGGCGCTACGGGTTCGACCAGCCCGTCTGGCAGCAGTACCTCACCTACCTCGGGCGGTTGCTGCACGGCGACTTCGGGTCCTCGATCAACACGGGTGAACCCGTCGTGCGCACGTTCTCCGAACGGTTCCCCGCCACGATCGAGCTCGCCGTCGCGGCCCTGGTGCTCGCGGTCGTCGTGGGGATCCCGCTGGGCTACCTCGCCGCGCGCCGGCGCGGTGGCTGGCTCGACAACCTCGTCGTGGGCGGGTCCCTGCTCGGCGTCGTCGTGCCCGTGTTCTTCCTCGCGGTGATCCTGAAGTACGTGCTGGCGATCCAGCTGCACTGGTTCCCGACGTCGGGGCGCCAGAACGCCCGGATCGACGCCACCCACGTCACGAACTTCTACGTCCTGGACGGGTTGCTGACGCGGGAGTGGGACGCGAGCTGGGACGCGCTGGTGCACCTGGTGCTGCCGGCGCTGGCCCTGGGCTCGATCCCGCTGGCCATCATCGTGCGCATCACCCGGGCGTCCGTGCTCGACGTCCTCGGCGACGACCACGTCCGGACCGCGCAGGCCAAGGGTCTGCCGCGCAGCGTCATCAGCCGCCGGCACGTCCTGCGCAACGCGCTGCTGCCGGTGTCGACGACGCTGGGGCTGCAGGCCGGGGCGCTGCTGTCGGGGGCGGTGCTGACGGAGACGGTGTTCTCCATCAACGGCATCGGCAGCTACCTGTTCGACGCGGTCACCCAGCTCGACTACCCGGTGCTGCAGGGGTTCATCCTGTTCATCGCGGTCGTGTACGCGCTGGTGAACCTCGTCGTCGACGTGAGCTACGGGTTCATCGACCCGAGGGTGAGGGTGTCGTGACGGCGGAATCGGCGCTGACCGCCGAGGTCGTGGAACCCACGGGGGCCGACGGCGTCGGCCCGTGGCACGCGGCGTGGCGGCGGCTGCGGCGCAACCCCGCCGGCATCGTCGGGGCCGTGCTGGTGCTGCTGTTCGTCCTGGTGGCCCTGCTGGCCCCCGTCCTGGCGCCGTACCGGCCGGCGACGGCGCAGTGGTTCGGGCAGGTGACCCCGACGAGCGTGCCCGGCCCGAGCGCGGACCACCCGCTGGGGCTGGACTCCTTCGGGTCCGACCTGCTGACGCAGCTGCTGTACGGCGCCCGGACGTCGCTGGTCATCGGGGTCGTCTCGACCGCGGTGGGCCTGGCGGTCGGTGCTCTGCTCGGGGTCCTGGCGGGCGGTTTCGGCGGCAAGGTCGACACGGTCGTCATGCGCGTCGTCGACGTGCTGCTGTCGATCCCGTCCCTGCTGCTGGCGGTGTCGGTCGCCGCGGTCCTGCAGCGCGGTTCGCTGGCCATCATGCTGGCCGTCGCCGCGGCGCAGGTGCCGATCTTCGCGCGGCTGCTGCGGGCCTCGCTGCTGGCCCAGCGCGGCCAGGACTACGTCGTGGCCCTGCGCTCGCTCGGGCTGCGGCAGCGGCGCATCGTCGTGGGCCACATGCTGCCCAACTCCCTGGGCCCGGTGCTCGTGCAGGCCACGCTGACGCTGGCCACGGCCGTCATCGAGGTCGCCGCCCTGAGCTTCCTGGGCCTGGGCGACCCCAACCCCGCCGTCGCGGAGTGGGGCCGGATGCTCGTCACGGCCCAGTCCCGGCTCGACCAGGCGCCGCAGCTGGCGCTCTACCCCGGTCTCGCGATCGCGATCACCGCGCTGGGTTTCACCCTGCTCGGCGAGGCGCTGCGCGAGGCCCTGGACCCGAGGAGTTCACGGTGAGGCGACGAACGGTGGGGCGACGATGAGCCTGCTGGAGGTCGAGGACCTGCGGGTGACCTTCGCCCGCAAGGGCTCACCCGCCACCACGGCCGTCGACGGCGTCTCCTTCGACGTCGACGCCGGCGAGGTCGTCGGTCTGGTGGGGGAGTCCGGGTGCGGGAAGTCGGTGACCTCGCTGGCCGTCATGGGCCTGCTGCCGGCGCGGGGCACCCGCGTCAGCGGGTCGGTGCGCTTCGACGGCACGGACCTGCTGAAGGCCTCCCCGGCGGAGGTGGCGCGGCGGCGGGGCAAGGACCTGGCCATGGTGTTCCAGGACCCCATGACCTCGCTGAACCCCGTGCTCACGCTGGGCCGGCAGCTGACCGAGGTGCTGCGCACCCACACCGACCTCGACCGGGCCGGGGCCAGGAAGGAGGCCGTCGACCTGCTGGGCCGCGTGGGGATCCCCGACCCCCGCCGCCGGTTCTCCGAGTACCCCCACCAGCTCTCCGGCGGGATGCGCCAGCGCGTGCTCATCGCCATCGCGCTGGCCTGCTCGCCGCGGCTCATCATCGCCGACGAACCCACCACGGCCCTCGACGTGACCATCCAGGCGCAGGTGCTGGACCTGCTCACCGGTCTCGTGCGCGAGTCCGGCACCGCCATGGTGCTCATCACGCACGACCTCGGCGTCGTGGCCGGCACGTGCGACCGCGTCAACGTCCTGTACGCCGGCCGGGTCGTGGAACGGGCCGCGCGCGCGGAGCTGTTCGCCGAACCGCGGCACCGCTACACGACGGGCCTCCTGGGAGCCGTGCCCCGCGTCGACGCCCCCGAGGGCACGGCGCTGCAACCGGTCCCGGGCTCGGTCCGGGACCTGCTGCCCTGGGCCCAGGGGTGCGCGTTCGCGCCGCGCTGCGGGTTCGCCGACGAGGGGTGCCGTTCCGGCGAGATCGCCCTGGAGGGGGCCGACCACCCCGCGCGCTGCGTCCACCCCGCCGGCCCCGCCCACCCCGCCGACCCCGCCGTCAGGGAGACCGCCCGATGAACCAGCCGCTGCTGTCCGTGCGGGACCTGGCCGTGCACTACCCCATCCGCTCGGGGATCCTGCAGCGCACCGTCGGGGCCGTGAAGGCCGTCGACGGGGTCTCCTTCGACGTCCCGCGCGGTTCGACGTACGGGCTGGTGGGGGAGTCCGGCTGCGGCAAGTCCACCCTCGGCCGGGCCGTCCTGCGGCTGTCCGAACCCACCGCGGGCAGCGTCCACCTCGACGGCCAGGACGTGCTCGCGCTGCGCCCCGAGGAGCTGCGGCGCGCCCGGCGCCGGATGCAGATGGTGTTCCAGGACCCCCTGGCCAGCCTCGACCCGCGCCAGACGGTCGAGAGCGCCCTGGTCGAGCCGCTGGCCGTGCACGGGGTCGAGGGCGGGGCGTCGGCCTGGCGCTCGCGCGTGCGGGGCCTGCTGGACCGGGTCGGGCTGCCCGCCAACGCGGCTGGGAAGTACCCGCACGAGTTCTCCGGCGGGCAGCGCCAGCGCGTGGGCATCGCCCGGGCCCTCGTGCTCGACCCCGACCTGCTGGTCGCCGATGAACCGGTCTCCGCCCTCGACGTCTCGGTGCAGGCGCAGGTCCTGGTGCTGCTGGAGGAGCTGCAGCGCGACCTGGGCCTGACGTACCTCGTCATCGCCCACGACCTGGCCGTCGTCAAGCACGTGTCCACCACCGTCGGGGTCATGTACCTGGGCGGGCTGGTCGAGGAGGGACCGAGCAGCACCCTGTACGCCCAGCCCCTGCACCCGTACACGCGGGCCCTGCTCTCGGCCGCGCCCGTCCCGGACCCCGTGGCCGAGGCGAAGCGGGAACGCATCCTGCTGAAGGGGGACCTGCCCAGCCCCGCGGACCCGCCCAGCGGCTGCCGGTTCCGGACCCGCTGCCCGTGGGTGCAGACCACCCGCTGCCACGACGAGCGGCCGCAGCTGCGCGTCGTCGACGGCCACCCGGACACCCAGCGCGTCGCGTGCCACTGGGCCGAGGACATCGAGGCCGGGCGGATCCTGCCCGCCGCGTGAGTCCCGCGGGCGGGGCGACGGCGGGGGCGACCCCGCCGTTGCCGCCCCGTGACCAGGGTGGATAGGTTCTCGGGGACTTCGCGGAACCCCTGCACGACCTTCGCTCGACCCCCTGCTCGCCCCTTGAGCCCGACGACCTGAGGTGATGACGTGGCCCTGCCTCCCCTGACCGCCGAACAGCGCGCTGCTGCTCTGGAGAAGGCGGCCGCGGCACGACGCGAACGCGCCGAGGTCAAGCACCGCCTGAAGTACACCGGCGGCAGCCTCGAGCAGGTGATCAAGGAGGGCCAGGAGAACGAGGTCCTGGGCAAGATGAAGGTCTCCGCGCTGCTGGAGTCCCTGCCCAACGTGGGCAAGGTCCGCGCGAAGCAGATCATGGAGGAGATCGGGATCTCGGAGTCGCGCCGCGTGCGCGGGCTCGGGGCCCACCAGATCGCCGCGCTCGTGGAGCGCTTCGGCAGCACCGCGGGGAGCGAGTCCTGAACAGCACGACCCGCTCGAACCGCCTGACCGTCCTCGCCGGCCCCACCGCGGTCGGCAAGGGCACCGTCTCGGCCGACCTGCGCGCCCGGTACCCGCAGATCTGGATCTCCGTCTCGTGCACCACCCGGGCCCAGCGCCCGGGCGAGGTCGACGGCGTGCACTACCACTTCGTCTCCGAGGAGACGTTCGACGCCTACGTGCGCGACGGCGAGCTGCTGGAGTGGGCCCGCGTCCACGGCCGGCACCGCTACGGCACTCCCCGCCGGCCGGTCGAGGAGGTCCTGGCCTCGGGGCGCCCGGCGCTGCTGGAGATCGACCTGGCCGGGGCCCGGCAGGTGCGCCAGGCCACGCGCGGCACCGACCTGGAGGCCGGGTTCGTCTTCCTCGCCCCGCCGAGCTGGGACGAGCTCGTGCGCCGCCTCGTGGGCCGGGGCACCGAGACCGCCGAGGAGCGCGAGCGCCGGCTGGCGACGGCGAAGGTCGAACTGGCCGCCGAACCGGAGTTCGACGTCACCATCTACAACGACGACGTGCAGCGTGCGACGGACGAGCTCGTAAGATGGATGGGTCTGCCGGTCAGCTGACCAGCAGCTCCCCATCCTTAGGAGAACATCGTGGCTGGAACCGTCGCGGCGCCCGAGGGCATCACCAACCCGCCCATCGACGATCTGCTGACGGTCGCCGACTCCAAGTACGCCCTGGTGATCTACGCAGCCAAGCGCGCCCGCCAGATCAACGCGTACTACTCCCAGCTGGGCGAGGGCCTGCTGGAGTACGTCGGCCCGCTCGTCGAGACGCACGTGCAGGAGAAGTCCCTGTCCGTGGCGATGCGCGAGATCAACGAGGGTCTGCTGACCTCGGAGCCCATCGAGCAGTGAGCACCCCCACCCGCGTCCCCCAGCACGTCTCCCCGCGCGTCGTCCTGGGGGTCGCGGGCGGCATCGCCGCGTACAAGGCGGCCCTGCTGCTGCGCGAGCTGACCGAGACCGGGCACGACGTGACCGTCGTGCCGACCGCCGCCTCCGAGCGGTTCGTGGGCCGGGCCACGTGGGAGGCCCTGTCGGGCAAGCCCGTCGCCACGGACGTCTTCTCCCACGCCGACCAGGTGCCGCACGTGCGCCTGGGCCGGCACGCCGACCTCGTCGTCGTCGCCCCGGCGACCGCGGACCTGCTGGCCCGCGCCGCGCACGGGCTGGCCGACGACCTGCTGACCAACGTCCTGCTGACGGCGACGTGCCCGGTCCTGCTGGCCCCGGCCATGCACACCGAGATGTGGCTGAACCCCGCCGTGCAGGCCAACGTCGCCCTGCTGCGCTCGCGCGGGGTGACCGTCCTGGAACCCGCCTCGGGACGTCTGACCGGCGCCGACACCGGTCCCGGGCGCCTGCCCGAACCCGCCGACGTCGCGGCCGCCTGCCGCCGCCTGCTGGGCTCGGGGGCGCGTTCCTACGACCTCGCGGGCCGGCGCGTCGTCGTCTCCGCCGGCGGCACCCGCGAGCCCCTGGACCCCGTGCGCTTCCTCGGCAACCGCTCCTCCGGCCGCCAGGGCGTGGCCGTGGCGGCCGCGGCCGCGGCCCGCGGGGCCGTCGTGACGCTCGTGACGGCCCACGTCGAGGTCCCCGCCCCGGCCGCCGTGGAGGTCGTGCCGGTGCAGACGGCCGCGCAGCTGGCCGAGGCCGTGACGAGCGCCGCCGCCGGTGCCGACGTCGTCGTCATGGCGGCCGCGGTGGCCGACTTCCGGCCCGCCTCCCGCGCCGAGGCCAAGATCAAGAAGTCCGAGGACCCCGCCCGGGACCCCGTCGTCGTCCTCGAACGCACCCCCGACGTCCTCGCCGGGCTCGTCGCCGCCCGCTCCGGGACCTCGCCGGTGATCGTCGGCTTCGCCGCCGAGACCGGCGACGCGTCCGGCTCGGTGCTCGAGCACGGCCGGGCCAAGCTGGCCCGCAAGGGCTGCGACCTGCTGGTCCTCAACGAGGTCGGCGAGACCAAGGGCTTCGGCACCGCCACGAACGCCGTGACGATCCTCGGGCGCGACGGCACCGAGCGCGAAGTCCCCGAGGCCAGCAAGGACGTGGTGGCCGATGCGGTCTGGGACGCCGTGGTGCCTATGCTTCCCCCACCTGCTGTTCCGACCCCTGGAGTCTGAGTGACCACCCCGCTGCGACTGTTCACCTCCGAGTCGGTCACCGAGGGGCACCCCGACAAGATCTGCGACCAGATCTCCGACGGGGTCCTGGACGCACTGCTGGAGCAGGACCCCCGCAGCCGCGTCGCGGTCGAGACGATGGTCACCACCGGCCTCGTGCACGTCGCCGGCGAGGTCACCACCGAGGCCTACGCCGACATCCCCACCATCGTGCGCCGCACGCTGCTGGAGATCGGCTACGACTCCTCGGCCAAGGGCTTCGACGGCCGCACGTGCGGGGTCGAGGTCTCCATCGGCTCGCAGTCCCCGGACATCGCCCAGGGCGTCGACGAGGCCTACGAGAACCGCGTCGGCGGCGGCGCGGACCCCCTGGACCTGCAGGGCGCCGGGGACCAGGGCCTGATGTTCGGGTACGCGTGCGACGACACCCCCGAGCTCATGCCGCTGCCGATCCACCTGGCCCACCAGCTGTCCCAGCGGCTGTCCGAGGTCCGCAAGAAGGGCGAGATCCCCTACCTGCGCCCCGACGGCAAGACGCAGGTCACCATCGGCTACGACGGCGACAAGGCCGTGCGGCTGGACACCGTCGTGCTGTCCACCCAGCACGAACCGGACGTCGACCTCGTCAAGACGCTGACGCCGGACGTGCGCCGGCACGTCATCGAGCCCGTCCTGGAGGGCCTCGACCTCGACACCTCCGACATCCGGCTGCTGGTCAACCCGACCGGCCGCTTCGAGATCGGCGGCCCCATGGGCGACGCCGGCCTGACCGGCCGCAAGATCATCGTCGACACCTACGGCGGCATGGCCCGCCACGGCGGCGGCGCCTTCTCCGGGAAGGACCCCTCGAAGGTCGACCGCTCCGCCGCGTACGCGATGCGCTGGGTGGCCAAGAACGTCGTCGCCGCGGGCCTGGCCACGCGCTGCGAGGTCCAGGTCGCCTACGCCATCGGCAAGGCCCAGCCCGTCGGGCTGTACGTCGAGACGTTCGGCACCGAGACGGTCTCGCGCGCTCGCATCGAGGCCGCCATCCGCGACGTCTTCGACCTGCGCCCGGCGGCCATCGTCCGCGACCTGCAGCTGCTGCAGCCGATCTACGCGCCGACCGCGGCCTACGGTCACTTCGGCCGGGAACTGCCCGGGTTCTCCTGGGAGCGCACCGACCGGGTCGACGCGCTGCGCGCCGCGACGGGTAGCTGAGCGCCGAGGAGCAGGCCCAGCCCGCGCTGGCCGGGCTGAGCCTGCCCACCCCGAAGAAGACACCGGCGGCCCCGGTGAAGGCGACCCGCAAGAAGAAACCCCTCGAGGACGTCACCGGCACCGACCCCGTCGCCCGGGTGCTGCTCAGCTCCGCGCTGCCGCACCTGGACCGGCCCTTCGACTACCTCGTCCCGGCCTCGATGGAGCACACCGCCGAACCGGGGCGCCTCGTGCGCATCCCCTTCGCAGGCACCGACGCCGAGGGGTACGTCCTCGAGCGCACCGCCGCCAGTGAGCACACCGGCAAGCTGGCCCGGCTGCGTCGCGTCGTCTCCGGTGTGCCCGTCCTGACGCCCGCCACGCTGGAGCTGTGCCGGCTCGTGGCGGCCGAGTACGGCGGGACGCTGTCCGACGTCGTGCGCCTGGCCGTGCCCGGCCGCCACGCCGCCGCCGAGGAGGCGGTGCTGAAGGCCGCCCCCGTCGTCCACGCCCCCGTCGCCCTCGGTGAGGACCTGCACGGCTGGCAGCGGCACAGCGCCGGCCCGGCCTTCCTCGCCCACGTGCGCGACGGCTCCTCGCCCCGAGCGGTGGCGACCTTCGCCCCCGGCAGCGACCCGTTCGCCCTGCTCGCCGTCGCCGCCCGCGCCGCCCTGGCCTCGGGCCGCACCGCGCTGCTCGTCGTGCCCGACCACCGCGACCTGGACCGGCTCTCGGCCGCCCTGGACCGCCTCGTGCCCGAGGGTCACGTCCGGCTCGAGGCCGACGCCGGGCCCGCCGCGCGCTACCGCGCCTTCCTCGAGGCCCTGACCGGGCGCGCCCGCGTCGTGGCCGGCACCCGCGCCGCGATCTTCGCGCCGCTGCCCAACCTCGGTCTCGTCGCCGTCCTGGAGGACGGCGACGACTCCCACGCCGACCAGCGCGCGCCCTACCCGCACGTGCGCGAGGTCGCGCGGCTGCGCGCCGACCAGGCCGGCGCCGCGGCCCTGGTCGCCGGGTGGACCCGCACCGCCGAGACGCAGCTGCTGCTGGAGTCCGGCTGGGCCCGGCCCGTCCTGGCGCCCCGCGACGTCGTGCGCGCCACCGCACCGCGCATCGCCCTGGCCGGCACCACCGGCCCCGACGCGCAGGACCCCCTGGCCGCCGCGGCCCGGCTGCCCAGCGACGGCTGGCGCGTCCTGCGCGACGCCCTCACCCGCGGACCGGTCCTCGTCCAGGTGCCCCGCACCGGGTACGTGCCCACCCTGGCCTGCCAGACGTGCCGCGAACCGGCGCGCTGCGCCTCCTGCCACGGACCGCTGGCCGTGCCCGGGGCGGGGGAGCGGGCCACCTGTCGCTGGTGCGGGCGCCCCGCGACCGACTGGACCTGCCCCACCTGCCACGACACCCGGTTCCGGGCCGTCGTCACCGGGGCGCGCCGCACCGCCGAGGAGCTCGGCCGCGCCTTCCCCGGCGTGGACGTGCGCACCTCCGGCGGCTCGCACGTCCTGGACACCGTCCCGGACCGCCCCGCGCTGGTCATCGCCACCCCCGGGGCCGAACCCGTCGCGCCGCGCGGCTACGCCGCGGCCCTGCTGCTCGACGGCTGGGCCCTGCTCGCCCGCCCCGACCTGCGCGCCGCCGAGGAGGCCTACCGGCGCTGGACCGCCGCGGCCGCGCTCGTGCGCCCCGCCTCCGAGGGCGGCACCGTGTTCCTGGTCGCCGACCCCCAGGCCGCGCCCGCGCAGGCCCTGGTCCGCTGGGACCCCGCCGGGTTCGCCGAGCGGGAACTGGCCCAGCGCCGCGAGCTCAACCTGCCGCCCGCGGCCCGCTTCGCGGGCCTCATCGGCGTCGCGGCCGACGTCGAGGAGTTCGTCGCCGCCCTGCCGGACCTGCCCGGCGTGCGCGTGCTCGGCCCCCTGCCCGTGCCGGACCAGCCCGGGCGCGCGCCCATGGTCCGCAGCGTCGTGCGGGTGCCGCGCAGCGAGTCCGCCGCGCTGGCGCTCGCGGTCAAGAACGTCACCGCCGGCCGCAGCGTGCGCAAGCTGCCCCTGGTCCGGGTGCGGGTGGACCCGCTGCAGATCGGGTGACCCCTTCCGCCGTCCCCGCCGCGCGGCCCCGGTCCAGGACCAGCCGCTGCCGCCCGTCGAGCAGTTCCCGGGCGGCGTCCAGGTGCCCGGCGTGCGTCGCGGTCTCGACGAGCACGTGCAGCAGCACCGCCCGCAGGTCCGCCAGCCGGAAGCCGCCGAACAGGTCGCCGGGCCACCAGCGCGGCGGCGCGTCCGCGGCCGTCGCGGCGATGACGGCGTCGGCGCGGGCGCACTGCTCGCGGTAGCGCTCCAGCACCACCGTCGCGGGCTCGTCCCCGACGTCCCACGCGTCGAGGCCGGGGTCGAACGTCGCCACCAGTTCGGGCTCGCCGGCCACCACGAGCGGGAACCAGAACCGCTCGTCGTCCAGCGCCAGGTGGTTCACCAGCCCCAGGCAGCTCCACCCCGACGGCAGCACGGGGCGCCGCACGTCCTGCTCGTCCAGCCCGTCCACGATCCCCAGCACGTGCTCGCGCTGCGCGCACAGCTGCGCGTGCACCCGTTCGACCTCGTCCACCCCCCTGCGACTCCCGCGCACGCCGGGACTCAGCGGTCGCGCGCTCGCGGGACCGGGACCAGGATCGGGTCCGTGGACTTCCGACACCTCGGCCGCTCCGGCCTGAAGATCTCCGAGATCACCTACGGCAACTGGCTCACCCACGGCTCGCAGGTCGAGAACGAGGCGGCGATCGCCTGCGTGCACGCCGCCCTCGACGCGGGCATCACCACCTTCGACACCGCCGACGTCTACGCCAACACCGCCGCCGAGACCGTCCTGGGCACCGCGCTGAAGGGTCAGCGCCGCGAGTCCCTGGAGATCCTCACCAAGGTCTTCGGCCCCATCGGCCCCAAGCAGCACAACGACACCGGCCTTTCCCGCAAGCACGTCACCGAGGCGTGCGAGGGCTCGCTGCGCCGGCTGGGCACCGACCACATCGACCTCTACCAGGCGCACCGCTACGACTACGCGACGCCGCTGGAGGAGACGATGCAGGCCTTCGCCGACCTCGTCCGCCAGGGCAAGGTGCTGTACGTCGGGGTCAGCGAGTGGACCGCCGAGCAGCTGCGCGACGGCGCGGCCCTCGCCAAGGACCTGGGCTTCCAGCTCATCTCCAACCAGCCGCAGTACTCGATGCTGTGGCGGGTCATCGAGGGCGAGGTCGTCCCCACCTCCCGCGAGCTGGGCATCAGCCAGGTCGTGTGGTCGCCCATCGCCCAGGGCGTCCTGACCGGCAAGTACACCCCCGGCGGTCAGCCGCCGGAGGGCTCGCGCGCCACGGACGCCAAGGGCGGCGCCGACATGATCAAGCGGTGGATGCGCGACGACGTGCTCTCGCGCGTGCAGGAGCTGAAGCCGATCGCCGCGGACCTGGACCTGTCGATGGCCCAGCTCGCCGTGGCCTGGGTGCTGCAGAACGACAACGTCGCCACCGCCATCATCGGCGCCTCGCGGCCCGAGCAGGTGCACGACAACGCCGCCGCGGCCGGGGTGAAGATCCCCGCCGAGGCGCTGGAGCGCATCGACGCCGTCCTCGGCGACGTCGTCGAGCGCGACCCCGCCAAGACCCACGAGAGCTCGCCCAAGCAGCGCGAGGTCTGAGCCCGGGTCCGACAGGGGTGGGCCCCAGTCAGGACTCCTGGTGCGGCAGGGACCGCGGGGTGTACGGCCTGGTCCGGCCCGCGGTCCAGGCCGTGCCGGTGGCGGGACATGACCCGGGACCCGTCACGGGGCGCGCGGGGGTGGCCGGCGCGGTGGGCGCCGGCCGCACCGCGCGCGCACGCCGCACCTGGAGCAGCTCCACCAGCGCCCCGGCCACCGCGGCGACCATGAGGATGCGGCCCACCGTCGCGACCTCCACCACGTCGAGGTCGACGTGGACGGCGAAGGCCAGCACGGCGCCGAGGGTGAACAGGCGGACGTGGTTCCCGTAGCGCACGGGCCCACCCTGGCCCGGCGGGGGTGGCCGGGTGACCTCGTCGTCACCCGACCGGCCCGGCCCCGGCCCCACGGACCTCCGGTCGGACGCAGCGACGAGACCCCCCGTCACCACCGGCCACGCTCCGCCACCGCAGGTGGATCAGGCCGCAGGGGCCCCCGCGGCCCGGACGTAGACTCTTCGGCGCAACCCCGCCGCCGACCCAGGGAGCCTCGTGGCGATCCAGCCCATCCGACTCTTCGGGGACCCCGTCCTGCGCCAGCGCGCGGAAGAGGTCACCAACTTCGACAAGGAGCTGCGCCAGCTCGTCAAGGACCTCGAGGAGACCATGCTCGCCGCCCCCGGCGCCGGGCTCGCCGCCCCGCAGCTCGGGGTGTCGCTGCGGGTGTTCACCTACCACGCCGACGGTGAGCTCGGGCACCTCGTCAACCCCGTCCTGGAGCTGAGCGAGGAGTGCCAGGAGGGCGACGAGGGCTGCCTGTCGTTCCCCGGGATCGTGGCCGACACCCGGCGCTCGCTGCACGTCGTGGCCAAGGGGTTCGACATGCACGGCGAACCGGTCACCATCACCGGCTCGGAGTACAAGGCCCGCGCCATCCAGCACGAGACCGACCACCTCGACGGGATCCTGTTCATCGACCGCCTCGACAAGGCCCAGCGCAAGCTCGCGCTCAAGGCCGTCCGCGAGGCCGAGTGGCTCGGACTGGAGACCCCGCAGGTCAAGGTGTCCCCGCACGCCACGTTCGGTCAGGCGAGGTAGTGCGTCTCGTCCTCGCCGGAACCCCCGACGTCGCCGTCCCCGCCCTCGACGCGCTGCTCGCCAGCCGCCACGACGTCGTCGCCGTCCTCACCCGTCCCGACGCCGTCGCCGGCCGGGGCCGCAAGCCCGTCGCCTCCCCCCTCGCCCAGCGCGCCCGCGAGGCCGGACTGCCCGTCCTGCAACCGGTCAGGCCCCGCGGCGAGGAGTTCCTCGCACAGTTGCGGGACCTCGAACCCGACGCCTGCCCCGTCGTGGCCTACGGCGCGCTCGTGCCCCGCGAGGCCCTCGACGTGCCCCGGTTCGGCTGGCTGAACCTGCACTTCTCGCTGCTGCCCGCCTGGCGCGGGGCCGCCCCCGTCCAGCGCGCCGTCATGCACGGCGACGACGTCACCGGCGCCTGCGTCTTCGCCCTCGAGGAGGGCCTGGACACCGGGCCCGTCTACGCGCGGTTCACCGAACCCGTCGGCCCCCGCGACAGCGCCGGCGACCTGCTCGGCCGGCTCGCCGTCACCGGTGCCCGGACCCTCGTCGACGTCCTGGACGCCCTCGAGGACGGCACCGCCGCGGCGGTCCCGCAGACCGGGGACGTGAGCCTGGCCCCGAAGATCACCGTCGAGGAGGCCCGCGTCGACTGGACCCGCACCGCCGCCGAGGTCGACCGGCACGTGCGCGGCTGCACCCCCGAACCGGGCTCGTGGACGACGTTCCGCGGGGAGCGGTTCAAGCTCGCCCCCGTGACCCCCACCGACGAGGACCTGCCCGCGGGCCGGATCGTCGTGGAGCGCAAGCGGGTCCTGGTGGGCACCGGCGCCGGGTCGGTCGAACTCGGCCCGGTCCAGCCCGCGGGCAAGAAGCTGATGGGCGCGACCGACTGGGCGCGCGGGACCCGGCCGCAGCCGGGGGAGGAGTTCGCGTGACCGGCCGGACCATCCAGGGTCAGAACAGCCCCCGCCGGGGCGTCAAGCAGGACCGCTTCACGCGCGTCGACGAATCGCGCAAGGTCGCCTACGAGGTGCTGCGCGCGGTCTCGGCCGACGACGCCTACGCCAACCTCGTGCTGCCGAAGCTGCTGCGCGCCAGGAAGCTGAACGGCCGCGACGCCGCCTTCGCCACCGAGCTCGCCTACGGCGTGCTGCGCGGGCAGGGCACCTACGACGCCCTGCTGGCCACCCTCGTCGACCGGCCCCTGGCCGACCTGGACGCCGGCGTCGTCGACGTCCTGCGCATGGGCCTGCACCAGCTCCTGGCCATGCGCGTGCCCGACCACGCCGCCGTCGCCACCAGCGTCGCCCTGGCCCGCAACGTCCTCGGCGGCGGCCCGGCCGGCCTCGTCAACGCCGTGCTGCGCAAGGCCTCCGGCCGAGACCTGGACCAGTGGCTCGCCGAGGTCGCGCCCGGGGACTCCGACGACGACCTCGCCGTGCGGTACTCCCACCCCCAGTGGGTCCTGCGCAGCCTGCGCGAGGCGCTGCGCGCCCACGGGCACGACCCGGCCGAGCTCGAGGACCTGCTGCGCGCCGACAACACCCCCGCGCACGTGGCGCTCGCCGCGCTGCCGGGCCTGGCGAGCCCCGACGACCTCGTCGGGCGCGACGCCCACCTGGAGATCGGCACCGGCCGCTGGGCCCCCACCGCCGCGCACGTCGTGCACGGCGACCCGGGCAAGCTCGCCGCCGTCCGCACCGGCCGCGCCCGCGTCCAGGACGAGGGCTCGCAGGTCGTCGCCCTCGTGCTGGCCGCCGCCGACGTCGAGGGCCGCGACGAGCGCTGGCTCGACCTGTGCGCCGGTCCCGGCGGCAAGGCCGCGCTGCTGGCCGCCACCGCGGCGGGCCGCGGCGCGACGCTGACGGCCGTCGAGGTCGCCGGCCACCGCGCCGAGCTCGTGCGCCAGGCGTTGAGCGCCGTCCCGGGCCTGGCCGACGTCCGCGTCGGCGACGGCCGCGAGGTCGGCACCGACGAACCGGGGGCGTACGACCGCGTGCTCGTCGACGCCCCCTGCACGGGCCTGGGGGCCCTGCGCCGGCGTCCGGAGGCCCGGTGGCGGCGCACCCCCGCCGACCTCGGCTCGCTCGCCCCGCTGCAGCGCGAGCTGCTCGCCTCGGCGCTGGACGCCGTGCGTCCCGGCGGGGTCGTCGCCTACGCCACGTGCTCGCCCGTCCTGAGCGAGACCCGGCTCGTCGTCGACGACGCCGTCAAGGCCGCCGCCAAGCGCGGCGTCGAGGTCGAGCGCCTCGACACCCCGGCCGTCCTGGAGCGGGTCGTGCCCGGGATGCCCTCGGCCGCGGCCGGTGCGGCGGTGCAGCTGTGGCCGCACACGCACGGGACCGACGCCATGCACGTGGCCCTGCTGCGCCGCGTCAGCTGACCCCGGGCACCAGGCGCCCGCGGACCTCGGCGAAGAACGCCGGTCCGCCGGCGTGGCCGCGGCCCACGGCGTCGACGGCCCCGATCGCCGCCCGCGCCGGGTGCTCGTCCGCCGCGAGGGTCACGGCGTCGACGACCGTGGCCTCCGGGGCCACCGGAGGCGGGGGAGAGTCGTCGCCGAACGTGATGACGGAGAACCCCAGTGTGACCTGGGGGTCGTCGCCCCCCGGCGCGGGTGGGTTCAGGACCTCGAAGGCACGCGCCCAGTCGCCCCACACGGCCGCGTCGAGCGCCCGGCCGGAGTCCAGGGCGCCCAGCGCCTCCACGACCTCGGGCAGGTGCTCGACCCCGGCGTCCACGCACGCGCGCCGGGCCGCCCACGCCGCCAGCCGCCGCTGGACCTGCGGCGGGGCGTCGAACACCTCGTCCACCAGGGCCCGGTCCTGCGCGGCCAGCATCGAGGCCCGGCCCTCCAGCGCCTCCAGCTCCGGACGCGGCGCGACCCCGCCCCAGAGCTCCTGCACCAGCCAGGCCCGGTGGCCCTCCTCGAACTCCAGGCGCTCCCGGTCCCGCTCGGCCTGTCGCAGCCGGTGCCGTTCCGCCCGGCCCGGCGACGGGGGCGGCGCGGGCTGCGCGCGCGCCGTCTCGTGCCAGCACCGAGCGGTCTCGCTCCCCTCGCGCAGCACCGCGTCCGGGGACCACGGTGCCGGCCACAGCTGCAGCAGGTACCGCTCGACGTCCGGGTCGGCCTCCGAGCGGACGTCCGCCGCGTTCCCGGCGTCCATCCCGAGCCCGTGCCAGCGCGCCCGGTAGGTGCCCGGTTCCAGCACCGCGACGTCGTGGGCGTCCTGGAAGGTGCTCAGGACGTACAGCGGTGGACCCGCCGGTTCGACGTCCGACAGCCCAGCCCACTCCGGGTCGGGCTCGTCGCTCAGCTCCACCGTGAGCGATGCCTCGACGACGTCCTCCCACTCCGGCGCGGGCGCGCCGGGTGCCTGGTCGCCGGTCTCCACCCGCACGCTCACCCGTCCGGTGTGCAGGCCGGTCACCACGTGCAGGAACCGCAGCTCCTGGGCGCCGAGCAACCCGTTGCGCTGCCCCGCACGTGGCTCGCCCTCGGGGAACTCGTCCTGCGGCCTGAAGTGCACGAACCCGTAGTGGACGTCCACTTCACCGTCGAAGACCACGATCACCGTCCCACTGTGCCCGCCCCACTGCCCCCGTCGCGGCCCTTCGTGAGAGGTTCACTCCCGTGAACTCCGCTGAGAAGGCCGCCCGGCTGCGGCACCTGCACGAAGACCCCGAGCTCCTCGTCCTCGTCAACGTCTGGGACGCCGTGTCGGCGACCGTCGTCGCGGGCGAACCCCAGACCAAGGCCCTGGCCACGGCCGGGCACTCCATCGCCGCCACCTTCGGCTACGGCGACGGCGAGCAGATCCCGCTGGAGCTGGGCCTGTCCCTCGTCGAGCGCATCGTCGTCGCGGCCGGGGACCTGCCGGTCTCCGCCGACCTCGACGGCGGCTACGGCGACGCCGGCGAGACCGTCCGCAAGGCCATCGGGGTCGGCGTCGTCGGCGCCAACGTCGAGGACCGGCTGCGGCCGCTGGACGAGTCCGTCGCCCGCGTCGAGGCCATCGTCGCCGCCGGCGAGGCCGAGGGCGTGCCCTTCGTCCTCAACGCCCGCACCGACGCCCTGGCCCGCGGCGGCGACCGCGGCCGCGACGTGTGGCTGCCCGACGCGATCGAGCGCGGCAAGGCCTACCTCGACGCCGGCGCCACGAGCGTCTTCGTCCCCGGCCCCCTCGACGAGGACGCCGTCACCGAGCTCGTCGCGGCCTTCGGCCCGCAGAAGCTGTCGGTCATCGGCTTCCCCGGCGTGCCCGACCAGGCCCGCCTCGCCGAGCTCGGCGTCGCCCGCATCACCTACGGCCCGCTGACCCAGCGCGTCGCCCTCACCGCCCTGCAGGACGCCGCCCGCGCCATCTACGCCGGCGGGGGCATCCCGGAGGGCACGCGTCCGCTGAACTGACGAACCTGCCCGTGACCTTGGTCCCGTCGAGGGACCGGAGGGCACGGGGAGCCCGGCCGGTGGGCGAGGATGAGGTCCGTGACCTGGATCGAGGACCTCGCCCGCCGCGCCGACGCCGTGCTGCCCGACTACGTGTCGGCCTACTACCACTCCAACGCGGGCGACGGCTCCTGCGACCGGGAGGGCATCGCCGACTGGAACGCGTTCCGGCTGCGGCCCAGCGTCCTGCGCGACGCCTCCGCCCAGGACCTCACCAGCGACGTGCTCGGCACCCCCGTCGCCGCGCCGATCCTCGTGGCCCCCATGGCCCAGCAGGTCGGGGCCCGGCCCGAGGGGGAGGTGCTCACCGCCCAGGGCGCGGCGAAGGCCGGCACCCTGCTCGGCGTCTCCACCAACACCGGCGCCCGCTTCGACGACATCGCCGCCCAGGGCGCGCCCTGGTGGTACCAGGTCTACGTCGCCCGCGACCGCGCGGCCACCCGCCTGCTCGTCGAGCGCGCCGCCACCGCCGGCGCCAAGGCGCTCATCCTCACCGTCGACACCACGCCACTGGGTCGCGAGATCCCCGCGATCGACCCCCGCAACTGGCCCGAGGGCCCGCGCAAGAACCGCACGGCCAACCTCACCGCGGCCGAGCTGGAGCGCTTCGGCAAGGACACCGACATGGCGCTGGACCTGACGCCGGACGTCATCGGCTGGCTCGCGGAGGCCTCCGGGCTGCCCGTCCTGTGCAAGGGCGTGCTCACCGCCCGCGACGCGCGTCGCTGCGTGGACGCCGGCGCCGACGGGATCATCGTCTCCACCCACGGCGGCCGCCGCCTGGGCAACTCCGTGACGTCGGCCTTCGCCCTGCCCGAGATCCTCGCCGAGGTCGGCGGCGAGGTCGAGGTCCACGTCGACTCCGGCATCCGCGGCGGCGCGCAGGCCGCCGTGGCGCTCGCGCTGGGGGCCAAGGCCGTGCACATCGGCCGGCCCGCCATGTGGGGCCTGGCCGCCGACGGCGCCGAGGGGGTGGCCACGGTGCTGGCGAACTACCAGGCCGAGCTGGTGACCACGTTGCGGCAGATGGGGATCGGGTCGGTCAAGGACCTGCGCCCCGCCGACGTCGTCGCCCGCTCCTGACGCGCCTCAGTCGCTGACCCCGCGCTCGACGAGGCGGGTCAGGCGGGCCGCGATCTCGGGGACGTCGTCGAGGGTGCCCTCGGCGACGTCCCGGGTCAGCGCCAGGCCGGCCCGCGCCGACGTGGCCGCCACGCCCGTCCCGTTCAGGTGCAGCATCGCCAGCGCCGCGAGCAGGGCCGTCCGCTCGTTGCCGTCGACCAGCGGGCGGGTGCGCACGATCGAGTGCAGCAGCGCGGCCGCCTTGCGGGGCAGGTCGGGGTAGGCGTCGCGGCCCAGCACCTGCAGCTGCGGGCGCTCGGCGGCCAGGGCCAGCAGGCCGGCGTCGCGGACGTCGTAGGGGCCGTCGGGGAAGATCGCGGTGAAGCGGACGAGGTCGCCGACCGTCAGGTAGCGGACGGGGCGGATCACCCGGCCCGGACCGCGACGCCGTCCAGACCGGCGGTGAGGGCGTCGAACAGGTCCTTGTTCTCGGCGTAGATGGCGCGGGCGACGTCCTGGACGTCGGCGCGGTCGGCGTCGTCGGCCTGCTCCAGCAGCCCTTCGAACAGCCGCTGGCGCGAGACGCCCGGGTGGCGGGACTGCAGGCGCTCGAGCATCGAGCGGTGCGCCGCGTCGAGCCGGAGGGTGAACGCGGTCGTCTCGGACATGACGTCACGGTACACCAGTGGTGCGTCGTGACGTCAGATCCGCGCGGGGTCGCGGGGTACTGTCGCGCCGTGCCCCAGGACCGCGAACCGCGCATCAACCCCTCCATCCTGTCCGCCGACTTCGCCAACCTGCAGGCGGAACTGGACCGGATCTCCACCGCCGACGCCGCCCACGTCGACGTCATGGACGGGCACTTCGTGCCGAACCTCACCCTGGGCCTGCCGATCGTCGAGGCGCTGCAACGGGTCTCGCCGATCCCGCTGGACTGCCACCTCATGATCGACGACCCCGACCGCTGGGCCCCGGCCTACGCCGAGGCCGGGGCCGCGGGCGTCACGTTCCACGCCGAGGCGGCGACCGCCCCCGTGAAGCTGGCGCGCGAGATCCGCAAGGCGGGGGGTCGGGCCGGGATCGCCCTGCGGCCGGCGACCCCGGTCGAGCCCTACGTCGACCTGCTCGGGGAGTTCGACATGGTCCTCGTCATGACCGTCGAGCCCGGGTTCGGCGGGCAGGGGTTCCTCGACGTGACCCTGCCCAAGATCCGCCGGGCGCGCGCCGCCATCGGCGACTCCGGGTTCGACGTGCGGCTGCAGGTCGACGGGGGCGTCTCGGCGAGCACGATCGAGCGTGCCGCCGAGGCCGGGGCCGACGTGTTCGTGGCCGGCTCGGCCGTCTACGGGGCCGACGACGCCGCCGCCGCGATCGGTGAGCTGCGTCACCTCGCGGCCGCCGCCTGCCGGCACTGAACCCGCTGCGTGGCACACTGGCCCGCAGCAAGACCGCACGACACGCGTGCTCCGGGGTCGGTGGAAACCCGAACCGGCGGTGACAGTCCGCGAGCCCCCACCTCGGTGGGCGGTTGATCCGGTGGAACTCCGGGGCCGACGGTGAAAGTCCGGATGGGAGGCAGCGCGCGGCGTCGTCGTCGCGCGCTTCGCCGACCCCGCACCGCGGGTCGTGCCGGCCGTCGACGTCGACGCCCCGGTCGACGGTCCGCCCCGGTCCGCCCTGCCCGCAGGGCCACCCCGGCGCACCCGTCGTCGCCTCCCCGTGCCCCGCGGAGCTCGCTGGACCACCAGCTCGCAGCACCGTCCAGGAGGCAGTCCCCGTGTTCACCGGAATCGTGGAAGAGATCGGCGAGGTCGTCGCCGTGGAGTTCGGCTCGGAGTCGGCGCGGCTGACCGTGCGCGGACCCGTCGTGGTCTCCGACGCCGTGCACGGCGCGTCCATCGCCGTCGACGGCGTCTGCCTCACCGTCGTCGACCAGCCCGAACCGGGCACCTTCACCGTCGACGTCATGCAGGAGTCGTTGCAGCGCAGCTCGTTGCACGACGTCGCCCCGGGCCGCCGGGTCAACCTCGAACGCGCGATGGCCGCGCACGGCCGCCTCGGCGGGCACATCGTGCAGGGCCACGTCGACGGCACCGGCACGCTCGTGGCGCGCACGCCGGGGGAGGCGTGGGAGGTCGTGCGGTTCGCGATCCCGGCCGACCTGGCCCGCTACGTGGTGGAGAAGGGCTCCATCACGATCGACGGCACCTCGCTCACCGTCTCCGGCGTCAGCGCCCCCGGCGTGGACGAACCGTGGCTGGAGGTCTCGCTCATCCCCGCGACCCTCGAACTGACGGTCCTGGGCACCAAGGGGCCCGGAGCGCAGGTCAACCTCGAGGTGGACGTCCTGGCCAAGTACGTCGAGCGGCTGAACGCCTTCGACCGGATCGGGGCGGGGGCGTGAGCGTGAGCACCACCACCGCCGTCGACGAGGCGCTCGTCGCGCTGCGCGCCGGCCGTCCCGTCCTCGTCTCCGACGACGCCGACCGCGAGAACGAGGGCGACGTCGTCCTCGCGGCCGAGCTCGCGACGCCGGAGTGGATCGGATGGACCGTGCGGCACACCTCGGGGATGCTCTGCGCCCCGATGAGCGCCGAGCGCGCCGACGCCCTGGCCCTGCCGCGGATGGTCGAGCGCAACGAGGACTCGCTGCGCACCGACTACACCGTCAGCTGCGACGCGGCCACGGGCGTCACGACGGGCATCTCCGCGGCCGACCGCGCTCGGACCGCCCGCGTCCTGGCCGACCCGTCCTCGGTGCCCGCCGACCTGATCCGCCCCGGGCACGTGTTCCCGCTGCGGGCCCGGCCCGGCGGCGTCCTGGAACGCCCCGGGCACACCGAGGCGGCCGTCGACCTGTGCCGGCTCGCGGGGCTCAGGCCCGTCGCGATCATCGCCGAACTCGTCGAGGACGACGGGTCGATGTCACGCTGGGACCAGATCGTCGCGCTGGGTGAGCAGCACGCGCTGCCCGTCCTGACGATCGCCGAGCTGCGGGCGCACCTGTCCGCGGCGGCAGGACAGGACGCAGGAGAGGGGAACGCGTGAGCGGGGACGGAAGCCCGGAGATCACCGTCGACGGCAGCGGGCTGCGGGTCGCGGTCGTCGCGGCGCGCTGGCACGCCGAGGTCATGGAGGGCCTGCTGGCCGGCGCGCGCCGCGCCCTGGAGGCCTCCGGCGTCACCGACGTCACCGAGGTGCGCGTGCCGGGCGCCTTCGAGCTGCCCGTGGCCGCGGCCCGGCTGGCCCGCGCCGGCTACGACGCGGTCGTCACCCTGGGCGTCGTGATCCGCGGCGGCACACCGCACTTCGAGTACGTGTGCGACGCCGCGACGTCCGGCCTGACCCAGGTGGCGGTCACCACGGGCGTGCCCATCGGGTTCGGCGTGCTCACCGTCGACAACGAGGCCCAGGCGCTGCACCGGGCCGGGTTGCGCGGTTCGCGCGAGGACAAGGGCGCCGAGGCCGTGGAGGCGGCGCTGGAGACGGTCGTCGCCCTGCGCGGCGTCGCGCCCCTGCCGACGTCCTGAGGGTCCTGGCACGTTGACTCCCCGGTCCCGTTGAACGGGACCGGGGAGTCAACGTGCCGGAACGGACCGCCGCCGGGGGACCGCGTGGTCGGGGCGAGCAGCCCGACGGCCTAGACTCCCTGCACGTGAAGACCTTCGACGCCCTGTTCGCCGAACTGAGCGACAAGGCGCTGACCCGGCCCGCGGGCTCGGGGACGGTGCTGGAACTGGACGCCGGCGTCCATGCCATCGGCAAGAAGGTCGTCGAGGAGGCGGCCGAGGTGTGGATGGCCGCGGAGCACGAGTCGGGGGAGCGGACCGCCGAGGAGATCTCGCAGCTGCTGTACCACCTGCAGGTGCTGATGATCGCCCGCGGTCTGACGCTCGACGACGTGTACTCCCACCTCTAGGAGACCCCCCGTGCCCACCGAACCGCTCCGCATCGCCGTCCCCAACAAGGGCTCGCTGTCCGAGGCCGCCTCCGCCATGCTGCGCGAGGCCGGCTACAACCAGCGTCGCGAGGCCAAGGAACTCCTCCTCGACGACCCGGACAACAACGCCCAGTTCGTCTTCCTGCGCCCGCGCGACATCGCGCTGTACGTCGGCTCCGGCACCCTCGACGCCGGCATCACGGGCCGGGACCTGCTGCTGGACTCCCGCGCCCCGGCCGACGAGGTCCTGCCGCTCGGCTTCGCCCGCAGCACCTTCCGCTTCGCCGGTCGCCCGGGGGTCGCCTCCGGGGTGGGCGACCTCGAGGGCCGCCGGATCGCGACGAGCTACTCCGGGCTGCTGGCCAAGCACCTCGCCGACCACGGCGTCACCGCCGACATCGTCCACCTCGACGGGGCCGTGGAGACCGCGGTCGCTCTCGGCATCGCGGACGTGATCGCCGACGTCGTCGAAACCGGCACCACGCTGCGCGCCGCCGGGCTGGAGATCTTCGGCGAACCGATCATGCGCTCGGAGGCCACCCTCGTGCGCCGCGCGGGGGCCGAGGCCGACCCGGCCGTCGAGGTCCTCGTGCGCCGGCTGCAGGGCGTCCTCGTCGCCCGCCAGTACGTGATCGTCGACTACGACTGCCCCAAGGCCCTCGTCGAGCGGGCCTTCGCGATCACCCCGGGCCTGGAGTCGCCGACGGTCTCCCCGCTGGCCAACGACGAGTGGGTCGCCGTGCGGGCCATGGTCAAGAGCTCGGAGACCAACCGCGTCATGGACGAGCTGTACGACCTCGGCGCCCGCGGCATCCTCGTCACGAGCATCCACGCCTGCCGGCTGTGACCGCGGTGGTGACCCAGGGGGAACGCGCCGACTTCCGGCCCCGGCGGGCCCGGGTCGTCGGCTTCGGCTTCGCGATCGGGCTCGTCGTGGTCATGGTCGGCATGTCGATCGGGCTCTCCTTCGCCCCCGACTCCGGCTGGCAGCGCCAGGACAGCGTCTTCGCGGTGGTCTTCGCCGTCCTGTGCGCCGCGGTGCTCGTCCGGCTCGTCTCGGTGAACGCGCGGGTGACGGACGAGGCGCTCGTCGTGCGCAACGTGGTCTTCACGCGCGAGGTCGAGTGGGGCGCGATCGTCGCGGTCCGCTTCGGCGGGGCCGACCCGTGGCTGACCCTGGACACCGACGACGGCGAGAACCTCGCCGTCATGGCCGTCCAGCGCGCCGACGGCGAGCACGCCCGGGCCGAGGCGCTGCGCCTGGCGCGCCTGGTCGAGGAGCGCGCGGGCCGCTAGGCCCAGGCCGGGACGGCGCCCGCCGCGGTGGCCGACCCGAACGTCACGTCCGGTCGCAAGGGCCTGCGGGAGAACAGCTCCGCCTCCTGCGCCGCCCACGCGTCCCAGTGCGGGGCGAAGGTGGCCCCGTCGCGCGCCAGGGCCCGGGCCCGGCGTACCGACGGGTCGGCGACGAGCTCGACGAGCAGGTCCACCGGCCCGGCGCACCCCGCCCCGACGCCCTCGAGCACGACCAGGCCGCTCGTGGGCAGCGCGACGGTGCGCGTGTAGGCGTGTGCGGACCAGTCCCAGACGGGCTGGTGCGCGACGGCCCCCGAGCGCAGGGTCGCCAGCAGCCCGGACAGCACGTCGACGGCGGCGGCCAGCCCCGACCAGCCCGGGTACAGGTCGTCCACGTGCACGACGACGGCACCCGTGCGCTCGGCGAGCGCGGCCGCCAGGTCGGTCTTGCCCGACCCGGAGCGGCCGTCGACCGCGACGACGGTGGGCCCGGCGGCCGGTGCGGGGACGGCGGCCAGCAGGGCCAGGACCTCCTGCACGACCTCGTGCGTCGGGCGCACCCCGCTCACCGCCACGTCAGAACCACGTCGGGCACCACGGCTGCTCGGGCGTGGCCATGAGCGTGGTGAGGGTGTAGGCCGCAGCCGCCGAGCAGTCGATCCGGCCGGCCGCGTGCAGCGCCACCGCCGACGTCCCGCCGAGCAGCAGCGAGGACAGCTCGCCCACGGGCAGCACGACGTCGGGCTCGGCGTCGGTCGTGGTGACCTCGGCGCACACCCAGCCGTCCGCGCCGCAGCGCTGGGCGGCGACGTGCAGCCGCACGGTCGCCTCGGCCAGCCCGAGCGGGTCGACGACCTTCAGCACGAGCGTCCCGCACCCCAGGTACCGCCGGGCGGCGAGCGCCCCGGGAACGTCCAGCGCCCGCAGCCACAGCAGGTCGTCCACGGGCCCGGTCTGCACGGCGCGGGGGTCGACGAGCAGGTGGGGGAGCAGCTCGTCCACGGGCCGGTTGCCCGCCCGTGTCGTGCGCACGAGGTCGATGGAGGTGACGAACTCCCACAGCGCCCGGTAGGCCGCCGGGGTGGCCGCGGCGAGGTCGCGCACGTGCGCGGTGCCGTCGGGCACGCGGCCCACGGACTCGTCGGTGACGTCGTAGGCGACGTACCCGTCGGCGACGCCGCGCTCGTCGCGGTGCAGCACGACGTGCCCGGAGTGGCCCAGCCAGCGGCCCGGACCGCGCCGGGCCGCGGCCTGCCACCACGCCTCGTCGCGCAGCAGCCCGCCGGGGCGGTGCCGGCGCGTGCGGTCGTGCACGGCGGCCAGCTCCGCGGTCCGCCCGTCGGGCACGAACTCCAGCGAGCCGGAGGCCGCGGGCGCGTCGGGCCGGAACCGGACGCGGGCGTCGTCGAGGACCAGGCTCGTGGCGCGGGTGGCCGCGCCGAACCCGAACCGGCCGTAGATGGGGGCCTCGGCCGCGATGAGCGCGGCGAAGGCGTGCCCGTCGTGCCGGGCCCGCTCGAGGTCGGCGGTGAGCATCCGCGTCAGCAGCCCGCGGCGGCGGTGGGTGGGCAGGACCGTCGCGGTCGAGACGGCGTCGACGCTCACGGGCCCCGAGCCCGGCACCGTCAGCTCGGAGTCGAAGGTGCGCAGCGTCGCCACGACCCGGTCCTCGCCGGCCACGGTGTCGTGGACGGCGCTCAGGCGGTGCCCGGTGACGGCTCGGCGCCGCTCCTGCAGGTCCTCCTCGGTGGGGGCCGACTGCAGGAACGCCGCGCGGCTGGGGACCGACCAGGCGCGCAGGGCCTCCCGGTCCTGCGGATCGACCTGCGTCACGCGGAGTTCGGGGGCCACGGGGCCGACGGTACCTTTCCCCCGTGCCCGTTTCTCCCGCGACCGTCGCGGTCCGTGTCATCCCGTGCCTGGACGTCGACGCCGGCCGCGTCGTCAAGGGCGTCAACTTCGCCGACCTGCGCGACGCGGGCGACCCCGTGGAGCTCGCGCGACGCTACGACGCCGAGGGCGCCGACGAGCTGACGTTCCTGGACGTCACCGCCTCCTCCGGCTCGCGCGAGACGACGTACGACGTCGTGCGCCGCACGGCGGAGCAGGTCTTCATCCCCCTGACCGTCGGGGGCGGGGTCCGGGCGGTGGCCGACGTGGAGAAGCTGCTGCGGGCGGGGGCCGACAAGGTCGGGGTGAACACCGCCGCCATCGCCCGGCCCGAGCTGATCGCCGAGATCGCCGACCGCTTCGGGGCGCAGGTCCTCGTGCTGTCCGTCGACGCCCGGCGCACCCTGCCCGGCGAGCCCACGACGGCCTCGGGGTACGAGGTGACCACCCACGGCGGCCGGCGCGGCACGGGCCTGGACGCCGTGGAGTGGGCCGTCCGGGCCGCCGAGCTGGGGGCCGGGGAGATCCTGCTGAACTCGATGGACGCCGACGGCACCCGGCAGGGGTTCGACCTGGAGATGCTGCGCGAGGTCCGGGCCCGGGTCGGGGTCCCCCTGGTGGCCAGCGGCGGTGCCGGGGCCGTGGAGCACTTCCCCCCGGCCGTGGCCGCGGGGGCCGACGCCGTGCTGGCCGCGAGCGTCTTCCACTTCGGCCAGCTGACGATCGGGCAGGTCAAGGACGCCCTGCGCGCGACCGGGTCGCCGGTGCGCTAGACCGGGAACGCCTCGCGGAATCGCTGCACCGCAGCGGGTGCGCCGTCGACGCGGACGTTCGCGCGGCTGCGGCGGCCGAAGGCGTGCAGCAGCAGCTCGGCCGGGTCGCCGGTGAGGGCCACCGAGTCCGCCCCCTGCTTGACCACGGCGCGCGGACCCTGCGGCGTCACGAGGACGACGCCGACCCCGGCGCGCCGGTAGGCGACCCGGCCCAGGACCTTGACGGTGCGCCACAGCGCGGCCCGCTGGGCGCGGGGCAGTTCCCGGGGGGCCCAGTCGTCCTGCGCGCGCAGGATGTCCTCGTGGTGGACGAAGAACTCGGCGCTGTTGGTCAGGGAGTCCAGCGCCGGCAGCTTCAGCGGCCCGTGCGGGCCGTTGCGGACGCGCTCGACGAGGTCCTCGAACGGCGCGGCGCCCAGCTCGGACAGGACGCGCTCGCGGTGGCCCCGCAACGGCGGGACGGCCTCGCCGAGCACGACGTCGGGGCGGTTGTCGCGCACCGCCAGGTGCACCATCAGGTCGCGCACGTCCCAGCCGGCGCACAACGTGGGGGCGTCGGGGCCGACCCGCGAAGCGCTGTCGCACAGGCCGTCCCGTTCGCGGCGCGCGTCGCTGGGGTGCCGGTTCGAGGCGGTGGGGCGGGTGGGCATGACCCCGATCGTGCCACCCGGCCCGCGCACCGCGACCCCGGGGCGGTGAGACCATGACGGGCGTGTCGCCGCTGAGTCTCGATCCGTCCGTCGCCGCCCGCCTCAAGCGCAACGAGGCCGGCCTGGTCTGCGCCGTGGTGCAGCAGCACGACACCCGCGAGGTGCTCATGGTGGCGTGGATGGACGACGAGGCCCTGGCCGAGACGCTCACCACCGGCCGCGCCACGTACTTCTCCCGCAGCCGCCAGCAGCTGTGGCGCAAGGGCGACACCTCCGGGCACGTGCAGTGGGTCAAGGAGGTCTCCCTGGACTGCGACGGCGACGCCCTGCTCCTGCAGGTCGAGCAGGTGGGGGCCGCCTGCCACACCGGGGACCGCACCTGCTTCGACGCGACGAGCCTGCCCCTGGCCCGCACCGCCGCCCGGCCCGCGTGAGCGCCCCCGCCTCCCCGGCGCCCTCCCGGCCCCGCAGCCGCCGCGGGCCGCTGCTCCTGCTCGCCGCCCTCGGGGCGGTCCTCGCGCTGGGCGCGGGGGCGCCGACCTGGGTCAGCGGGGTGGCGCGGACCGCGTCGGGGACCAGCGCCGTCGTGGTGGACGGCCGCGACGCGGCGCCGGTCGCCACGGCCCTGGCCCTGGTCGCCCTCGCGGCGGTGGTGGCCTCGACGCTGGGCCGCCGGTTCGCGCGCCTGCTGGCCGCGCTCGTCCTCGTCCTGGCCGGCGCCGGGGTCGTCTCGGCGTCGGTGGGCACGCTGACGCACCCGGCCACCGCCCTGGCCGCCCCGGCCCGCGCGGTCAGCGGCACGACGCAGGCCCGCCTCGAGGGCGGGGCCGCCCTGCGCCCGTGGCCCGTCGTCTCGGCCGCCGGTGGTGCCCTCGTCGCCGTGGCCGGCCTCGGCGCGTTCGCCGCCTCCCGGCGCGCCGGCGCCCCCGCCGGGCCGACCCGGCACGAGCGCGACGCGACGCGGGTGGTGGCGACGCCGGCCGAGGACCCCGCCGCGGCCTGGGACTCCCTGACGCACGGCGACGACCCCACTCGCTGAGCCGCCGCGCCCGCCGGCGCGGTGAGTCGGTACGGTGTGCGTAGTACGTGTGCCGGACGGGGTGAGCCGACCGGCGCCCCAGACCTGCCGAGGAGCCACCGTGAGCACCCACCAGAACCCCACCGCCCACGGGGACGTCGACATCGCCGACGAGCACGGTCACGGCCACAGCGTCGCCGCCTGGGCCGGGGTCGCGGTCTGCCTCGTCGGCTTCCTCATCCTGTCCCTGGCGATCGTCTTCCCCAGCTGGACCTGGGGGATCATCGGCGGCGTCGTCATCCTGGCCTCCCTCGTGGTCTCGGCGGTCCTGGCCAAGGCCGGCTACGGGGTCAAGGGCGCGGACGGCAAGCCCGTCGGCGCCGCCCGCCCGCGCCGCTGACGTCCGGCGGGCGCGGGGGCGGGCCCTGGCGGCCCCCGCGCGGAGATACCCTCGACGCGTGACAGTCCTCGACGACATCCTGGCCGGCGTCCGCGAGGACCTGGCGGCCCGCAAGGCCCTGACCTCGCTCGACGAGCTGAAGGAACGCGCCCGCCGGCAGGTCCCGGCCAAGGACGCGCACGCCGTCCTCAAGCCGCGCGACGCCGAGCAGCGCGGGGTCAAGGTCATCGCCGAGGTCAAGCGCAAGAGCCCGTCCAAGGGCGCGCTGGCCACCATCCCGGACCCGGCCGCCCTCGCCGGTCAGTACGAGCTCGGTGGCGCCAGCGTCATCAGCGTCCTGACCGAGCAGCGCCGCTTCGGCGGCAGCCTCGACGACCTGCGCGACGTCCGCCTGGCGGTGGACGTGCCCGTGCTGCGCAAGGACTTCGTCGTGGAGTCGTACCAGTTGTGGGAGGCCCGCGCCTGGGGAGCCGACGTCGTGCTCCTCATCGTGGCCGCCCTCGAGCAGGAGGCCCTCGTGTCGCTCATCGAACGCACCCACTCCCTGGGCATGACGGCGCTGGTGGAGGTGCACACGGCCGAGGAGGTCGCCCGCGCCCTCGACGCCGACGCCCGGGTCATCGGGGTCAACAACCGGAACCTGAAGACCCTCGAGGTCGACAACGGCACCTTCGCCGACCTCGCCCCGCTCATCCCGGACACGAAGGTCAAGGTCGCCGAGTCCGGCGTGTCCGGCCCGCGCGACGTCGTCGAGTTCGCGCGCGCGGGCGCCGACGCGGTCCTGGTCGGCGAGACGCTGGTCCGCGGCGACGACCCGCGCCGCGCGGTGGCCGACCTCGTGGCCGCCGGTGCGCACCCGGCCGTTCAGGCGGTGCGCCCGTGACCACCGCCGCCGGGGTGAACGAGACCCCGCTGACCACCTCCGGACGCTCCTTCTCCGCCGAGCGCGGGCCCTACTTCGGCGCGTTCGGCGGCCGCTTCGTCCCCGAGGCGCTCGTCGCCGCCCTGGAGGAGATCGAGGCGGCGCACACCACCGCGATGTCGGACCCGGCCTACCTGGCCGAGCTGGCCGAGCTGCACCGCAGCTACACGGGGCGCCCGAGCATCCTCACCGAGGTGCCGCGCTTCGCCGCGCACGCCGGAGGGGCACGCATCGTCCTCAAGCGCGAGGACCTCAACCACACCGGCTCGCACAAGATCAACAACGTGCTGGGCCAGGCGCTGCTGACCAAGCGGATGGGCAAGACCCGGATGATCGCCGAGACCGGGGCCGGCCAGCACGGCGTCGCGACGGCGACCGCCGCGGCGCTCATGGGCCTGGAGTGCACGATCTACATGGGCGAGGAGGACACCCGCCGGCAGGCGCTGAACGTCGCCCGCATGCGCCTGCTCGGCGCGACGGTCGTGCCCGTCACCGCCGGCTCGCGCACCCTCAAGGACGCCGTCAACGAGGCCTTCCGCGACTGGGTGGCCTCGGTGGACACCACCCACTACGCGTTCGGGACGGTCGCCGGGCCGCACCCGTTCCCCGTCCTGGTCCGCGACCTGCAGCGCATCGTCGGGATCGAGGCGCGCGAACAGGTCCAGGCCCTCACCGGCCGGCTCCCGGACGCCGTCGCGGCCTGCGTCGGCGGCGGGTCGAACGCCATCGGCATCTTCCACGCCTTCCTCGACGACCCCTCGGTCGCGCTGCACGGCTACGAGGCCGGCGGCGACGGGCTCGAGACCGGCCGGCACGCCGCCCCGATCTCGGCCGGGGCCGCAGGGGTGTTCCAGGGCGCGCGGCAGTTCGTCATGCAGGACGAGGACGGCCAGACGGTCGAGTCGCACTCGATCTCGGCCGGCCTGGACTACCCGGGCGTGGGTCCGGAGCACTCCTGGCTGGCGGCCAGCGGCCGCGCGACGTACTCGCCGATCACCGACACCCAGGCCATGGACGCCTTCCGGCTGCTGTGCCGCACCGAGGGGATCATCCCCGCGATCGAGAGCTCGCACGCCCTGGCGGGCGCCCTGGACCTCGGCAAGGCCCTCGGCCCCGAGTCCGTGATCCTCGTCAGCCTGTCCGGGCGCGGGGACAAGGACGTCGACACCGCCGCCCGCTGGTTCGGGCTGGTCAGCGACGCCGACCTCGTCGCCTCCGAGGCCGAACGGGTCTCGGACACCCCCGAGAACACCGAAGGGTCCGGCTGGTGAGCACCTCGCAGACCGACGTCCAGGTCGACGGGCAGACTCCCGTCCGAGCCGGCGGGGCCGCCGCGGCGGTCGACCGGGCCAAGGCCGAGGGCCGCGCCGCCCTCGTGGCGTACCTGCCCGTCGGGTTCCCCGACGTGGAGGGGTCCGTCGAGGCCGCCAAGGCCGCCGTCGCCGGGGGCGCCGACGTCGTCGAGCTGGGGTTCCCCTACTCGGACCCGACGATGGACGGTCCGACCATCCAGCGGGCCGCCGAGGTGTGCCTGGCCAACCGCACGCGCCCCGCGGACGTGCTGCGCGCCGTGGAGGCCGTCGCCGCCACGGGCGCCGCGGTGCTCGTCATGACGTACTGGCCGCCCGTGGACCGCTACGGCGTGGACCGCTGGGCCGCCGACCTGGCGAGCGCCGGGGGAGCCGGGCTCATCACGCCCGACCTCATCCCCGACGAGGCCGGGGCGTGGATCGCCGCCAGCGACGCCCACGACCTCGAACGGGTCTTCCTCGTGGCCCCCAGCTCGACCGACGCCCGGTTGGCGACGACGTCGGCCGCGTGCCGCGGGTTCGTCTACGCCGCCTCGTTGATGGGAGTCACAGGAACGCGTGCGAGCGTGGGCGCCGGTGCGGCCGACCTCGTCCGCCGCACCCGGGCCGCCGGCGCCGAGCGGGTCTGCGTGGGTCTGGGGGTCTCCACCCCGGCCCAGGCGACCGAGGTCGCCGGGTACGCCGACGGCGTGATCGTCGGTTCCGCGTTCGTCCAGCGCCTGCTGGACGCCGACTCGATCGGCGCGGGGGCCAAGGCCGTCGGTGAGCTCGCCGAGGCCCTGGCCGTGGGCGTCCGCACCCGTCCCTGACCCCGGGGCCCCGTCCGCGGGGCCCTGACCCACGAGGAGATCGACGACGTGAGCACCAGGAAGCCCGGCGGTCACCCGGCCCGCGCGGCGGCGGCCGAGGACGCCCGCGAGGCGCGCCGGGCCAAGGCCGCGGCCATGCGGCAGCGCGAGCTGGCCAAGGAACGCAGCCGGCGCGTGCTGCTCATCAGCGTCGCCGTCGTCGTGGTGCTCGCGATCGTGGCGGTCGTCGTGGTCGTCATCGACCGCTCCCGCCCCGACACCGTCGCCACCGCGGCCCAGGTGAACCCCCCGAGCGCGGGCGCAAAGGCCGCCGGCTACGTGCTGCCCGGCACCGCCGCCGTGGGGGCACCCACGGTCGACGTGTGGCTGGACTACCAGTGCCCGTACTGCAAGCAGTTCGAGGCCGCGGCGGGCTCGACCGTCGTGGACCTGGCCGCCAGCGGCAAGGCGAAGGTCGTCGTGCACACCCTGACCTTCCTCGACGGCAACCTCGGCAACACCGCCTCGCAGCTGGCCGCCGAGGCCGCCGCGGCCGCGGACGCGCAGGGCCGGTTCGCCGAGTTCACCACGGCGACGTTCGCCGCCCAGCCGAAGGAGGGCGTCGGGTACACCGTCGCCGACCTGCGGAAGATCGCGCAGACCGCGGGCGTGCCCGACCTCGACGCCTGGCAGAAGGCGGTCGAGGGCCACGCCTACCGCGACTACGTGCAGTCGGTGCAGGACTCGATGGAGGCCGGCGGCGTGAGCGGGACGCCCACCGTCACGGTGACGCCCCAGGGCGGTCAGAAGCAGACCCTGACCAACGAGCAGGTCCTGGGCTCCGACCCCTCAACGGCGCTGACCCAGGCCGTCGCTGCGGCGACGACGTGATCCCCGCCGCGTTCGGGACGGCCATCCCCAGCCCGACGGTCGCCGTCTGGCACCTCGGGCCGCTGCCGGTGCGGGCCTACGCGCTGTGCATCGTGGCCGGGATCGTCCTCGGCGTCCTGGTGGCCGAGCGCCGCTGGCGGGCCAAGGGCGGACGGCAGGACTTCATCCTCGACGTCGCCGTGTGGGCCGTGCCCCTGGGTGTCGTCGGGGCCCGGCTCTACCACGTGATCACCTCCCCGCAGGCCTACTTCGGGGCCGGCGGCGACCCCGTCCGGGCGTTGTACGTCTGGGAGGGCGGCCTGGGCATCTGGGGCGCCATCGCCGGGGGAGCGCTGGGGGCCTGGATCGCCTGCCGTCGCGGCGGGTACCGGTTCTGGCCGCTGGCCGACGCCATGGCCCCGGGGCTGCTGGTGGCCCAGGCGGCGGGCCGGTGGGGCAACTGGTTCAACAACGAGCTGTACGGCCGGGCCACCGACGTGCCCTGGGCGCTGACCGTGCACCGCTGGGACGAGTCGGCGGGCCGGGCGGTCCTGGACGCGAACGGGGACCCGCAGGTCCTCGGCACGTTCCAGCCGACGTTCCTCTACGAGTCGTTGTGGTGCCTGCTCGTGGCGGGCTTCATCGTGCTGGCCGACCGGCGCTGGACGCTGCGCCACGGTCAGTCGTTCTTCGCGTACGTGGCGCTGTACTGCGTCGGGCGCAGCGTCTTCGAGGCCCTGCGCATCGACACCGCGAACCACTTCCTGCACCTGCGGGTCAACCAGTGGGTCGCGGCGCTCGTCTTCCTGCTCGCGCTCGTCGCCTTCGTGCGCTCGCGGCGGCGGCACTCCGGGCGCCAGGACGTCGAGGACCTCGAGCGTGAGGGCGCCCGGTCCCCGTCCAGTGACGATGAGTCGTCTGCTCGTGACTCGGAGTCGCTCCCGACCGTGGACTCGCCCACCGAGGAGCCCGACCGGCGCTGACCGCGACGATTCCGTGATCGTTCGTGGCGAGAACGTGAAGCTGAGCACGGCATCCCGGGCGTTACAGTGAGGTGAACGCGGGCCAGCGCCGCCCCTCGTTCGGGGTGCGTCCCCGCCAGGTACGCGCCTCCTCTCGAAGAGATCGACACCGGCTCGCGGGTGCTCCCAGCCCTCGCGGAGAACCGGGGCCCCCTGTCCACTCGAGGTTCCCTCAGGACCTCTCTCCGAGGACGGTGCACCTGCATGTCGCAGACCCCCGCGTCGCACCAGAACACCACGACCCAGCCCACGGACCGGCGCACGCAGGCGGTCCGCCCGCTGCCCTTCACGAGCTTCCCGGCCGACGCCGGGTTGTACGACCGCGCCAACGAGAAGGACGCCTGCGGCGTCGCCTTCGTGGCGACCATGCGCGGCGAACCCGGGCACGACATCGTCGAGCACGCCCTCACGGCGCTGCGCAACCTCGACCACCGCGGCGCCGTCGGCGCCGAGGCCAACACCGGTGACGGCGCCGGCATCCTCACCCAGGTCCCCGACGAGTTCCTGCGCGCCGTCATGGCCGAGCAGGGCGTGACGCTGCCCCCCCAGGGCGCGTACGCAGCCGGCAACGTCTTCCTGCCCGTCGAGCAGGACGAGCGCGCCGCGGCCGTGGCGCGCATCGAGGAGATCGCGCAGGCCGAGGGTCTGGACGTCCTGGGCTGGCGCGACGTGCCCGTCACCGCCGACCTCGTCGGCGCCCAGGCCCGCGCGGCCATGCCGCACTTCGCGCAGCTGTTCCTGGCCACCGCGACCAACGGCCTGGCGGCGCTGGAGACCGGCATCGACCTGGACCGGCGCGTCTACGCCGTGCGCAAGCTGGCCGAGCGCGAGCTGGCGGTCTACTTCCCGTCGCTGTCGGCCCGGACCATGGTCTACAAGGGCATGCTCACCACCGGGCAGCTCGAGCCGTTCTTCCCGGACCTGTCCGACCGCCGGTTCACCTCCGAGCTCGGCCTGGTCCACTCGCGGTTCTCGACCAACACCTTCCCGAGCTGGCCGCTGGCGCACCCCTTCCGCACCATCGCGCACAACGGCGAGATCAACACGGTCAAGGGCAACCGCAACTGGACCGCGGCCCGCGAGTCCACCATGAGCACCCCGCTCATCCCCGGTGACGTCCAGCGCCTCGGTCCCGTCTGCGCGACCGAGGGCTCGGACTCGGCCTCCTTCGACGAGGTGCTCGAGCTGCTGCACCTGGCCGGCCGCTCACTGCCGCACGCGGTGCTGATGATGATCCCCGAGGCGTGGGAGAACAACACCGAGATGGACCCGGCCCGCCGGGCCTTCTACGAGTTCCACTCGATGTTCTCCGAGCCGTGGGACGGCCCGGCGAACCTCACCTTCACCGACGGCACCGTCATCGGCGGCGTCCTGGACCGCAACGGCCTGCGTCCCTCCCGCTACTGGGTGACCGACGACGGCCTCGTCGTGCTCGCCTCCGAGACCGGGGTCCTCGAGCTGGACCCGAGCTCGATCGTGGCCCGCGGCCGCGTCGCGCCCGGCAAGATGTTCCTCGTCGACACGGCCAAGGGCCGCATCGTCGACGACGAGGAGGTCAAGGCCGAGCTCGCCGCCGCGCAGCCCTACGCCGAGTGGCTCAAGAACGTCGTGCGCCTGGGGGACCTGCCCCCGCGCGAGCACGTGGTCCACTCCCACGCCTCGGTCACCCGCCGCCAGCAGACCTTCGGCTACACCGAGGAGGAGCTGCGGCTCATCCTGGCCCCGATGGCCCGCGCCGGCGCCGAGCCGATCGGCTCGATGGGCTCCGACACCCCGCTGGCCGTGCTCTCGACCCGCCCGCGGATGCTGTTCGACTACTTCACCCAGCTGTTCGCGCAGGTCACCAACCCGCCGCTGGACGCCATCCGCGAGGAGCTCGTCACCTCGCTCATCAGCACCACCGGCCCGCAGCAGAACCCGCTGTCGGAGTCGGCGGCGCACTGCCACCAGCTGGTGCTGCCGTTCCCGGTCATCGACAACGACGAGCTCGCCAAGATCGTCCACATCGACCGCGACCGCCGCAACCCCGGCCGCACGACCCACATCGTCAAGGGGCTCTACAGGGTCTCCGGCGGCGGGGCCGAACTGGCCCGGCGCATCGAGGAGATCCGCGCCGAGGTCTCGCGCGCCATCGCCGACGGAGCCGTCTTCGTCGTGCTGTCCGACCGCGACTCCAACGCCGAGTTCGCGCCCATCCCCTCGCTGCTGCTGACCTCGGCCGTCCACCACCACCTGGTGCGCCAGAAGCTGCGCACCCAGGTGGGGCTGGTCGTGGAGGCCGGTGACGTCCGCGAGGTGCACCACGTCGCGCTGCTCATCGGCTACGGCGCCGCGGCGATCAACCCCTACCTGGCGATGGAGACCGTCGAGGACCTCGTCCGCCGGCAGGTCCTGACCGACGTCGACGCCGAGAACGCCGTGGCGAACCTCATCAAGGCGCTCGGCAAGGGCGTCCTGAAGGTCATGTCCAAGATGGGCATCTCGACCGTCGCCTCCTACCGCGGCGCGCAGGTCTTCGAGGCTCTGGGCCTGTCCCAGACCCTCGTCGACGAGTACTTCACCGCCACGACCTCGCGCCTGGGCGGCGTCGGTCTCGACGTGCTCGCCGAGGAGGTCGCGCAGCGGCACCGCCTGGCCTACCCCGTGGAGGGCCAGGAGCGCGCCCACCGCCGGCTGGAGACCGGCGGGGAGTACCAGTGGCGCCGCGAGGGCGAGCCGCACCTGTTCGACCCCGAGACGGTCTTCCAGTTGCAGCACTCCACGCGCCAGCGCAACGAGGCCCTCTTCCGCAAGTACACCAGCCGCGTCGACGAGCAGTCCGAGCGCCTCATGACGCTGCGCGGTCTGCTGCAGCTGAAGAAGGGCACCCGCGAGCCCGTCCCGCTGGACGAGGTCGAACCCGTCTCCGAGATCGTCAAGCGGTTCGGCACCGGGGCGATGAGCTACGGCTCGATCTCCAAGGAGGCGCACGAGGTCCTCGCGATCGCCATGAACCGCCTCGGCGGCCGGTCGAACTCCGGCGAGGGCGGGGAGGACGTCGAGCGCCTCCACGACCCTGAGAGGTCCAGTCGGGTCAAGCAGATCGCCTCGGGCCGCTTCGGGGTGACGAGCAACTACCTCACCTCGGCGACCGACCTGCAGATCAAGGTCGCCCAGGGCGCCAAGCCCGGTGAGGGCGGGCAGCTGCCCGGCCACAAGGTCTACCCGAACATCGCGAAGACCCGTCACTCGACGCCGGGCGTGGGGCTCATCTCGCCGCCGCCGCACCACGACATCTACTCGATCGAGGACATCGCCCAGCTCATCCACGACCTGAAGAACGCGAACCCGGCCGCCCGGGTCCACGTGAAGCTGGTCTCGGAGGTCGGGGTCGGCACGGTCGCGACGGGCGTGTCGAAGGCCAAGGCCGACGTCGTGCTCATCTCCGGGGCCGACGGCGGGACCGGGGCCGCACCGCTGACCAGCCTGAAGCACGCCGGTGGTCCCTGGGAGCTCGGCCTGGCCGAGACCCAGCAGACGCTGGTGGTCAACGGGCTGCGCGACCGGATCGTCGTGCAGGTCGACGGGCAGTTCAAGACCGGCCGCGACGTCGTCATCGCCGCCCTGCTGGGCGCCGAGGAGTTCGGGTTCGCCACCGCCCCGCTGGTCGTCTCGGGCTGCATCATGATGCGCGTCTGCCAGCTGGACACGTGCCCGGTCGGCGTCGCGACGCAGAACCCCGAGCTGCGCGCCCGGTTCACGGGCCAGGCCGAGCACGTCGTGAACTTCTTCGAGTTCATCGCCGCCGAGGTCCGCGAACTGCTGGCCTCCCTGGGGTTCCGGTCGATCCAGGAGGCCGTGGGGCAGGTCGACGTCCTCGACACCCGACGCGCCGTCGCGCACTGGAAGGCGTCGGGTCTGGACCTGGCGCCGATCCTGCACGCGCCGGAAGCCCCCGAGGGCTCAACCCTGTACAACTCCACGACGCAGGACCACGGTCTGGAGAAGGCGCTCGACCACGTGCTCATCGAGCGCGCCGCCGACGCCCTCGTCACCGGGAACCCCGTGCGGATCGAGCTGCCCGTGCGCAACGTCAACCGCACGGTCGGCACGCTGCTCGGGCACGAGCTGACGAAGGAGTGGGGCGAGGAGGGTCTGCCCGAGGGCACGATCGACGTCTCCCTCACCGGGTCGGCCGGTCAGTCCCTGGGGGCGTTCCTGCCCCGGGGCATCACGCTGCGCCTGTTCGGCGACGCGAACGACTACGTCGGCAAGGGCCTGTCGGGCGGCACGATCGTGGTCCGGCCGGACAAGGCCGCCGGAACCCGCGACCGGGACATCATCGCCGGCAACGTCATCGCCTACGGCGCCACGACGGGAACCCTGTTCCTGCGCGGTGAGGTCGGCGAGCGGTTCTGCGTGCGCAACTCCGGGGCGACCGCCGTCGTGGAGGGGGTGGGCGACCACGCGCTGGAGTACATGACCGGGGGTGAGGTCGTGGTCCTCGGCCGCGTCGGCCGCAACGTCGCCGCGGGCATGTCGGGCGGGTTCGCCCACGTGCTCGACCTGAAGGAGACCCGCGTGAACCGCGACATGGTCGACGTCGTCCCGATGGACGACGAGGCCGCCGCCCGCGTGCACGACCTGCTCGTGCGCCACCGGGAGAACACCGACTCCACCGTCGCCGCCAAGCTCCTGTCCGACTGGGGAGCGGCGCGGCAGCGCTTCTCGACGATCGTCCCGCGGGACTACGCCCGGGTGCTCGAGGTGCGGGCCAAGGCCGTCTCCGACGGTCTGGAACCCGACTCCGACGCCGTGCTCACCCGCATCATGGAGGCTTCGCATGGTTGATCCCCGGGGGTTCTTGCGCGTCCGCGAGCGCGAACTGCCGCCCCGCCGGCCCGTCCCGCTGCGCCTGATGGACTGGCGCGAGGTCTACGAGAAGCAGGACCAGGCGCAGCTGCAGCGGCAGGCGGGCCGCTGCATGGACTGCGGCATCCCGTTCTGCCACAACGCCTGTCCGCTGGGGAACCTCATCCCGGAGTGGAACGACCTGGTGAGCCGGGGCGACATGCGCGAGGCCATCGAGCGGCTGCACGCGACGAACAACTTCCCGGAGTTCACCGGGAAGCTGTGCCCCGCGCCGTGCGAGTCGGCGTGCGTGCTCGGCATCAACCAGCCGCCGGTGACCATCAAGCAGGTCGAGGTGATGATCGCCGAGCACGCCGCGGAGTCCGGCTGGATCACGCCGCAGGTGCCCGAGCGGCTGACGGGCAAGACCGTGGCCGTCGTGGGGTCCGGCCCCGCGGGCCTGGCCGCGGCGCAGCAGCTCACGCGCGCCGGGCACACCGTCGTCGTGTACGAGCGCGACGACGCGATCGGGGGGCTGATGCGCTACGGCATCCCCGAGTTCAAGATGGAGCGCGCGGTCCTGGACCGGCGCCTGGCCCAGATGGAGGCCGAGGGCACCCGCTTCCGCGCGGGGGTCGAGATCGGCGTCGACATCACCGGCGAGCAGCTGCGCGACAGGTTCGACGCCGTCGTCGTGGCCACGGGGGCGACCCAGTGGCGCGAGGTCGACCTGCCCGGTCGCGAGCTGGCCGGCATCCACCAGGCCATGGAGTACCTGCCCCCGACCAACCGCGTCGCGGTCGGCCAGGAGCGCCCCGACGACCACATCGACGCCGCGGGCCTGGACGTCGTCGTCATCGGCGGCGGGGACACCGGCTCGGACTGCTACGGGACGGCGCTGCGCCAGGGGGCGCGCTCGGTCACCCAGCTCGACATCTACCCGATGGCGCCCGAGGACCGGGCCGAGCACGAACCGTGGCCGACGACGCCGAAGGTCTTCTCGGTGTCCTCCTCGCACGAGGAGGGCGGGCAGCGGAAGTTCTCCGCCTCCACCCGGGCCTTCGTCGGCGAGGACGGGAAGGTCACCGGCCTGCGGGTCGTGGAGGTCACCAAGGTCGACGGCGTCTGGACGCCCGTGGAGGGCACCGAGCAGGACCTGCCCGCGCAGCTCGTGCTGCTCGCGATCGGGTTCGCCGGCCCCGAGCACGGCGAGATCGTCGAGCAGCTCGGTCTGGCCGCCGACGCCCGCACGCGGTTCACCCGCACCCCGGGCTACGCGACGGGCACGCCGGGGGTCTACGTGGCCGGCGACGCCGGCCGCGGGCAGTCGCTCATCGTGTGGGCCATCGCCGAGGGGCGGGCCTGCGCTGCCGCCGTGGACGAGCACCTCATGGGGGACACCGCGCTGCCGGCGCCGATCCGCGCCGACGCCGTGCCGCTGACGGCCTGACCGGACGCGGCGAGGGGGTGGGCACCGGGACGGTGCCCACCCCCTCGCCGCGTCCGGTGCCGTTCACCAGGTGGCGATCTGCTCCGCGTCGTAGGTCCACACCGAGGCGTCCGACAGGACCGTCACGTCCGCGGCGTGCCCGGACAGGCCCCGGGCCGAGGCCGCGGCCGCCACCTTGCCCAGGGCGTGCCGGGCCGCGCCCTGGGCGTCCAGACCGTCCCCGTCGACGCTGAGGACGACGTCGTGCTCCGGGGCGTCCACCCGCTCCACCCGGGGGTGGCTGGCGTGCAGGTCCGCCACGAGCCCGGCCAGCGCCCCCTCGGGCCACCCGCCGTCCTCGTGCAGGCGGACGTAGACGGCGTACTCGTGCTCGAGGGACTCCTCGACCATGTCCTCGACCTCGTTCTCGAAGTCGTTCTGCTGCGGTCGTTCCTGCGCGTTCACGCGGTCATCGTGGGACCTGCCGGGCGTCCGCGCACCCCGGGGGCGCGGGCGACCGGAGGGTGAGCGTCCGGTGACGGCTCGGGGTCCGGCACGCCCCGTGCGCCGATCACGACCGGGGGCGCAATAAGGTCGGTGCATGCGCAGAGCGAAGATCGTCTGCACCCTCGGACCCGCGGTCGCGGGCCCCGAAGGGTTGCGGTCACTGGTGGACGCCGGGATGGACGTCGCCCGGATGAACCTGAGCCACGGCTCCCACGACGACCACCGGGCGAACTTCGAGGGGGTGCGGGCGGCCGCCGGGGCGTCGGGCCGCGCCGTGGCGATCCTCGCGGACCTGCAGGGTCCGAAGATCCGCCTGGGGAAGTTCGCCGACGGCCCCCACGACCTCGCCGTCGGGGACGTCTTCACCATCACCACCGAGGACGTGCTGGGGACCAAGGAGCTGTCCTCCACGACCTACGAGGGCCTGACCGGTGACGTGTCGGTGGGCGACCGGATCCTCATCGACGACGGCAAGGTCGGCCTGGAGGTCACGGCCGTCGAGGGCCCGCGGGTGACCACGAGGGTCACGGTCCCCGGCCCGGTGAGCAACAACAAGGGCATCAACCTCCCCGGCGTGGCCGTCAGCGTCCCGGCGCTGTCGGAGAAGGACAAGGAGGACCTGCGGTTCGCGCTGCGGCTGGGCGTGGACATGGTCGCGCTGTCCTTCGTGCGCTCGGCCGCCGACGCCGCGGACGTGCACGCGATCATGGACGAGGAGGGGATCACCGTCCCCGTCATCGCCAAGGTCGAGAAGCCGCAGGCCGTGGAGAACATCCGCGAGGTCGTCGCCGCCTTCGACGGCATCATGGTCGCCCGCGGCGACCTGGGCGTCGAGCTGCCGCTGGAGGAGGTGCCGCTGGTCCAGAAGCGCGCCATCGAGCTGGCGCGCCGCCAGGCCAAGCCCGTCATCGTGGCGACCCAGATGCTCGAGTCGATGATCACCGCACCGCGCCCGACGCGGGCCGAGGCCTCCGACTGCGCCAACGCCGTCCTCGACGGCGCCGACGCGCTCATGCTCTCGGGCGAGACGAGCGTCGGGGCGTTCCCGTTCGAGGCCGTGCGCACGATGGCCCGCATCATCGAGAACACCGAGACGCACGGCGCGGACCGCATCGCGGCCCTGGGCACCGTCCCGCACACCAAGGGCGGGGCCATCACCCTGGCGGCCTCGGAGATCGGCAAGCAGCTCGACGCCAAGCTGCTGGTGACCTTCACCCAGTCCGGCGACTCCGCCCGCCGCCTGTCGCGGCTGCGTTCCGGCATCCCGCTGGTCGCCTTCACCGCCGAGGAGACCACCCTGCGGCGCCTGGCGCTGTCGTGGGGCGTGGACTCGCAGTACGCGGCGTTCATCTCCACCACGGACGAGATGGTCAAGGAGGTCGACCGCCGCCTGCAGGAGATGGGGCGCTGCGCCGTCGGGGACCTCGTCGTCATCGTCGCCGGTGCCCCCCCGGGGATCGTCGGCTCCACCAACGCGGTGCGCGTGCACCGCATCGGGGACGCCACCTCGGGGGTCTCGGCCGCCTACGCCTGAGCGGTCCCGGACGCCGAAGAGCCCCGCAGCGGTCGCTGCGGGGCTCTTCGCGCCGGTGCCCTGGGTGGGATTCGAACCCACACTGGTGCGAGTTTGAGTCGCATGCCTCTGCCGGTTGGGCTACCAGGGCTGCTCGCGCACGGCCCGCGAGGGCTGTCCGCCAGGCGCGACGATCACCCTACCGGGGCCGGGGGAGTGGTTCCGACGCAGCGTGCCACGACGTGTCGTAGTAGCCCGTCGTGCCGCCGCCGGGCGACCGTCTAGGATGCCGGGGTGACGAACACTGCCGACACCCCCGCCGCCTCCTCCACGACCACACGTCGGGTGGTCGTCGCGGAGGACGAGGCCATCATCCGTCTCGACATCGTCGAGATGCTCACCGAGGCCGGCTACGACGTCGTCGGCCAGGCCGGTGACGGTGAGCAGGCCGTGGCCCTGGCCGAGGAGCACAAGCCCGACCTCGTCGTCATGGACATCAAGATGCCCGTCCTGGACGGCATCTCCGCCGCCGAGCGCATCGCCAAGGCCCGCATCGCCCCCGTCGTGCTGCTGACGGCCTTCTCGCAGGCCGAGCTCGTCGAGCGGGCCCGCGACGCGGGTGCCATGGCGTACGTCGTCAAGCCCTTCACCTCCGCCGACCTGCTGCCGGCCGTCGAGATCGCCGTGAGCCGCTACCAGCAGATCATGGCCCTGGAGGACGAGGTCGCCGACCTCGCCGACCGCTTCGAGACGCGCAAGCTCGTCGACCGCGCCAAGTCCAAGCTGCAGACCCAGTTCGGGATGACCGAGCCGGAGGCCTTCCGCTGGATCCAGAAGACCTCGATGGACAAGCGCCTGACGATGCGCGAGGTCGCCACGACCGTCATCAGCGCCGGCGACGACCGCGGCTGACCCCTCCCGACCGGCCCCGACGACCCCACCCCCGCACCGGGGGTGGGGTCGTCGTCGTCGCGGACGGTGCCGGGCGTTCCGTCTGCGCAGCCGGGGTGCCGCCGGGTGGACGATGTGTGTAACGACCCGGTGAACTCGCGCACGGAATGCACCCGATCGCGTCGGTGGCCCCCTAGTGTTCACTCCGGCTCCACCGCTCCCGGGTGGTGCTCACGGGGACGCGCGTCGTGGCGCGTGGGTCCGTGCCCTCTCCACCAGGAGGACTAGCCAGTGCGCTCCCTCGTCAAACTCGCGGCCCCCGCCGCGGCGGCCGCCCTCCTGCTCGCCGCCTGCGGCACGACCGGTGGTGACGACACGTCGTCCGGTGCCGCCTCCTCCGGGGGCAGCAGCAGCTGCCCCGACGGCATCAGCATCGGCTTCTTCGGCGCTCTCACCGGCCCCAACGCCAACCTCGGCGTCAACGAGCAGAACGGCGTCAAGCTCGCGATCGACCAGCACAACGCCGAGAGCGGTGCCTGCCAGGTCAAGCTGACCCCGTACGACTCCCAGGGCGACCAGAACCAGGCCCAGGGCCTGGCCCAGCAGGTCGTGGGCGACGAGAAGGTCGTCGGCATCGTCGGGCCCGCGTTCTCCGGCGAGTCCAAGGTCGCCGACCCGATCTTCAACGAGGCCGGCATCGTCGGCATCAGCCCCTCGGCGACGAACCCGGCGCTGGCCGACAACGGCTGGAAGACCTTCTTCCGCGTCCTGGGCAACGACGCCTCGCAGGGTCCGGCGGCCGCGAAGTACATCACCGACACCCTCGGCAAGCAGAAGGTGTACGTCATCGACGACGCCACCGAGTACGGCAAGGGGCTCTCGGACATCGTCCGCAAGAACCTCGGCGCCAAGAAGGTCAAGGACAACACCGTCCAGACCGGGCAGACCGACTTCTCCGCCGTCGTGGCCGACGTCCAGGCCTCCGGCGCCGACTCGGTGTTCTTCGGCGGGTACTACCCCGAGGGTGGCCTGCTCCTCAAGCAGCTGCGTGAGGCCGGCCTGAGCGCCGACAAGCTCGCCTTCGTCACCGACGACGGCGCCAAGGACGAGGGTCTGGTCACCGCCGCCGGCGCCGAGAACGCCGAGGGTGCGCTCATGACCTGCCCGTGCCTGCCGCCGGACAAGGCGGGCGGCACGTTCGTGGCCGACTACACCAAGGCGTACGGCACCGCGCCGGCCACCTACTCGGCCGAGGCCTTCGACGCCGCGACGATCCTGCTGAACGGCATCGCCGAGGGCAAGGTCTCCCGCGAGGACCTGCTGTCGTACGTCAAGAGCTACGACAAGCCGGGCGTCACCAAGCAGCTGAAGTTCGACGACAAGGGCGAGCCCAGCGAGGTCTCCGTCTGGGCCTACAAGGTCCAGGGTGGCCAGATCGTCGCCGACCAGGAGATCAACGCCTCCTGATCCGCCGCGCGACCCCACCCGCCCCGTGCGGGTGGGGTCGTCGCGCGTTCCGACCCTTCCCCCGTACGCACCCCTCACCCCGGGGAGTTCCCCTGTCCACGTTCTTGAACCTGACCTTCACGGGTCTGGTGGTCGGCGCGATCTACGCCCTGTTCGCCCTCGGCTACACCCTCGTCTACGGCGTCCTCCGCCTCATCAACTTCGCGCACTCCGAAGTCTTCATGTGGGGCAGCTTCGGGGCGGTCTGGGCGATGACGCTGCTCGGCGCGCGCACGGGCATGAGCTGGCCGGCCGCCATCGGGCTGCTGCTGGTGGCCCTGGTCGCGGCGATGGCCGTCAGCGGCGGCGTGGCCCTCGTCGTGGAGCGCATCGCCTACCGCCGGTTGCGGGAGAAGAACGCCCCGCCGCTGGTCGCCCTCATCTCCGCCATCGGCGCGTCCTTCATGCTCTCCGAGATCATGGGTCTGCGGGACCGGATCGCCGGCTGGCTCAACCTGGACACCGTGCTGGCGCCCTACGTCCGCCAGGCCCGGGAGAACACCGCGTTCGTCAACCCGCTGCCGAACGTCCAGGTGCTGGAGGTCGCCGGGTTCCAGATCCGCAGCAACCAGCTCATCGTGCTCGTCGCCGCGATCCTCATGATGGTCGCCCTGGACCAGTTCGTCAGCCGCTCCCGGCTGGGTCGAGGGGTGCGGGCCGTGTCCCAGAACCCCGAGGCGGCCGCCCTCATGGGCGTGAACCAGAAGCGCGTCGTCCAGCTCACCTTCTTCATCGGCGGCCTGATGGCCGGCGCCGCGGCTCTGCTGTACCTCGTCCACATCGGGGTGACCCGCTACAACGTGGGCTTCGTCCTGGGCATCAAGGCCTTCACGGCCGCGGTCCTGGGCGGCATCGGCAACATCCGGGGTGCCCTCGTGGGTGGTCTGGTCCTCGGTCTGGTCGAGAACTACGCGACGTTGCTCGGGCTCGCCTCGTCCTGGAAGGACGTCGTGTCGTTCCTGCTGCTCGTCGTCGTCCTGCTGTTCCGGCCCACCGGCATCCTCGGTGAGTCCCTCGGGAAGGCCCGCGCATGAGCACAGCGACCACTCCCGCCAAGCCCACGTTCGCCGAGCGTTGGACAGCGCTGCCGAAACCGGTCCAGATCGTGGTCTGGACCCTCATCGCGCTCTTCTTCTTCGTCCTGCCGCTGCTGAACCTGCCGATCATCTCCACCGAGGACGCCGAGTTCGGCGCCGTGCTGGCGACCGTGGCGAACTACGCACTGGTGGCCCTCGGGCTGAACATCGTGCTCGGGTACGCCGGTCTGCTGGACCTGGGGTACGTCGGCTTCTACGCCATCGGCGCCTACACCGTGGGCGTGTTCGGGTCCCTGCACGGGCAGGTCCCGTGGTTCGTGCTCATCGTCATGGCCGTGACGATCTCCACCGCCAGCGGTCTGCTGCTCGGTGCGCCGACGCTGCGGGTGCGCGGCGACTACCTGGCCATCGTCACGCTGGGGTTCGGGGAGATCATCCGGCTCACGGCGCTGAACACCGAGTGGCTCAACGGGGCCCGTGGCATCACCGGGATCCCGCGGCCGCCGTCCAGGGAACTGTTCGGGGTGCCCAGCCTGGTCTGGGACGGGGCCGTCGCGAAGGTCGACCTCGGGCAGGGAGCCCGTTCGATCTTCCTGAAGTTCGGTCTGCTGGACGCGGTCCCGTACTACTGGCTCGCGCTCATCGTCATCATCCTGGTGCTCATCGCCGACCGGCTGCTGCAGAACAGCCGCGTGGGACGGGCCTGGGAGGCGACCCGCGAGGACGAGGAGGCCGCTGAGCTCAACGGCGTGCCCACGTTCCGCTTCAAGCTGCTGGCCTTCGCCATGGGTGCGTTCGTCGGCGGGTTGTCGGGAGCCCTCTACGCCTCTCGCGTCGGGGCCATCAACCCGGACTCCTTCATGATCCAGCTGTCGATGATGTTCCTCGCAGCCGTCGTCATCGGCGGACAGGGAAACCGCTGGGGTGCCATCGTCGGCGGTGTCGTCGTGGCCTACCTGCCCGAGCGGTTCCGCGAGTTCGCCGACTTCCGCATCGTCGTCTTCGGCCTGCTCCTGCTGCTCCTGGCCAACTTCCGGCCGCAGGGCCTGCTGCCGCCGCGGCGAGCCCGGCGCGCCCAGCGCGCGGACGTGGCCACCAAGGAACTCGAGGGGACGGAGGAGGGCGCTCGTGCCTGAACTGATGGAGGACAGCCCGGTGGCCGCACCACGGGAGTTCGGTCCGCCGCTGCTGCGGATGGAGGGTGTCACGCTGCGGTTCGGGGGTGTCGTCGCCCTCAACGACGTCTCCTTCGACATCCGCGAGGGTGAGATCCTGGGGCTCATCGGCCCGAACGGAGCCGGGAAGACCACGTGCTTCAACGCCCTCACCGGGGTCTACCAACCGACCGAGGGGCGCGTCGTCTTCGACGACCAGCCGCTGGGCAAGCGCAAGCGGTACCAGATCAACCGCCTGGGGATCGCCCGCACGTTCCAGAACATCCGACTGTTCGGGAACATGACGGCCCGCGAGAACGTGCTGGTGGGGGCCGACTCCCACCACCGCTCGGGGGTGCTGAACTCCCTGTTCCGGCTGCCCCGGCACCGGCGGGAGACCCGCGAGGGGCACGCCCTGGCCGACGAGCTGCTCGACATGATGGACCTCGGTCACCGCGCGGACGACCTGGCCCGCAACCTGTCCTACGGCGAGCAGCGCCGCCTCGAGATCGCCCGCGCGCTGGCGACGAGACCCAAGCTGCTGTGCCTGGACGAACCGGCCGCGGGGTTCAACCCGGTCGAGAAGCAGCGGCTCATGGACCTCATCCGCAAGGTCCGCGACCTCGGCAACACCGTCCTGCTCATCGAGCACGACATGCGCCTGGTCATGGGGGTCACCGACCGGATCGTCGTGCTGGAGTTCGGCAAGAAGATCGCCGAGGGTCTGCCCGCCGACATCCGCAACGACCCGGCCGTCATCGCCGCCTACCTGGGCGTCGAGGACGACCAGCTGTCCGAGGGGGACGAGAACCTGTGAGCGACCAACTCGTCGTGGAGGACCTCAGCGTCAACTACGGGCGCATCGAGGCCATCCGCAACGTCTCGTTCTCCGTGCCGCAGGGCGCTATCGCCACGCTCATCGGCGCCAACGGCGCGGGCAAGACGACGACCCTGAAGACCGTCTCGGGCCTGCGCACCGTGCGCACCGGCTCGATCGTGTTCGAGGGTGAGGACATCACCAAGGTCCCCTCGCACAAGCTCGTCGCCAAGGGGCTGTGCCAGGCCCCCGAGGGCCGCGGGACGTTCGTCGGGATGACCGTCGAGGAGAACCTCGACATGGGCGCCTACACGCGCAAGGACCGGCGCACGGCGGCGTACAAGCAGGACCTCGAGCGCGTCTTCACGCTGTTCCCGCGGCTGCTGGAACGACGCTCGCAGTTCGCCGGGACGATGTCCGGCGGCGAGCAGCAGATGCTGGCCATCGGGCGCGCGCTCATGTCCCGCCCGCGGGTGCTGCTGCTGGACGAGCCGTCCATGGGGCTGGCCCCCAAGCTCATCCAGCAGATCTTCTCGATCATCGTGGAGATCAACCAGCAGGGGACCACGGTCCTGCTGGTGGAGCAGAACGCCGCGCAGGCCCTGCGCATCTCCGACGTCGCGTACGTGCTGGAGACCGGGACCGTCGTGCGGTCGGGGACCGGCGCCGAGCTCGCCTCCGACGACTCGATCCGCGCCGCCTACCTCGGCGGGGACGTCTAGACCGGCCGCCTGCGCCCGACGGCGGGCCCGCACCGCGCAGCGACCCCGTCGCGACGGTGCGGGCCCGCCGTCGTCGTGGTGGTCATGGTGATCGTCGACTCCGCCGGGTGAGTCGTTCACCACGGCGAGTGAAGGTCACGGTCAGATCGCGGCGGGATCTTCCCCCGGCGCCCGCGGTGCCCTAGTGTCCGGCGCAGCCGCTCTCGCCTTCGTGAGCGGTCACCGGAGCGGGGGCCCGGTCTGCTTCGTCGTGCGCACTGTGCGGTGCGCTGCGCGGAAGGGGATCACGTGGCACGACCCGCAGTGGAGGTCCGCGACGCCGGCACCACCGACGTCGACGTCCTCATGGAGCTGTACGCCTCCGCCCGCTTCGACCAGGCCCAGCTGCGCGCCTCCGTCGACAACGTCCGGGCCAAGCTCCTGCGCTCCCTGCAGAACGGCGACGTGCGCGTCCTCATCGCGCACCTGGGCAGCGAACCCGCCGGCTACGCCCTCATCACCACCACCCCGCTGCTGCCGCTGGGCAACTGCGCCGGCCCCAGCATCGAGCACCTGCACGTCGTGCCCCACCTGCGCCGGCGCGGGGTCGGCCGGGCCCTGCTGCGCAAGGCCGTCCACGTGGCCGAGAGCGAGGGGGCCGAGCAGATCGCCTGCACCGTCCTGCCGGGCGACCGCGACTACACCCGCTACCTGGCCCGCCTCGGCTTCGCCCCCGTCGTCGTGCGCCGCGCCGCGCCGCTGGCGGTGCTGCGGCGCAGGCTCTTCGACGGGCCCGACAGCGCCGCGCACGCCACCGACGTCGTCGCCCGCCGGCGGTCCCTGCGGGCCCGGTTGGCCCGCGCCGGCGACACCCTGGGCGTGCCGACCGCCAGCTGAGGCTCAAGGGGCGCCCGGGACGGCCGAAGCAACCAGGGTGACCCCCGCCGCAGCCACCGCCGTCGTCGCGGCCATGCGGGTCAACCAGCAGTCGCAGGTCTTCGCCCTCGACGTGGGCGGCGCCGTGGTGGACGTGCCCGCGTCCCTGGCGCTGCCCGCCGAGCGCGCGGTCGTGCCGCCCGCCCACCGCGTCACGATCGCCCACTTCGTCGACCCCCGTGACCTCGAGCAGGTCCTGCGCCTGTGGGAGACCGCGCTGGCCGACGGCGTGGGCACCGGCGTCGTCCGGGCCCCCGGCACCACCGAGCAGTTCGCCCTCGCCGTCGCCGACGCCCGTTCCGAGCACGGCTGCCTGCTGGCCTCTCTGACCCCGCTGGGCGTGGCCGCCCCCGACCGCCTCGCCGGCCGCACCGTCACGAAGGTCGCCGGCGAGCTGCGCCCGCGGACCGCGACCCTCACCAAGAGCCCCCAGGCCCTCATCACCGCCGTCTCCCCGCGCGCCGAGGCCCTGCTGGGCTTCCCCGCCGACGCCCTGCTCGGACACCGCTCCACCGAGTTCCTGCACCCCGACGACATCACCACCTCCCTGGACGCCTGGATGGAGATGCTCGCGACGGGTACCGCCTACCGCTCGCGCGTGCGCCACCGCCGCCCCGACGGCGGATGGCTGTGGATCGAGGTCCTGCACCAGCCGGTCCCCGGACCCGACGGCTCCGTCGTCGTCCACGCCGATGTCACCGACATCAGCACCGAGATGGCGGCCCTGGAGGAGCTGCGACGGCGCGAGCAGCTGTTCCGGCGCACCCTCGAAGCGCTGCCCGTCGGCCTGCTGCGGCTCGACGTCACCGGCCGCGTCGTGCAGGTCAACGCCCGCTTCGGCGCGCTGCTGGGCTCGGCCCCCGACCTGCCCGCCGGCGCCGGGCTCGGTGAACGGCTCAGCGGGTGCGGGCCGGACTGCCGGCGTCGCGTCCTGGACGCCGTCGACGCCTGCCTGGACGGCGGCGGCGACGGCCGCGTCCAGGTCTGCGTCGGCGGCGACGAGTGGTCCGGCGGCCAGCACTGCTCCATCGACGTCACCCGGCTCGGCGACGACGACGGCGAACCCGGCGTCGTCCTCGTCGTGCAGGACGTCACCGAGGCCGTCCGCTCCCAGCGGCTCCTGGCCCGCCGGGCCACCACCGACGCCCTCACCGGCTGCCTGAACCGCTCCGCGGCCCTGGCCGCCCTCGAGGCCGACCTGGCCGCCGACCCGGGACCGGAGCGCTCGCCCGCCGTCGTCTTCCTGGACCTCGACGGGTTCAAGGGCGTCAACGACCGGCTCGGGCACGCCGTCGGGGACGGCCTGCTCGTCAGGGCCGGCGCGATCCTGCGCGAGACCGTCGCCGGCTGGGCCGGCGGCGCCGACGTCTGCCGCCTCGGCGGCGACGAGTTCCTCGTCGTGCTGCACCGCAGCCCCGACGAGCGGTCCGTGCAGTCCCTGGCCGAGGAGCTGTGCGCCCGGCTGCGCACGGGCCTGGAGGCCGGCGCCGACCTCGCCGGTCACCACCCGCTGCCCGTCGGCGCCAGCGCCGGAGCGGCCCGCGCGGTGCCCGGCGACACGACCGGCACCCTCGTGGCCCGCGCCGACGCGGCCATGTACGTCGCCAAGCGGGCCGGGCGCCGGGCCGACTGGAGCGACCCGGCGCGCTGAGGAGCGCCCGGCCGGCCCGCGGCGTGGGCGCTGGTGTCGCAGGGGCTGACTACCCTGGCCGACGTGACACCGCCCGCTGTACGCAAAGCAGCCGCCACGAAGAAGACCGCTGCCAGGGGCGGCTCCGCCGCCCGGCCCGCGCCGACGCGGCCCCGGTTGCTGCTGATCGACGGGCACTCCATGGCCTACCGCGCGTTCTTCGCGCTGCCGGTCGGCAACTTCGCCACCACCACCGGCCAGCCCACCAACGCCGTGTACGGCTTCACGTCGATGCTCATCAACCTGCTGCGCGACGAGGACCCCACCCACTTCGCCGTCACCTTCGACGTCTCGCGGCACTCGTTCCGCACCGACGAGTACCCCGAGTACAAGGGCACCCGGACCAAGAGCCCCGACGAGTTCCGCGGCCAGGTCGAGCTCGTCAAGGAGGTCCTCGCCGCCCTGCGCGTGCCCGTGGTCGAGAAGGAGGGCTACGAGGCCGACGACGTCATCGCCACCCTCACCACCCAGGCCGTCGAGCAGGACTTCGACGTGCTCGTCTGCACCGGCGACCGCGACGCCCTGCAGCTCGTGCGCCCCGAGGTCACCGTCCTGTACCCCGTCAAGGGGGTCTCGGAGCTGGCCCGCATGACGCCCGAGGCCGTGGAGGAGAAGTACGGCGTCCCGCCCCAGCGCTACCCCGACCTCGCCGCCCTCGTCGGGGAGACCTCCGACAACCTGCCCGGTGTCCCCGGCGTCGGCGCCAAGACCGCGGCCAAGTGGATCGGCCTGTACGACGGTCTCGACGGCGTCATCGGCAACGCCGACCTCGTCAAGGGCAAGGCGGGGGAGAGCCTGCGCGCCCACCTCGACTCCGTCATCCGCAACCGCCGCCTCAACGCCCTCGTCACCGACCTCAGCCTCGGGGTGACCGTCCCCGAGCTGGTCCGGCGCGCCTGGGACCGCGAACAGGTCCACACCGTCTTCGACGGCCTGGAGTTCCGCGTCCTGCGCGACCGCCTGTTCGCCACCCTGGAGTCCGCCGAACCCGAGGCCGAGGAGGGCTTCGGCGTCGACGGCGCCGTCCTGCTCGCCGGAGAGGTCGCTGCGTGGCTCACCGACCACGCCACCGGGGCCACCGGCCTGCACGTGCAGGGCGAGTGGGGCCGCGGCACGGGGGAGGTCACGGGCCTGGCGCTCGCGGGCGGCGACGGCGTCGCCGCGTGGATCGACCCGGTGACCCTCGAGGCGGCCGACGAGCAGGCCCTGGCCGCCTGGCTGGCCGACCCGGACCGGCCCAAGGTCGCGCACGACGTCAAGGGCCCCTCGCACGCCCTGCGCGCCCGCGGCTGGGAGCTGGCCGGGGTCACCTTCGACACCGCCCTGGCCGCCTACCTGTGCCGGCCCGACCAGCGCAGCTACGACCTGGCCGACCTCGCCGTGCGCCACCTCAAGCGCGAGCTGCGCGCCGAGGGGTCCCTGCCGCAGGCCCCCGCCGACGAGCAGCTGACCCTCGACGGCGGCGACGGTCCCGTGGGCGGGGACCTGCAGGCGCGCGCGGAGGAGGGCATGGTCCGGGCGCTGGCGATCTCCGAGCTGGCCGCGGTCCTGGCCACCGAGCTCGACGAGCGCGGCGGGACGCGGCTGCTGGCCGAGGTCGAGCTGCCGCTGGTGGACGTCCTGGCCCGCCAGGAACGGGTCGGCGTCGCCGTCGACCCCGAGCTGCTGGCCGACCTCGAGGCGCACTTCGCCGACCGCGTCGCCCAGGCGCAGACCCTCGCCTACGAGGTCATCGGGACCGAGATCAACCTGGGCTCGCCCAAGCAGCTGCAGACCGTGCTGTTCGAGCAGCTGCAGATGCCCAAGACCAAGCGCACCAAGACCGGGTGGACGACCGACGCCGACGCCCTCGCGGCCCTGTTCGTCAAGACCGAGCACCCCTTCCTGGCCCACCTGCTCGAGCACCGCGACGCCTCGCGGCTGCGGCAGACGGTCGAGGGGCTGCGCAAGTCCGTGGCCGACGACGGCCGCATCCACACGACGTACCAGCAGATGATCGCGGCGACCGGGCGCCTGAGCTCGACCGACCCGAACCTGCAGAACATCCCCATCCGCACCGAGGAGGGGCGCCGCATCCGGCAGGCCTTCGTCGTCGGGCCGGACGGGGCCGGGGGCGGGTTCGAGTGCCTGCTGACGGCCGACTACTCGCAGATCGAGATGCGGATCATGGCGCACCTGTCGGGCGACGAGGGCCTCATCGCGGCCTTCACCTCGGGGGAGGACCTGCACCGCTTCGTCGGCAGCCGCGTCTTCGGGGTCGCCCCGGCCGAGGTGACGTCCGAGATGCGCGCCAAGATCAAGGCGATGTCCTACGGCCTGGCGTACGGGCTGTCCGCGTTCGGCCTGTCGAACCAGCTGAAGATCTCCACCGAGGAGGCCAGGGGCCTCATGGACGACTACTTCGAGCGGTTCGGCGGCGTGCGCGACTACCTGTACGGCGTCGTCGACGAGGCCCGCCGGGTGGGCTGGACCGAGACCATCCTGGGGCGGCGGCGCTACCTGCCGGACCTGGCCAGCGACAACCGGCAGCGCCGGGAGATGGCCGAGCGCATGGCGCTGAACGCCCCCATCCAGGGCTCGGCCGCCGACATCATCAAGGTGGCCATGCTCGACCTCGACGCCGGGCTGCGCGCCAGCGGGCTGCGCTCGCGGCTGCTGCTGCAGGTGCACGACGAGCTCGTCCTCGAGGTGGCCGCCGGCGAGCGCGAGGAGCTCGAGGCGCTCGTGCGCTCGACCATGGGCGGGGCCGCCTCGCTGGCGGTGCCGCTGGAGGTGTCGGTGGGCGTCGGGCGCAGCTGGCACGAAGCGGGGCACTGACCGACCGCCGGTGGTGCCGGCCGCTCCGTCGCTCAGGGGCGGTCGGCGACCAGCACGAGCGTGCCGGGCAGCAGCTCCCCGCGCAGGCGGCTCCAGCCGCCCCACTCGGCGTCCCCGGAGCGCCACGCGGGTTCGACGAGGTCGCGCACCACGAACCCCGCGGCCACCAGCAGCCGGACCCAGTCGCCGACCGTGCGGTGGTGCTCGGCGTAGGTCACGGTGCCGTGCTCGTCGGCCTCCACGTAGGCGCGGCGGTCGAAGTAGGAGTGGGTCGCTCTGAGCCCCTCGGGGCCGGGGACGTCGGGGAAGGCCCAGCGCACCGGGTGCGGGACGCTGGCCGCGAACCGGCCCCCGGGCCGCAGGACGCGGGCCGCCTCGGCGAGGACGCGGTCGGCGTCGGCGACGAAGGGCAGGGCGCCGTAGGAGGTGAAGACGACGTCGAAGCTCGCGTCGGCGAAGGGCAGGACGCGGGCGTCGCACTGCGCCAGCGGGACCCCGGCGGCCCGGGCCGGTGCCAGTCCCTCGCGCAGCATGCCGAGCGACAGGTCGGTCGCCACGACGCGCGCGCCGCGGCCGGCGACCCAGCGGGCGCACTGGGCGGCGCCGGCGCCGACCTCCAGGACGGTGGCGCCGTCGAGGTCGCCGAGCAGCACGGCCTCGGCCTCCCGCAGCCCGTCCGGCCCCCAGACGAGGTCGGACCCGGTGCGGTCGTCGCCGAGGAAGGCGCCGTGCTCGCGGCGGTACTGCGCCGCCTCGGCGTCCCACCAGCTCCTTTGCGCCGCAACGGTTTCAGCGGCACTCACGCCGCGGCGACCGACGGTGGGCTGGGGTTGCGCGAAGTCCTCCACGGCCCGATCCTGTCAGTCCGGCCGGGCCGCTTTGCCCCCTCCTGCCCCCGCCGGTAGGCTTGGCAGGCGCGCGTCTGCCCGTTGCCCACGGGGATCGTCCGAGAACCGGCTCAGCAGGTGGTCTCGCGTGACGGCCGGGAACCCCCGCCCGTGACACCCACGATTGTCCTTGACGGAGCCCCTACCTCCATGACGACCACCACGACCGCGCCGGCGGGCACCACTCCTCAGATCGCGATCAACGACATCGGATCGGCTGAGGACTTCCTTGCCGCGGTCGACGCGACCATCAAGTACTTCAACGACGGTGACATCGTCTCCGGCACCATCGTGAAGGTCGACCGTGACGAGGTCCTCCTCGACATCGGTTACAAGACCGAGGGCGTCATCCCCTCGCGCGAGCTCTCGATCAAGCACGACGTCGACCCCAACGAGGTCGTCGGCGTCGGCGACGAGGTCGAGGCCCTGGTCCTCCAGAAGGAGGACAAGGAAGGCCGTCTGATCCTGTCCAAGAAGCGCGCCCAGTACGAGCGCGCCTGGGGCACCATCGAGGCCAAGAAGGAAGCCGACGAGGTCGTCGAGGGCACCGTCATCGAGGTCGTCAAGGGTGGGCTCATCCTGGACATCGGCCTCCGCGGCTTCTTGCCCGCGTCGCTGGTCGAGATGCGTCGCGTCCGCGACCTGCAGCCTTACGTCGGCAAGACGATCGAAGCCAAGATCATCGAGCTGGACAAGAACCGCAACAACGTGGTCCTGTCCCGCCGCGCCTGGCTCGAGCAGACCCAGTCCGAGGTCCGCCAGAACTTCCTCACGACCCTGCAGAAGGGTCAGGTCCGCTCCGGCGTCGTCTCCTCGATCGTCAACTTCGGTGCGTTCGTCGACCTCGGCGGCGTCGACGGCCTGGTCCACGTCTCCGAGCTGTCCTGGAAGCACATCGACCACCCCTCCGAGGTCGTCGAGGTCGGTCAGGAGGTCACCGTCGAGGTCCTCGACGTCGACATGGACCGCGAGCGCGTCTCGCTGTCGCTCAAGGCGACGCAGGAAGACCCGTGGCAGCAGTTCGCCCGCACCCACGCGATCGGTCAGGTCGTGCCGGGCAAGGTCACCAAGCTCGTCCCGTTCGGTGCGTTCGTGCGCGTCGACGACGGCATCGAGGGCCTGGTCCACATCTCCGAGCTGGCCGAGCGCCACGTCGAGGTGCCGGAGCAGGTCGTCCAGGTCAACAGCGACATCTTCGTCAAGGTCATCGACATCGACCTCGAGCGTCGCCGCATCTCCCTGTCGCTGAAGCAGGCCGACGAGTCCCTCGCCGCGGCCGGCGAGGAGTTCGACCCCTCGCTGTACGGCATGGCGGCCGACTACGACGAGCAGGGGAACTACAAGTACCCCGAGGGCTTCGACCCCGAGACCAACGACTGGCTCGAGGGCTTCGAGGCGCAGCGCGAGGAGTGGGAGGGCCAGTACGCCCTTGCGCACGAGCGCTGGGAGCAGCACAAGAAGCAGGTCGCCGACCGCGCCGAGGCCGAGGCGAAGGCCGAAGCCGAGGGCACCACGGCCACCTCGAGCAGCTCCAGCTCCTCGAGCAGCAGCTCCTCGGCTCCCTCGTCCTACACGTCGGAGGCTCCGGAGGCCGCGGGCACGCTCGCGTCCGACGAGGCCCTCGCCGCGCTGCGCGAGAAGCTGACCGGCGGGAACTGAGTCCCCCGCTGATCGGCTGACGATCCGACGAAGGCCCCGACCGGGTTCCGGTCGGGGCCTTCGTGCGTCCGGGAGTAGGTTCGGCCCGTGCTGCGCGTGGGGCTGACCGGTGGGATCGGGGCGGGCAAGTCGACGGTGGCCCGGCTGCTGGCCGGGCACGGCGCGGTGCTCGTCGACGCCGACGTCATCGCGCGCGAGGTCGTGGCCCGCGGCACGCCGGGTCTGGCTGCGGTCGTGGAGGAGTTCGGGCCGGACGTCCTGACGGCGGCCGGCGACCTCGACCGCCCGGCGCTGGGCCGTCGCGTCTTCGGCGACGAGCGGCAGCGGGCGGCGCTCAACGCGATCGTGCACCCGCTGGTCGCCGCGCGCCGGGCCGAGCTGGCCGCCGCGGCCCCGGCCGGGTCCGTCGTGGTCGAGGACGTGCCCCTGCTCGTCGAGACCGGGGCCGCACCGGGCTACCCGCTGGTCGTGGTCGTGGACGCCGACGCGGCCGAACGGGTGCGCCGGCTGGTGACCGAACGCGGCATGAGCGAGGACGACGCCCTGGCCCGCCTGCGCGCGCAGGCCACCGACGACGAGCGGCGCGCCGCCGCGGACGTGCTGCTGGCGAACCCGCGGCGGGCCGAGGACCGCCCCGACCCGCTGCCCGGGCTGGTCTCGGCCCTGTGGAGCGGACGGCTCCTGCCCTTCGAGGCCGCCGTCCGCGCCGGACGGCCGGCTCCCGCGCGGCCGGGTGTCCCGCCCGCCGACGCCGTCGAGCGCGCGCGCCGGCGCGTCGCCCACGCCACGGCCGGGCCGGTCGAGGTGGTCGACGCCTCGGCGTGGCCGGTGCGGCTGCGCGCGTCCGCCGAGGGCGCACTGACGACGGTCGGCTACGTCGACGCAGGTCAGGGCCGGTTCGCGAGCGCCGACCCGGGCGCCCCGGTCGCCGTCGAGCTCGTGCGGGAGGCTCGTGTCGGAGGTCCCGCCTAGGCTGCGACCCATGCGGCCGACGACAGACCTCCAGCGCCGGGTGGCCCCCTTCCAGGTGGTCTCCGAGTACTCGCCCTCGGGCGACCAGCCCACCGCCATCGCCGAGCTGGCGCGGCGGGTGAACGCGGGGGAGCAGGACGTCGTGCTGCTCGGCGCGACCGGCACGGGCAAGTCGGCGACGACGGCCTGGCTCATCGAGCAGGTGCAGCGCCCCACCCTGGTCATGGCGCCGAACAAGACGCTCGCGGCGCAGCTGGCCAACGAGTTCCGCGAGCTGCTGCCGAACAACGCGGTCGAGTACTTCGTGTCCTACTACGACTACTACCAGCCCGAGGCGTACGTGCCGCAGTCGGACACGTACATCGAGAAGGACTCCTCGATCAACGACGAGGTGGAGCGGCTGCGGCACTCGGCGACGAACTCGCTGCTGACCCGCCGCGACGTCGTCGTGGTGGCGACCGTCTCGTGCATCTACGGCCTGGGCACCCCGCAGGAGTACGTGGACCGGATGGTGACGCTGAAGGTCGGCGACACCATCGAGCGCGACGAGCTGCTGCGCAAGTTCGTGGCCGAGCAGTACACCCGCAACGACCTGGCCTTCACCCGCGGCACGTTCCGGGTGCGGGGGGACACCGTCGAGATCATCCCGCAGTACGAGGAGCACGCGCTGCGCATCGAGTTCTTCGGCGACGAGATCGACAAGCTCTACACGCTGAACCCGCTGACCGGGGAGATCGTCCGCGAGGAGCAGCTCGTGTACGTGTTCCCCGCCTCGCACTACGTCGCGGGCCCCGAGCGCCTCGAACGCGCCATCGGCACCATCGAGGCCGAGCTCACCGAACGCCTCGCCGAGCTCGAGCAGCAGGGCAAGCTGCTGGAGGCCCAGCGGCTGCGGATGCGCACCACCTACGACATCGAGATGCTGCGGCAGGTCGGGACCTGCTCGGGGGTGGAGAACTACTCCCGCCACATGGACGGCCGGGAACCGGGGTCGGCGTCGAACACGCTGCTGGACTACTTCCCCGAGGACTTCCTGCTCGTCGTCGACGAGTCGCACGTCACCGTCCCCCAGATCGGGGCCATGTACGAGGGCGACATGTCGCGCAAGCGCACCCTCGTCGACTTCGGGTTCCGCCTGCCCAGCGCGATGGACAACCGGCCGCTGCGCTGGGAGGAGTTCCTCGAGCGCATCGGGCAGACGGTCTACCTGTCGGCCACCCCCGGCGACTACGAGCTGTCGCGCGGCAAGGGGGTCGTCGAGCAGATCATCCGCCCGACGGGCCTGGTCGACCCCGAGGTCGTCGTCAAGCCCACCAAGGGCCAGATCGACGACCTGCTGCACGAGATCTCGCTGCGCACCGCCAAGGACGAGCGCGTCCTGGTCACGACCCTGACGAAGAAGATGGCCGAGGACCTCACGGACTACTTCCTCGACCAGGGCGTGCGCGTGCGGTACCTGCACTCGGAGGTGGACACCCTGCGCCGCGTGGAACTGCTGCGCGAGCTGCGGCAGGGCGACTACGACGTGCTGGTCGGCATCAACCTGCTGCGCGAGGGCCTGGACCTGCCGGAGGTCTCCCTCGTGGCGATCCTCGACGCCGACAAGGAGGGTTTCCTGCGCTCGGCCAAGTCGCTCATCCAGACGATCGGGCGCGCGGCCCGCAACGTGTCCGGGCAGGTGCACATGTACGCCGACCGGATCACCCCGTCGATGGCGGAGGCCATCGAGGAGACGAACCGGCGCCGGGAGAAGCAGGTCGCGTACAACACCGAGCGCGGGGTGGACCCGCAGCCGCTGCGCAAGAAGATCGCCGACATCACCGACCTCATCGCCCGCGAGGACGCCGACACCGCCGAGCTCCTCGCCGCGGCGGCCCGGGGCGGGAAGGGAGCCGGCGGCAGCGGGCGCACCCAGTCGCGGGGCAAGGCGCCGACCCCGGCGAAGGGCAGCAAGGGCAAGAACGTGGGCCGTGAGGTGGGCCCGGAGCCGCGCGAGGGGATGCCGCAGGCGGACCTGGCCCAGCTCATCCAGGAACTGACCGACCAGATGCACTCGGCGGCGGCGGAACTGCAGTTCGAGCTGGCGGCGCGGTTGCGCGACGAGGTGGGGGACCTGAAGAAGGAGCTGCGCGGGATGCGCGCGGCGCAGGGGGCCTGACCGGCCGCACCCGTTCCGGCGGACGGGCCGGTGCCCGCCTGCGGGGCGCCGCCGCGCCGGCCGTCCCCTCCCGGCCGGCCGGCGCGGCGGCGCCCCCGCGTCGCCCCTCGGGGTGGGCTCAGCGCTGGTCGAGGCGGGCGAGGACGTCCTGGACGCCGGGGACGGGCGGGACGCTGCCCGTGGCGGTCAGGTGCTGCAGCAGGGTCGTGCTGATGGAGCGCAGCTGGTCCACCTGCTCGGGGCTGAGCTGGTCGAACAGCGCGTCCCGGACGGTCTCGACGTGACCGGGGGCGGCGGCCGCGAGGGCCTCGTGGCCGGCGTCGGTCAGGACGGCGATGAACCCGCGGCCGTCGGTGGGGCAGGACTGCCGGCGCACCCAGCCGCGTTCCTCCATGCGGGCCACGGCGTGCGAGACGCGGCTGCGCGAGGACAGCGAGGACTCGGCCAGCTCGCTCATGCGCAGCGAGCGCTCGGGGGCCTCGGACAGGCGCACGAGCATCTCGTAGTACGTCAGCACGATCCCGGAGTCGTGCTGCAGCTGACGGTCGAAGCGGTCCAGCAGCAGCTGCACCGTCGACAGGAAGGTCCGCCAGGTGGCCTGCTCGGCCTCGTCGAGCCAGCGGACCGGCGCGGCCCCGGGAGGGGGGTCGGACGCGGCAGCGGGGTCGACGGAATCGTGCTCGAGAGTCGATGCGGATGGAACCATGCACAGAGCGTATGCATCGCGTTCAACTACCGTCGTCCCCCGAACGGTGGACGATGGCCCCGCCGTCCTGCGGGTGCGTCCCGGCGCGCTCCCCGACCTGCGTCGGACCGTCCCCGGACCAGCCCCGGGCGGGCGTCTGGAGGCCGGTGTCGGAGGTGGCGCCTAGGGTTGCCCCCGTGGCTTCCCGGACACCCGCCCCCTCCAGCAGTTCCCGCACCACCAAGCGCACCGCCGCCAGCGCGGCGGCGCGCCCGGTGACCTCCGCCCGCATCGCCGGTGACCGCCTCGTCGTGCGCGGCGCCCGCGAGCACAACCTCAAGGACGTCTCGGTCGACCTGCCCCGGGACAGCCTCGTCGTCTTCACCGGCCTGTCCGGGTCGGGCAAGAGCTCGCTGGCCTTCGACACGATCTTCGCCGAGGGCCAGCGGCGCTACGTGGAGTCCCTGTCGGCCTACGCCCGGCAGTTCCTCGGGCAGATGGACAAGCCCGACGTCGACTTCATCGAGGGCCTGTCGCCCGCGGTCTCCATCGACCAGAAGTCGACCTCGCGCAACCCCCGCTCGACGGTCGGGACGATCACCGAGGTCTACGACTACCTGCGCCTGCTGTTCGCCCGCGCCGGCAAGCCGCACTGCCCCGTCTGCGGGGAACCCGTGGGACGCCAGACGCCGCAGCAGATCGTCGACCAGCTGGTGGAGATGCCCGAGGGCACCCGCTTCCAGCTGCTGGCCCCGGTGGTCCGCGAGCGCAAGGGCGAGTACGCCGAGCTGTTCCGCGAGCTGCAGGCCAAGGGCTTCGCCCGCGCGCGCGTGGACGGGCAGGTCGTCCCGCTGGACGACCCGCCGGCGCTGCAGAAGCGCCTCAAGCACACCATCGAGGTCGTCGTCGACCGCCTCGTCGTCAAGGACGGCGTCAAGCGGCGCCTGACCGACTCCGTCGAGACGGCCCTGGTGCTGTCCTCCGGGCTGCTGGTGGCCGACCTCGTCGACGTCGAGGGCCCGGAGGGGGAGCGGCGCTTCTCCGAGAAGATGGCCTGCCCCAACGAGCACCCCCTGGAGCTCGACGAGATCGAGCCGCGCTCGTTCTCCTTCAACTCCCCGTTCGGGGCGTGCCCGGAGTGCACGGGCATCGGCACCCAGATGGAGGTCGACCCCGAGCTCGTCGTCCCCGACGAGGACCTGACCCTGCGCGAGGGCGCCATCGCCCCCTGGACGGTGGGGTCCTCGGAGTACTTCGAGCGCCTGGTCAAGGCGCTGGCCGACGACCTGTCCTTCTCGGTCGACACCCCGTGGCGGGCGCTGCCCAAGCGGGCCAAGGACGCGCTGCTGCACGGCAAGGACCACCAGGTCCACGTCCGGTACAAGAACCGCTGGGGCCGGGAGCGCTCGTACTCCACCGGCTTCGAGGGGGTCATCGAGTTCGTCAAGCGCCGGCACGCCGAGACCGACTCGGACTCCTCCAAGGAGCGCTACGAGGGGTACATGCGCGAGACCCCGTGCCCGGCGTGCCGCGGGGACCGCCTGAAGCCGACGTCGCTGGCCGTGAAGATCGCAGGCCGGTCCATCTCGGAGATCTGCGCGATGCCCATCGACGAGTGCTCGCGCTTCCTGGACACCATGCAGCTGTCCGCGCGGGAGAAGAAGATCGCCGGGCAGGTCCTCAAGGAGATCCAGGCCCGCATGGGCTTCCTGCTCGACGTCGGCCTGGACTACCTGTCCCTGGCCCGGCCCGCCGGGACCCTGTCCGGCGGGGAGGCCCAGCGCATCCGGCTGGCCACCCAGATCGGCTCCGGGCTCGTCGGCGTCCTCTACGTCCTGGACGAGCCGTCGATCGGCCTGCACCAGCGCGACAACCGGCGGCTCATCGAGACCCTGACCCGTCTGCGCGACCTCGGCAACACCCTCATCGTCGTCGAGCACGACGAGGACACCGTGCGCGTCGCGGACTGGATCGTCGACTTCGGCCCCGGCGCGGGCGAGCGCGGCGGGGAGGTCGTGCACTCCGGGGACCTGGCCGGGCTGCTGGAGAACCCGAAGTCGCTGACCGGGCAGTACCTGTCGGGGCGCCGGGCCATCGAGGTGCCCGCCGTCCGCCGTCCCGGCGACGGCCGCACGCTGGTCGTCACCGGCGCCCGCGAGCACAACCTCAAGGACGTCACCGTCGAGTTCCCCCTGGGCCAGCTCGTCGCGGTGACGGGGGTGTCCGGCTCGGGCAAGTCGACTCTGGTCAACGACATCCTCTACACGGTGCTGGCGAACAAGCTCAACGGCGCCCGCCGGGTGCCGGGCCGGCACAAGTCCGTCCAGGGCCTGGAGCACCTCGACAAGGTCGTGCACGTCGACCAGAGCCCCATCGGCCGCACCCCGCGCTCGAACCCCGCGACCTACACGGGGGTCTTCGACCACATCCGCAAGCTGTTCGCCTCGGCCCCGGAGTCGAAGCTGCGCGGGTACCAGCCGGGCCGGTTCTCGTTCAACATCAAGGGCGGGCGCTGCGAGGCGTGCGCCGGTGACGGCACCCTGAAGATCGAGATGAACTTCCTGCCCGACGTCTACGTGCCCTGCGAGGTCTGCCACGGGGCGCGGTACAACCGCGAGACCCTCGAGGTCCACTTCAAGGGCAAGACCATCGCCCAGGTCCTGGACATGCCGATCGAGGAGGCCGCGGAGTTCTTCGCCGCCGTCCCTGCCATCGCCCGCTACATGACGACCCTCACCGAGGTCGGCCTGGGCTACGTCCGCCTCGGTCAGCCCGCCACGACGCTGTCCGGCGGGGAGGCCCAGCGCGTCAAGCTGGCCTCGGAGCTGCAGCGGCGCTCCAACGGCCGGACCGTCTACGTCCTGGACGAGCCCACGACGGGCCTGCACTTCGAGGACATCCGCAAGCTCCTCGGCGTCGTGCAGGGCCTGGTCGACAAGGGCAACAGCGTCCTGGTCATCGAGCACAACCTCGACGTCATCAAGTCGGCCGACTGGCTGGTCGACATGGGCCCCGAGGGGGGCAACGGGGGCGGCACCGTCATCTGCACGGGGACCCCCGAAGAGGTCGCGGCCAACCCGGACAGCTACACCGGCCAGTTCCTCGCCGAGGTCCTCGAGGTGCCCGGCGGCGGGGCCGGGGCCCGGCGCCGGCGGGCCCGCGCCAGCTGACGACCAGGCGTTGCCCAGGTGGGGGATCGGGACTGCGAACGGTCCCGATCCCTCACGGGCAGTAGCGGATCCCGGGGTGCGACCCCGCACCGCGGGTGATGCGCGTGGAACCCTGCGTGGTATTCGTGCGGCGTTCGGTGAAGACCCTCCGGAGCGTGCCCGCGGACTGCCACACTCGGCGGCGATCACGACCCGGGACGGGGGAGACGCCCGGGTCGTCACCGACGAGGGAGACGCATGAGCCAGACCGCGGAGCGCACGCACGGACACGCCGAGGGGCCCCGCACGCTGGGCACCGTCCCCCGGCCTCGCAGCAGCGAGGCGGTGCCCGCCCTGGCCGCCGCCCGGCGCGGCGTCCGCTGGCTGCAGGAGTCCGGCATCCAGAGCGCCACCGGTGGCTACCACTCCTGGTTCGACCGCACGCGCGGCGACTACCCCTTCGAGTACTCCGAGGTCACCGGCTACCAGGTCACCCTCGCCGCCTGGCTCGCCGCCCGCGAGGACCTCGCCCCCGCCGGTGACCCCCTGCTGCGCGAGGAGGTCCTCGCCGCCGCCGACCGCGCCGTCCGGTGGCTCACCACCGCCGTCCAGCCCGTCCCCGGCGCCTTCCGCTGCCTGGAGGCCTCCCGCACCGCCGGCGCGGTGGGCCGTTTCGCGGGCAAGGCCGAGCGGCTCTACACCTTCGACGCCGGGATCATCCTGCAGGGCCTGGTCGCCCACCACGTCGCCACCGGCAGCACCACGGCGCTGCGCACCGCGCTCGACACCGGCGAGTGGCTGCTGCGCCACGTCGACGCCACCGGCGTCGTCGCACCCTGGCCCGCCACCGCCGAGGCCGGCCGCTGGCAGGACGCGCCCGCCGACTGGTCCACCCGCCCCGGCGTGCACCACGCCAAGGTCGGCATCGGCCTGGCCGCCCTGGGCGAGGTGAGCGGCGACGAGCGCTTCACCCGCGCCGCCGTCGCGGTCTGCGAGAACGCCCTCGAGCTCCAGCTGCCCTCGGGCCGCTTCGTCACCAACCCCACCACCGCCGGCACCAACATCCACCCCCACAGCTACGCCGCGGAGGCGTTGTGGGCCGTCGGCACCGCCACCGGCCGCGACGACCTCGTCGCCGCCTCCGAACGCGCCGCCCTGTGGGCCCTGGCCGCCACCGACCGCGACGGGCTGCCGCCGCGCCGCTACGCCCGCGCCGGCGACGGGACGGTCAGCGTCGTGCGCCACCCCCGCGTCGACGGCGTCGCCCAGGTCCTGCGCCTGGCCGCGCTGCACTCCGCCCACGGCACCCGCGCCGCCCAGCGCCTCGTGACGACCCTGTTGGACCGGCAGGTCCAGGCCCCCGACGAACCGCGCGCCGACGGCGGCTTCGCCTTCGGCGCCGGCACCGACGGCACACCCCTGCCCCACGCCAACGTGTGGGTCACCGCCTTCGCCGTCCAGGCCCTCGTCCTGGCCGCCGGTGAGCGCCGCGGCACCGCGGTCCTCGACTGGCGCCACCTCGTCTGAGGCGGACCGCACCCGTGGCCAGGATCCTGCTCCTCATGACCCGCCCGCTGGCCGGCGCCGGCGGTCGCGGACTGGTGCTGCGCACCATCGTCGACTCCCTCACCGGCAGCGGCCACGACGTGGTCTGCGCCGTCGTCGGCGGCCCGAGCCCCGCCGTCCCCGTCGACCGCTCGGTCGCCACCCACCGGCTGCCCGACGTCCGCTGGTGGGAGGTCGCCTCGCCCGCCGCCCGCCGGCGCGGGCTGCGCTCCCTCAACGAACGGCTCTACTGGTCTCCGCGGGTGGCCCGGCACGTGCGCCGACTCGTCGAGACCGAACGCATCGACGCCGTCGTGGCCGACGGGCTGCGGCTGGCGCCCTACGCCCAGGACTCCGGACGTCCCTGGTTCGTCGACCTCGACGACCTGCTCTCCGACCGCTACGACCTGTGGCGCTCGCGGTCCATGGACCTGCACCAGCTCCTGGGGCACCGGCGGCCGTCCTCGGCCCTGGCCGGCGCCGTCCTGCGGCGCGTGCCGGTCGGGGCGCTGCTGGCGCGCGAGGCGCGCCGGCTGCGCGAGCGCGAGGAGGTCCTGGCGCGCACCGCGCACGGCACCTCACTCGTGTCCCCGATCGAGGCGGCCCGGCTGTCCGAGCGCGCGGGCGTCCCCGTGCAGGCGCTGCCCATGGCCGTCACGGCCGGCGTGCGCCGCACGTGGACCGGCGGGGCACCGCTGGACCGGCGGCTGGCCTTCCCCGGCTCGCTGACGGCCTACGCCAACGAGGAGGCCGTCCGCTGGTGGGTGGACGAGCTGGAACCGGCGCTGCGCGCCGCCGGGCTGACCGGGTGGGAGCTGCACGTCTACGGCGAGGTGCCGCCCTCGGTGCGGGCCCGCGTCAGCGCCCCCTCGGTCGTCCTGCGCGGCGCCTTCGACCGCGAGGCGCTGCACGCCGAGCTAGTGCAGCACTCGTTCCTGCTGGCTCCGCAGCGCGAGGCCCTGGGCCTGACGGTCAAGGTCGTCGAGGCCGCGGTGCTCGGTCTGGTCCCGCTGACGACCCCGCAGGGGGCCTCGGGGATGGCGGTGACCCACGGCGAGCAGGTGCTCCTCTTTCGCGACGGCCCGGAACTGGCCGAGGCGCTGTCCACCGTGGAGCGCTGGGCCGCCGAGGGCGGGCGGCAGACCGCCGCCCTGGCCGCCCGGGCCCGGGCGTGGGCCCGCGACAGCTTCGCCGCCGAGGTCCTGACCCGGCGCTGGGGCGCCGTGGTGCAGCAGCTGGTCCCCGGGGGCGCGCCGCGCCCCCGGACGCAGGTGGACGGCCCGGACGGGCTCGTGGGGGAGAGGACCCAGCGGTGAGCACGGTGAGCGTGGACGACAGCCCGCGACGGGCCGAGGTGGACGAGCCGGTCGTCGTGATCGGCGCCGGGCCGGCCGGCCTGGCCGCGGCTGAGCACCTGCTCGACGCCGGGCAGCAGGTCGTCGTGGTCGACGGCGCGCCCGGGGTCGGGGGCCTGAGCCGGTCCGTCGAGCTGTGGGGGCACCGCTTCGACCTGGGCCCGCACAGCTTCCTGTCGAACTCCCACCCGGAGTCGGTCACCCGGTGGCTGGACCTGGCCGGGGCCGCCGGCGGGATCGAGCGGACCGAGGCCGTCCGCTCCGCGGTGTGGCGCGGCCGCGTCGTGGGGTTCCCGCCCGGACCCGCCGACGTGCTGCGGACCGCAGGCCCGCGGCGCACCGCGCAGCTGGCCGCCTCCCGGGTCCGCTCTCGGGTGCGCCCCCGGGTGCGCCCCGATGCCCCGGCGGTCTCGGCGCACGACGCGCTCGTCGCCCGGCACGGCGCGGCCGTCGTCGAGGAGCTGTTCGTCCCCTACTGCCGCAAGTACCTCGGCGTGCACCCGGCGGAGCTGTCCCCGGCGTTCGCCGACAAGCTGCAGGGCACCCGCCGCGGCTGGCGCGGTCCGGTCGAGCTGCTCACCCCGCGCGAGGGCACCGGCGCCGTCTGGGACGAGCTGGCCCGCCGGCTGCGGGCGCGGGGGGCGCGGATCCTGCTCGGCACCGCGGTCGTCGGCCTGGCCACCGAGGGGGAGCTGGTCACCGGTGTCCGGGTCCGCGACGGGGCCGGGACGGCGACGCTGCCGGCGCGCGCGGTGGTCTCCAGCGTGCCGACCCCGGTCCTGCTGCGCTGGCTGCCGGGCACCACCGCACCCGCCGGCCCGGTCCTGGGCTCGCGCGACACCTACCTCGTGCACCTGCTGCTGGAGGGCGCACCGGGCTCGGGCGCGGTCGGGCAGGACAGCCACTACGTCACCGCCTACGACGAGGCCCTGCGGGTGGGCCGGCTGACCAACACCCGCGTCTGGCGGCCCCGGACGTTCGCCGCCGACCCCCGCACCGTCCTGTGCGCGGAGTTCTGGAGCTCCGGCGACGACGACCTGTCGGCCCGCGGCGACCGCGAGCTGGCCGAGCTCGCCGTCGCCGAGCTGTCCCGCTTCGGGGTCGACCCGCGGGTGCGGGTCGTGGACCACGACGTCCTGCGGCTGCCGCGCAGCGTGCCCGTCCTGACCCGCGGCGTCGAGCAGGCCCGCGCCGCCGTCGACACCCAGCTCGACCGGTTCGCCAACCTGGCTTGCGTGGGACGCCACGGCCGCCACGACTGGGACGGGCAGGAGGACGCCCTGCTGACCGGGCGCAGCATCGGCGCGCACGTGCTGGCCACCCGCGGCTGAGCCCGGACGCACCGACGCCGCCCCGGCTCCCGACCCGGTGCGGCGTCGCGGCGCCCGGTGGCGCAGCGCTGAGCGAGCCGCGTCACCCCGTCCGCACCGGGCCCTGGAACGGGTCGGGGCACAGGGCCCGTCCTGCCGATCGCGGGCAGCCGAGAGCAGGCCCGGACGGCGGGATGAGCGGGCGATCGTGCTGAGCTGCCGCGGCGATCCCCGTTCTGCCAGGGTGATCGCGTGGCCGACACCGTCATCCTCGTCAACGGCCTGCCCGGTGCGGGCAAGACCACCTTGGCTCAGCAGCTGAAGGAGGCCTCCGGCTGGCCGCTGCTGTCGAAGGACGCGGTCAAGGAGGCGCTGGCGCTGATCGCCGACGGCGCCGTGGGCTCGGGCCGGTTGGGCGCGGTGGCGATGGACACGGTGTGGTCGATGGCGGCAGCCGTGGACGGTGAGGTGATCGTGGAGTCGTGGTGGTTCCGTCCACGCGATCTCGGCTTCGCCCGGGCGGGCGTGGCCCTCGCCGGGGCGGTGCGGGTGGTGGAGGTGTGGTGCGACGTCGCTCCGGCGGTGGCGCGGGAGCGCTACGCCGGACGTCACCGGGCGGCGGTGCACGACGACGGCGCGCGGCTGGCCACCGACTTCGACCGGTGGGTCGCCGAAGGGGTGCCGTTGGGGATCGGTTCGCTGGTGCGAGCGGACACCAGCGGACCGGTGGACGTCAACGGGCTGGTGGCCCGGGTGCGCGCGGCAGCGTCCGTCTGACGTCGTGGGAGCTGGCGCGCCACGCCCGCGCACCGCGGGACGACCGTGCGTCAGTGACGAGCGGGTCCGTCGATCCCTCGAGCGAGGTGCTCGGCGGCGTCGCGGGTCAGGCCGATCAGCGGGACCCGACGTCCGTCGGTGGTGCGCGCGGTGCTCTGGGCTTCGAACCGGCCCTGCACGTCGATGCGCGCGAGGTCTGCCCAGGGCACGAGTGGGCCGGGCACGAGCACCTTGCGCACCCGCAGTCCTTCGGCGCTGACCGACGTGGCGGGCGGGCGCCAGAACTGCATCAGCACGCCGAGGACCACGAAGGCCACCAGCACGACGGCGGCGGCCCGGGCCGGCCAGGAGCCGGAGAGCAGCTGGGGGACGGCGGTGACGAGTGCGAGCACCTGAGCGGCGAGCACCGTCCAGCGCAGGGTGCCCGTGAAGGGGCGGGGGTACTCCTCGCGCAGGCCGGTCAGGTCGATCCCGGCGTCGTCCGGGGCGCGCGGCAGATCGTCGGAGCTCACTCCAGCAGCGTCTCCCCGCCGCACGCCGTGCGCTCACGATCGAGCGGTCTCGACCGTCGTCGGACACGCGCACCTCGGCGATGACCGGACGCGTCAGGCACCCGTCGTGATCCGCTGGACGGTCCTCAGAACGGGGCGACGAGCTTGACGATCGACTCCACGACGACGCGGCTGGCCGACCCGTCGCCGTAGGGGGAGGGCACCTCGCGCAGCGCCGCGGGGTCCTCGGCCAGCGCGGCGCGGACCGCGGCGCCCAGCCGCAGCCCGGCGGGCACCAGCGAGGCGAACGTCCCCACGACCTCCGGGCGCTCGGTGGAGCGGCGCACCACCACGAGCCGCTTCTTCAGGACCGAGACCTCCTCCTGGACACCGCCGGAGTCCGACACGACGATCCGGGCCCGGTTCAGCAGGGCCAGGAACTGCGCCGGCGGCTGCGGGGCGATGACCGTGAGGCGGTCCAGCAGGTCGCCCAGCCCTGCGCCGCGCAGCCGGTCCAGCGTGCGGGGGTGGGCGGGGAAGACGACCGGCAGGCCGTCGTCGACCAGGCCGACGACCTCGTTGAGGATCTGCCGCAGCACCGCCGGGTTGTCGGCGTTCTCCGGGCGGTGCACCGTCAGCAGCAGGTACCGCTCGGGCAGCCCCAGCGCGGCCAGCACCGCGTCCTGCCCGGCCTCGTCCGGCAGCAGGTGCAGCACGGACTCCACGACCGTGTTGCCGGTGAGCAGGATCCGCTCGTCCGCGATCCCCTCGGCGCGCAGGTTCGCCACCGCCACCGGTGTCGGTGCGCAGCACAGGTCGGCGAGGTGGTCGATGAGCACCCGGTGGTGCTCCTCGGGCATCCGCCGGTCGAAGCTGCGCAGCCCGGCCTCCACGTGGACCAGGGGCACGCCGGCGGCGTTGGCGGCCAGCGCCCCCGCCAGCGCGGCCGTCGTGTCCCCCTGCACGAGCACGGCGCTGGGGCGGTGCCGGGCGAACGTCTCGTCCAGGCCCGCGACGGCCGCGCCGAGCTGCTGCCCGCGCGAGGTCCCCCCGACCCCCAGCGCCACGGCCGGCGGGCCGAACCCCAGCTGGGCCGTCACGTCCGCCCACAGGGCGGCGTCGTAGTGCTGACCGGTGTGCACCAGCAACCCGGCCGCCCCGAGCCGGCGCACGATCTCGGCGACCTTGATGGCCTCCGGGCGCGTGCCCACCACGACGGCCACGGGGCCGGGCGCCCCCTCGCCGACGGGGAAGCCCAGCGGCCGGCGCACCGTCTGCGGCGGCACCTGCGCGGCCGCGGAGGCGGCGGGCAGGGAGCCGGAGGGTCCGGGGGAGCTGAGCGTCGGCGTGGCCACGCACGGGACGGTAGGGCCGCCGTTCCCCGCGGCGGGGCCCGTCGCACCCGGTCGGCGGGCAGCACCACACGACTGCCGTCCTGGTGTCGCAGAACGTGGCCGGGCCAGCACGGCGGGTCGTGCGGCGGGGCGGCGGGCCCGTGTCCGGACCGCGACCTAACCTCGTACCCGTGCCCGACCCCGCCACCTACCGCCCCAAGCCGGGGGAGATCCCCGTCGAGCCCGGGGTGTACCGCTTCCGCGACCCGCAGGGGCGCGTCATCTACGTCGGCAAGGCCATCAGCCTGCGCGCCCGGCTGGCCAACTACTTCCAGGACCTGTCGGCCCTGCACCCGCGGACCATGGCCATGGTCACCACCGCGGCGAGCGTGGAGTGGACCGTCGTGTCCACCGAGGTCGAGGCCCTGCAGCTGGAGTACTCCTGGATCAAGGAGTTCGACCCGCGGTTCAACGTCAAGTACCGCGACGACAAGTCCTACCCCTACCTCGCCGTGACCATGGGTGAGGCCGTGCCCCGCGTCCAGGTCCTGCGCGGGGCCAAGCGCAAGGGCACCCGCTACTTCGGCCCCTACACCCACGCCTGGGCCATCCGCGAGACCGTGGACCTGCTCCTGCGCGTCTTCCCCGTGCGCACCTGCTCCACCGGCGTCTACAAGCGCGCCGGTCAGGTCGGGCGCCCCTGCCTGCTCGGCTACATCGACAAGTGCTCCGCACCCTGCGTCGGCAAGATCTCCGCCGAGGACCACAAGGCGCTCGCCCAGGACTTCTGCGACTTCATGGCCGGCAACACCGCCCGGTTCGTCCGCCGCGCAGAGCAGCAGATGAAGACCGCCGCCGCCGAGATGGACTACGAGCGCGCCGCCCGCCTGCGCGACGACCTCGGCGCCCTGACCAAGGCCCTGGAGAAGTCCGCCGTCGTCCTGCCCGACGCCACCGACGCCGACGTCTTCGCCATCGCCGACGACGAGCTCGAGGCCGCCGTGCAGGTCTTCCACGTCCGCGGTGGCCGCGTCCGCGGCCAGCGCGGCTGGGTGTCGGAGAAGGTCGAGGACGTCGGCACCCCCGAACTCGTCGAGCAGCTCCTGCTGCAGGTCTACGGCGGCGAGAGCGGCGAGGGCGTCCCCCGCGAGGTCCTCGTCCCCGCCCTGCCCGCCACCGTCGAGTCCGACGTCGAGGACTGGCTGTCCGAACTGCGCGGTTCGCGCGTCGACCTGCGGGTGCCCCAGCGCGGGGACAAGAAGGCGCTCATGGAGACCGTGCACCGCAACGCCACCCAGGCCCTGGCCCTGCACAAGACGCGCCGCGGCGGGGACCTGACCACGCGCAGCCTGGCCCTCACCGAGCTGCAGGAGGCCCTCGGCCTCGAGGATGCCCCGCTGCGCATCGAGTGCTACGACGTCTCGCACACCCAGGAGACCAACGTCGTGGCCTCCATGGTCGTCTTCGAGGACGGCCTGCCCAAGAAGAGCGACTACCGCCGCTTCGCCGTCCGCGGCGACGAGGGCGGCGTCGACGACACCCGCGCCATGCGCGAGGTCCTCACCCGCCGGTTCAAGCGGATGCAGCACGACGAGCAGATCACCGAGACCGCCGACGGTGTCGAGGTCGAGACCTCCGGGCCCCTGACCGGGGGCACCGGGGGGGAGGTCCTGGCCGGCGTCGACCCCGACACCGGCCGCCCCCGCCGCTTCGCCTACGCCCCCAACCTCGTCGTCGTCGACGGCGGCCGCCCGCAGGTCGAGGCCGCCGCCCGCGCCCTGGCCGACGTCGGCGTCGTCGACGTCGCCCTGTGCGGCCTGGCCAAGCGGCTCGAGGAGGTCTGGCTGCCGGGCGAGGACCACCCCGTCGTCCTGCCCCGCACCAGCCAGGGCCTCTTCCTGCTGCAGCGGGTGCGCGACGAGGCCCACCGGTTCGCCATCACCTACCACCGCAGCAAGCGGTCCAAGGCCATGACGACCTCCGCCCTGGACGGGGTCCCCGGTCTGGGCCAGGCCCGCAAGAGCGCGCTGCTCAAGCACTTCGGTTCCGTCAAGCGCCTGCGCGCCGCGACCGCCGACGAGGTGGCCGCCGTCCCCGGCATGGGCCCGCGCACCGCCGCGGCCGTCGTGGAGGCGCTCGCGGGCCAGGCCGCGGCGAGCGAGCCGGCGGTGAACACCGCGACGGGTGAGCTCCTCGACTGAACTCCCCGGCCGAACTCCCCGACCGAACACCTCGCCGAACACCGGAGGTGACCGTGCGACCGCGACGCGTACCCACCTCGTCGCGGACGACACGCCCGGGATGACAGGATGAGCGGGTGCACGAGACGGCAGAGGGCGCGAACCCCGGCGGCAGCGGGGGGAACGGGCCCGACAAGCCACGACGTCCCGAGCTGCTCATCATCACCGGCATGTCCGGGGCCGGCCGGTCCACCACGGGCAAGGCCCTCGAGGACCTCGGCTGGTACGTCGTCGACAACCTGCCGCCGCAGATGCTCGAACCCCTCGCCGAGCTCGCAGCCCGTGCGGGACAGGCGATCCCGCGCCTGGCCGTCGTCGTCGACGTCCGCGGCCGCAGCTTCTTCGCCGAGCTGACGGGGGCGCTGGCCACGCTCGACACCCGGCACGTCTCGCCGCGCGTGCTGTTCCTCGACGCCACCGACGACGTCCTGGTGCGCCGCTTCGAGGGCGTGCGCCGGCCGCACCCCCTGCAGGGCGACGACCGGATCGTCGACGGCATCGCCCGCGAGCGCTCGCTGACCGGTGAACTGCGCGCCCGGGCCGACGTCGTCGTGGACTCCAGCTCCTTCAACGTCCACCAGCTCGGGGCGCTGGTGGCCTCCCTCTTCGAGGCCGAGCGCGCCGACGACCTGCGGGTCACCGTCATGAGCTTCGGGTTCAAGTACGGCACCCCGGCCGACGCCGAGCACGTCGCCGACGTCCGGTTCATCCCGAACCCGCACTGGGAACCGGAGCTGCGGCCGCTGACGGGGCGCGACGCGCCCGTCGCGCAGTTCGTGCTCGCCGCCGAGGGGGCCACGCCGTTCCTGGACCGCTACGAGTCCGCCCTGCACCCCGTCTTCGACGGCTACCGCCGGGAGAACAAGCGCTACGCGACGATCGCCATCGGCTGCACGGGCGGCAAGCACCGGTCCGTGGCCATGGCCGAGGAGCTCGGCGCCCGGTTGCGGCGCGACGGGCTCACCGTGCGGGTGCTGCACCGCGACCTGGGTCGGGAGTGAGCCCGGGTCAGCGGGCCGGGACCGGCACGACCGGCTCCACCCACCCCGCCACGACCAGCTTCCCGACCGGCCTGATCCCCACGGTCGGGCCCGCTCAGGGGCCGGGAGCGCTGCCCCTGCCCACCGGCGGGGTCGGAGCCTCCAGCGCCCCCGCCGTGGTCGCCCTCGGCGGCGGCCACGGCCTGTCGGCGTCGCTGTCGGCCCTGCGCCACCTCACCGACCGCCTGACGGCCGTCGTCACCGTCGCCGACGACGGGGGTTCCTCCGGGCGGTTGCGCCGCGAGCTCGGCGGCCTGCCCCCGGGGGACCTGCGGATGGCGCTGTCGGCGCTGTGCGACGACTCCGAGTGGGGCCGCACCTGGCGCGACGTGCTGCAGCACCGGTTCTCCAGCGAGGGGTCCCTGCACCAGCACGCCACCGGGAACCTGCTCATCGCCACCCTGTGGGAGCTGCTGGGCGACGAGGTCGCCGGTCTGGACTGGGTCGGGCGCCTGCTCGGGGCCCGCGGCCGGGTGCTGCCGATGGCCGCCGTGCCGCTGGACATCGAGGCCGACGTCCTGGGCCTGGTGCCCGGGGCCCCCGACGAGGTGAGAGCCGTGCGGGGCCAGGTGGCCGTGGCCTCCACCGCGGGCCGGGTGGCCGGCGTCCGGCTCGTACCGGCCGACCCGCCCGTGCGCCCCGAGGTCGTGGAGGCCATCGAGCAGGCCGACTGGGTCGTCCTGGGGCCGGGCTCGTGGTTCACCAGCGTCCTGCCGCACCTCATGGTCCCCGGTCTGGCCCGGGCCCTGACGGCCACGTCGGCCCGCACGTGCGTCACCCTCAACCTCGCCGTGCAGCCGGGGGAGACCGACGGGTTCAGCGCCGAGGCGCACCTGGAGGTCCTCGCCGCCCACGCCCCCGACCTGGTCGTGGACGCCGTGGTGGCCGACCCGGTGGCCGTGGCCGACGTGGAGGCGTTGACCCGGGTCACCCGGAGCCTGGGGGCGCAGCTGCTGCTGCGGACCGTCTCCGTCGGGGACGGATCGCCGCGGCACGACGCGCTGCGGCTGGCGGCGGCCTACCGTGACGTGTTCGCGAGTGGTGGTTGAAGGTGGGGAACGTGCGCTGGGTGCAGGGGAAGACGACGTCGGGGGAGGACCGGGCATGGCGATGACGGCGGCGGTCAAGGACGAGCTGAGCCGGCTGCCGGTGACGACGACGGCGGCCCGCAAGGCCGAGGTCTCGGTCATGCTGCGGTTCGCCGGCGGGCTGCACATCGTCTCCGGGCGCATCGTCATCGAGGCCGAGCTGGACTCGGCCTCGATCGCGCGACGGCTGCGCCGGGACATCGCGGACGTCTTCGGGCACCCCAGCGACCTGCTCGTCGTGCAGGCCGGCGGGCTGCGCCGCGCGACGCGCTACGTGCTGCGCGTGGCCCGCGACGGGGAGTCGCTGGCCCGGCAGACGGGTCTGCTCGACGGGCGCGGGCGCCCGGTGCGCGGGCTGCCCTCGCACATCGTGTCCAGCTCGACCCAGATCGCCGAGGCCGCCTGGCGCGGGGCCTTCCTGGCCCGCGGGTCCCTGACCGAACCGGGCCGGTCCGCGGCCCTGGAGGTCACCTGCCCCGGGCCCGAGGCCGCCCTGGCCCTCGTCGGCGCCGCGCGCCGGCTGGAGTTGGCGGCCAAGGCCCGCGAGGTCCGCGGCGTCGACCGCGTCGTCCTGCGCGACGGGGACGCGATCTCGGCGCTGCTGACCCGCCTCGGCGCGCACGACGCGATGATGACCTGGGAGGAGCGCCGGATGCGGCGCGAGGTCCGGGCCACCGCCAACCGCCTGGCCAACTTCGACGACGCGAACCTCCGGCGCTCGGCGCGCGCCGCCGTCGCGGCCGGGGCCCGCGTCGAACGGGCCCTCGAACTGCTGGGCGACGAGATCCCCGACCACCTCCTGCAGGCCGGGCGGCTGCGCCTGGAGCACAAGCAGGCCAGCCTGGAGGAGCTCGGGCAGCTCGCCGACCCGCCCATGACCAAGGACGCCATCGCCGGGCGGATCCGGCGCCTGCTCGGCATGGCGGACAAGAAGGCGATCGAACTGGGGGTGCCCGGCACCGAGTCCGGGCTCACCGCCGACATGCTGGACGCCTGAGCCGGCCCCGGGCGGCGGGGGAGCGACCCCCCGGGTCCGCGTCGACGTGACGCAGGCCATAGGGTCGGACCGACGCCGCGGGGCCCGCGGCGGGTTCCCCCTGCCTGCAGGGGGCGCCGCACCAGTGCAGATCACGTACCGGACGCACGAGACGCACCCGACCGCCCGGTCCAGGGGGGCGTCAAGGATGGAGAGCGCATGACCACTCGGGTCGGCATCAACGGATTCGGTCGCATCGGCCGCAACTTCTTCCGCGCAGCCCTGGCGCAGGGCGCGGACCTCGAGGTCGTCGCGGTCAACGACCTCACCGACGCCAAGGCGCTGGCGCACCTGCTCAAGCACGACTCGATCCTCGGCAAGCTGGCCGAGGACGTGCGCGTGGAGGGCGACTCCATCGTCGTCGGCGACAGGACCGTCAAGGTCCTCGCCGACCGCGACCCCGCCAACCTCGGCTGGGGCGACCTCGGCGTCGACGTCGTCGTGGAGTCCACCGGCTTCTTCACCGACGGCGAGAAGGCCAAGGCCCACCTGAGCGCCGGCGCCAAGAAGGTCGTCATCTCCGCGCCCGCCACCAACGACGACGTCACCGTCGTCATGGGCGTCAACGACTCCGAGTACGACGGCGCGAAGCACTCGATCATCTCGAACGCCTCGTGCACGACGAACTGCCTCGCGCCGCTGGCCAAGGTCCTCGACGACACCTTCGGCATCGAGCGCGGTCTCATGACCACGGTCCACGCCTACACCGCCGACCAGAACCTGCAGGACGGCCCGCACAAGGACCTGCGCCGCGCCCGCGCCGCGGCCCTGAACATCGTGCCGACCTCCACCGGCGCGGCCAAGGCCATCGGCCTGGTGCTGCCGCAGCTGAAGGGCAAGCTCGACGGCTACGCGCTGCGCGTGCCGGTCCCGACGGGCTCGGCCACCGACCTGACCGTGACCGTGGGTCGCGAGACCACGGTCGAGGAGATCAACGCCGCCTACAAGGCCGCGGCCGAGGGCCCCCTCAAGGGCTACCTGACCTACTCGGACGAGCCGCTGGTCTCCTCCGACATCGTCACCGACCCCTCGTCGTGCATCTACGACTCCGGCCTGACGAAGGTCATCGGCAACCAGGTCAAGGTCGTCGGCTGGTACGACAACGAGTGGGGCTACTCCAACCGCCTCGTGGACCTCGTCACGCTCGTGGGCTCCTCCCTCTGAGCCTGGAGACATGATCCGGCCCGGGCCCTCCACGACGGAGGGTCCGGGCCGTCGTCCGTCCACCGCGCCCCGCCGGGGACGGACCCGACAGCAGAAGGGAACGTCCGTGAAGACCATCGACGACCTCGAGACCCAGCTCGGCGGGTTCGCCGGCAAGCGCGTCCTCGTCCGCAGCGACCTCAACGTCCCGCTCGACCACTCCGGCGGGGCGCCCGCCATCACCGACGACGGCCGCATCCGCGCTTCCGTGCCGACGCTGCGGCGCCTGCTCGACGCCGGCGCCCGCGTCGTCGTCACCGCGCACCTGGGCCGACCCGAGGGCGTCCCCGAGGCGAAGTACTCCCTGGCCCCCGTCCACGCGCGCCTGGCCGAGCTGCTGCCCGGGGTCCACGTCGGGTTCAGCCCCGAGACGGTCGGAGCGCAGGCCAAGGCCGCCGTGGCCGCCCTAGAGGACGGGCAGCTGCTGCTGCTGGAGAACATCCGCTTCGCCCCCGGCGAGACGAGCAAGGACGACGGCGAGCGCGGCGCGTTCGCCGACGAGCTCGCGGCCCTGGCCGACGGCTTCGTCTCCGACGGCTTCGGCGCGGTGCACCGCAAGCACGCCAGCGTCTTCGACGTCGCCCGCCGCCTGCCGCACGCCGCCGGACTGCTCGTCGCCGCCGAGGTGGCCGTGCTGCAGCGCCTCACCACCGACCCCGAGCGCCCGTACGCGGTCGTGCTCGGCGGGTCGAAGGTCTCCGACAAACTCGGCGTCATCGACAACCTGCTCGGCACGCTGCTGACCGAGGGCGACCGGCTCCTCGTCGGCGGCGGCATGGTCTTCACCTTCCTCAAGGCCGTCGGCCACGAGGTCGGCAAGAGCCTGCTCGAGGCCGACCAGCTGGAGAAGGTCAACGAGTACATCGCCACGGCGAAGGCCAAGGGCGTGCAGCTGGTCCTGCCGACCGACGTCGTGGCCGCGACCGCGTTCGCCGCCGACGCCGACCCGCAGGTCGTGCCCGCCGACGCCATCCCCGCCGACCGCCTCGGGCTCGACATCGGCCCCGACTCCTCGGCCGCCTTCGCCGCGGCCCTGGCCGACGCGCGCACGGTCTTCTGGAACGGGCCCATGGGCGTGTTCGAGATGGAGCCCTACGCCGGTGGTACCCGTGCCGTGGCGCAGGCCATCGTCGACGCCGGGACCGCCTCGGGCGCGTTCAGCGTCGTCGGCGGGGGCGATTCCGCCGCGGCCGTGCGCACCCTCGGCTTCGCCGACTCGCAGTTCGGGCACATCTCCACCGGCGGTGGAGCGAGCCTGGAGTACCTCGAGGGCAAGCAGCTGCCCGGCCTCGACGTCCTCGACTGACCCGCTCACCCCCCGCAAACCGGAGGTTCGACGATGACCCGCACCCCCCTGATCGCCGGCAACTGGAAGATGGTCCTGGACCACCAGCAGGGCACCCTGCTGGTGCAGAAGCTGGACTGGACCCTCAAGGACGCCAAGCACGACTACTCGGCCGTCGAGGTCGCCGTCCTGCCGTCATACACCAGCCTGCGCACCGTCCAGACCCTCATCGAGGGCGACAAGCTGTCCCTGAAGCTGGGGGCGCAGGACCTCTCGGCGCACGAGTCCGGCGCCTACACCGGCGAGGTCTCCGGCGCGCAGCTCGCCAAGCTCGGCGTGCGGTACGTGGCCGTCGGCCACTCCGAGCGCCGCCAGTACCACGGCGAGACCGACGAGCTCGTCAACACCAAGACGAAGCAGGCGCTCGCGCACGGCCTCGTGCCGATCGTGTGCGTCGGCGAACCGCTGGACGTCCGCAAGGCCGCCCAGCACGTCGAGTTCACCGTCGGCCAGGTCACCCAGGCCCTGTCCGGGCTGGCGAAGGAGCAGGTCGCCGGGCTGGTGCTGGCCTACGAACCGGTCTGGGCCATCGGCACCGGTGAGGTCGCCACCCCCGAGGACGCGCAGGAGGTGTGCGCCGCCCTGCGGGCGGCCGTCGCCGAGCAGTTCGACGCCGAGACCGCCGCGGCGACCCGCGTCCTGTACGGCGGGAGCGTGAAGCCGGCCAGCATCGCGGCCATCATGAAGCAGCCCGACGTGGACGGCGCCCTCGTGGGCGGGGCCAGCACCGACGCCGCGGACTTCGCCGCCATCGTGCGGTTCAGGGACCACCCGGCCTGAGGGGACGCGCCCGGCGAACCTGCCGGACCACGCCTCCCGATGACCTAAGCTGATCGTGTGAGCGTCCTCCGCATCGTGCTGCAGGTGATCCTCGCGATCTCCAGCCTCTTCCTGACCCTGCTGATCCTGCTCCACAAGGGCAAGGGCGGCGGGCTGTCGGACATGTTCGGCGGCGGCGTCACCACGAGCCTGTCCGGGTCGAGCATGGCGGAACGCAACCTCAACCGCTTCACCATCACGATCGGTTGCGTCTGGTTCGCCACCGTCGTGCTGCTCGGCCTCGTCGAGCGCTTCACCAACGAGTTCTGAGGAGACGACCGACGTGGCAGGTGGCAACGCCATCCGGGGCAGCAGGGTCGGCGCCGGCCCCATGGGCGAGGCGGAACGGGGGGACACCGCTCCCCGCATCCGCATCTCCTACTGGTGCGCGAACGGGCACGAGACCAAGCCCAGCTTCGCCGAGGAGTCCGGGGTCGAGCCGCCCGAGACCTGGGACTGCCCGCGCTGCGGGTTCCCGGCGGGCACCGACCGAGCCAACCCGCCCGCTCCGCCGAAGAACGAGCCGTACAAGACGCACCTGGCGTACGTGAAGGAGCGGCGCTCGGACTCCGACGGGGAAGCGATCCTCAACGAGGCCCTCGAGAGCCTGCGGGCACGCGGCCTCATCCGCTGACTCTGGACCCACTGCACGACGAAGGCCCCCTGCGCAACGCAGGGGGCCTTCGTCGTGCCCGGGTCAGGCGCGGTCGTGCAGCGTCACGTGGTACCCGTCGGGGTCGGCGAACGTGAACGTCCGCCCGAAGGGACCGTCGACGGGAGCCGAGACGATCCGGTGACCGTCCGCGGCGAGCGCGTCGTGGATCTCCTGGACGTCCGTGGCGTGCAGCCACAGCGCCACCCCGAGGCCGGGTCGTTCCCCCGAGGACAGGTCGGTGCCGGGGATGACGTCGCGCAGCGCGAAGGTCACGGGGGCGGTGTCGAAGACGACGGCGTGCGGGGGGCCGGCGGGGGAGCGCACCAGGCCGAGGTAGCGCTCGTAGAACGCCTGCGCCGCAGCCAGGTCGCGGGTCTGCAGCGAGATGAAGTCGGGACCGGTGACCGGCACGGGGGGCTCCTCTTGTTCGTGTCAGTTCTCTGACACGACAGACGGTATGTCAGGATGCTGACATGAGTCAAGAGAGTCCCGCGCCGGGGACCGAGGCGGGGATCGACCTGCCGACCTCGCTCGGCTATCTGCTGAAGGAGGCCTCCAGCGCGCTGCGCACCGCCCTGGACGACGTCCTGCGCCCGCTCGGGATGAGCGTGACCCGCTACTCGTGCCTGGAACTGCTCGCCCAGCGACCCGGGCTGTCGAACTCCGACCTGGCCCGCGGGGCCTTCGTCACCCGGCAGTCCATGAACGTGCTCCTGCAGACCCTCGAGCGCGAGGGTCTCGTCACCCGCCCGGCGCAGGCACTCGTCGGCAAGGTCCTGCCCGCCGAACTCACCCCCGCCGGTCGCGACGCCCTGCGGGCGGCGACCGCGGCGGTCCGTTCCGTCGAGTTCAGGATGCTGTCCCGGCTCAGCCCGCAGCAGCAGGCGCAGGCGTTCAGCGCGCTGCGCGCCATGGTCGACGCCCTGCACGACGAGAGCCCGGGGTGATCGAGCGCTGCTCGACCACCCCGGGCTCCGGGCGGCGCCGGTCTCAGAGGTCGGTCGCAGCCGCCTGGTCGATGAGCCACAGGGTCCGCTCGGTGCCGAACACACCCGCCGCGGGGGTCTCGGACACGTCACCGGCCGCCACGCCGCGGGCCACGGCGGCGGCCTTCTCGGCGCCGGCGGCCACGAGCCACACCTGCCGGGCCCGGGCGATCGCCCCGAAGGTGAACGACACCCGCAGCGGCGGGGGCTTGGGGGACTCGCGGACCCCCACGACGCTGGAGTCGTCACGGCCCAACCCCGCGTGGTGCGGGAACAGCGAGGCCACGTGCCCGTCCGGACCCATCCCGAGCAGCAGGACGTCGAACTCCGGCGCCTCGGCCCCGGCGCCGAACTGCAGCAGTTCCGCCGCGTAGCGCGCGGCGGCCGCGTCGAGGTCGTCGCCGTCGGGCCCGTCGCTCGCCGGCGGCAGGTGCACCGTCGCCGGGTCGAGGTCCAGCGCGCCCAGCAGCGCGTCCTGGGCCTGGGTCGCGTTGCGCTCGGGGTCGCCGGCGGGCAGAAACCGCTCGTCGGACCACCACAGGTGCACGCGCTTCCAGTCCACGGACTCCCGGGCGGGGGAGGCCGCGACGGCGGCGAGGGTCTTGCCCCCGATGGTCCCGCCCGTCAGCGACACGTGGGCGAGCCCCCGGGCCGCCTGCGCATCGGCGATCGCCGCGAGCAACCGGCCCGCGGTCGCGGCGGCGAGCACCTCCGGGGACTCGTGCCGGACGACCAGGACGGTCTCGCGGGTCACGCGCCCGCCCCCCCGGCCGCCGCCCGCTTGCGGGGGGCGGTCTTCTTCGCCGCGCCGGTCCCCGTGGTCCCGGTGCCCGCGGTGGTCCGCTTCGCAGCGGTGGTCCGCTTCGCAGCGGTGGTCCGCTTCGCAGCGGTGGTCCGCTTCGCAGCGGTGGTCCGCTTCGCCGTCGCCCGCCGGGGCGCGGCGGCCGACTCGTGCTCCTCGTTCGCCGGTGTCGTCCCGTCACCGTGCTCGGGCTCGGGCGGTGCGCCCTTCATGGACGCCGACACCTTCGCGGAGGCCTTCTCGGCCGCCGCCTGCCGGGCCGCGGCCGTCTTGGTCGTCGACAGCTTCCCGGCGTTCTCGGCGTCGCGCACCGACATGACCTTCTTGCCGACCTGCGGCAGGCCGTCGGCCAGGACCTCGCCGTACACGTCGTCGGGGTCCAGGCGGCGCAGCTCCTCGGTCAGGCAGTCCTTGACCAGGCGCCGGGCCAGGGACAGCCGGCGGTCGGGCTGACCGGGCTGGGTGAGCGTGGCGACGTTCTGGTCGGGGCGGATCAGTTCCACCGCACCGGACTTGCGGGTCAGGCGCACGCTCTGCACCCCCGTGCCCCGACGGGTCCGGGCCCGCACGACGGGGGCCTTGAGCTTGGCCGCGAGCCAGGCCGCCAGCAGTTCGGTGCTGGGGCTGTCCGGCGCGCCGGCGACCGTGATCGCCGAGACCGGCTCGTACGGCGGCTGGTCCAGGGCCGCGGCCAGCAGGGCCCGCCAGTTGGTCAGCCGCGTCCAGGCCAGGTCGGTGTCCCCGGCCCGGTAGGTCGCCCGGCGGGCCTCGAGGGCCTTCGCGGGGTCGCGCGCCTCGGCGGAGTCGGTGATGCGCCGCTGCGCGATCCGCCCGATGGGGTCCGAGCGCAGGTCGTCGGGCGCGGCGCCGGGCCAGTACGCCACGATCGGCGCGTCGGGCAGCAGCAGGGACACGATGGTCGTCTCCCCGTGCTCCACCAACGGGCCGTAGGCGCGCAGCACGATGACCTCGCTGGCGCCGGCGTCGCCGCCGACGCGGATCTGCGCGTCGAGGCGCGCCGCCCCGCGCTTGTTGCCGCGGGCCAGCACGAGGACCCGGCACGGGTGCTCGCGGCTGGCCTCGTTGGCCGCCGAGATCGCGTCCTCGGCGTGGGCGTCGTCGGTGATGACGACGAGGGTCAGGACCCGGCCGAGCGCCACGGCGCCACCGGAGTCCCGCAGGTCGACCATGGCCTTGTTGATGGCGCTGGTCGACGTGCTGGGCAGGTCGATGATCACGGCAGGACCTCCTGCGGGGTGGGGTTCGGGGTCACGGTCGCCGCCACTGCCGGCCGGTGCGCGCGAGCATGGCATCGGCCGAAGCCGGACCCCAGTTGCCCGACGCGTACGGCTCCGGGCGACCGTTCTTGGCCCAGAACGACGTGATCGGGTCCAGCACCTTCCACGACAGCTCGACCTCGGTGTGGCTGGGGAAGAGCGGCGGGTCGCCCAGCAGGACGTCGAGGATGAGCCGCTCGTACGCCTCGGGGGAGGACTCGGTGAAGGCGTGGCCGTAGCCGAAGTCCATCGTCACGTCGCGCACCTCCATCGCGGTGCCGGGGACCTTCGAGCCGAACCGCATGGTGATGCCCTCGTCCGGCTGCACGCGGATCACCAGGGCGTTCTGCCCGAGCTCCTCGGTGGCCGTCTTCTCGAACGGCAGGTGCGGGGCGCGCTTGAACACGACGGCGATCTCCGTCACCCGCCGGCCCAGGCGCTTGCCGGCGCGCAGGTAGAACGGGACACCGGCCCAGCGGCGGGTGTCGATCTCCAGCTCGATCGCCGCGAACGTCTCGGTCGTGGAGTCCGAGGGGATGCCGTCCTCGTCCAGGTACCCCTTGACGTACTCCGAACCCTGCCAGCCCGACGCGTACTGACCGCGCGCGGTGGAGCGGGCGATGTCCTTGGCCGGGCGCACGGCCGAGAGGACCTTGGCCTTCTCGGCGCGCAGGTCGTCGGCGTCGAAGGAGACGGGCTCCTCCATCGCCGTCAGCGCGAGCAGCTGCAGCAGGTGGTTCTGGATGACGTCGCGCGCCGCGCCGATGCCGTCGTAGTACCCCGCGCGGCCGCCGATGCCGATGTCCTCGGCCATGGTGATCTGCACGTGGTCGACGTGGTTGGCGTTCCACAGCGGCTCGAACATCTGGTTGGCGAAGCGCAGCGCCAGGATGTTCTGGACCGTCTCCTTGCCCAGGTAGTGGTCGATGCGGAACACCGAGTCCGGCGGGAACACCTTCTCCACCACGGCGTTCAGCTCACGGGCCGACTTCAGGTCGTGCCCGAACGGCTTCTCGATGACGACGCGACGCCACTGGTCGCCGTGCTGGGCGCTCAACCCGCTGCGCGCCAGCTGCTTGGCGACGACCGGGAAGAACCGGGGCGGGATCGACATGTAGAACGCGTGGTTCCCGCCGGTCCCGCGCACGCGGTCGAGGTCGGCGACGGTGGCGGCGAGCTGGTCGAACGCCTCGTCGTCGTCGAACTCACCGGGCACGAACCGGAAACCCTCGGCCAGCTGCGCCCAGACGGACTCGCGGAACGGGGTCCGCGCGTGCTGGCGCACCGAGTCGTAGACGATCTTGCCGAAGTCCTGGTCGACCCAGTCCCGCCGGGCGAAGCCCGTGAGGGCGAAGCCCGGCGGGAGCAGGCCCCGGTTGGACAGGTCGTAGATGGCCGGCATGAGCTTCTTGCGGGCCAGGTCGCCCGTCACGCCGAACATGACCATGCCGCACGGGCCGGCGATGCGCGGGAGCCGCTTGTCCCGAGGATCGCGGAGCGGATTCTCTGCGGGCAGCACCCGCGCGGGGCTCACTGGGCGTCGACCTGCGTCTTCACGCGCTCCAGCTCGTCGGTGACGGTCTGCAGGAGTTCGGTCCAGCTCTTCTCGAACTTGTCCAGGCCCTCGGTCTCGAGCAGCTCGACGACCTCGGAGTAGGAGATGCCCAGACGCTCGAGGTCGTCCAGCACCTGCTGGGACTCGCCGTAGGAGCCGCGGATGGTGTCGCCGCTGACCTCGGCGTGGTCGACCGTGGCGTCCAGCGTCTTGCCCGGCATGGTGTTCACCGTGTTCGGCGCCACCAGCCCGGTCACGTACAGGGTGTCGGGCAGGTTCGGGTCCTTGACGCCGGTGGAGGCCCACAGCGGACGCTGCGCGCGGGCGCCGGACTCCTTGAGCACCTGCCAGCGCGGGGTCGAGAAGACCTCCTCGTAGGCCTGGTAGGCCAGGCGGGCGTTGGCCAGCCCCGCCTTGGAGCGCAGGGCCTTCGCCTCCTCGGTGCCGATCTCGTCGAGGCGCTTGTCGATCTCGGTGTCGACGCGGGAGACGAAGAACGAGGCGACCGACTCGATCTTGGAGATGTCGTGCCCGTTGAGCTTGGCCTGCTCCAGACCCGTCAGGAAGGCCTGCATGACGGCGCGGTAGCGGTCCAGGGAGAAGATCAGCGTGACGTTGACGCTGATGCCCTCGGACAGGGCCGTGGAGATCGCGGCCAGACCCTCGACGGTCGCCGGGATCTTGATGTAGAGGTTCTCCTTGCCGACGGCCTTCCACAGCTGCCGGGCCGACTCCTCGGTGGCCGCGGTGTCGCGCGCCAGGCGCGGGTCGACCTCGAGGGAGACGCGGCCGTCGAGGCCGTCGGTGCGGTCGAAGACCGGCTTGAGGACGTCGGCGGCGCGGCGCACGTCCTCGGTGGTGATCTCGAAGACGGCCTTCTCGGTGTCGGCGCCGGCCTTGACGAGCTCGGTGACCTGCTCGGTGTAGCGGTCGCCCTTGGACAGGGCGGTCGCGAAGATCGTCGGGTTGGACGTGACGCCCAGGACGCCGAGGTCGACCAGGCGCTGCAGCTCGCCGCCGTCGGTCAGCTCGCGGGACAGGTCGTCCAGCCAGACCGACACGCCGTTGCGGTGCAGGGTTTCGAGGTTGGTGCTGCTCACGGGGTTTCTCCGTTCCGGGGTTCCACTACGAGTGGGCGCCGGGTCGGCGCCCGCAAGGAGACCCGGGGGCCCTGACGGGCCCCCGGGCACGGGTCACTGCAGGCCGGCGAGGGATTCCTTCGCGGCGGCCACGACCGCGGTGTCGGTCAGGCCGAACTCGCGGTACAGGTCCTGGTAGTCGGCCGAGGCGCCGAAGTGCTCGATGGAGACCGAGCGGCCGGCGTCGCCGACGAACTGCTCCCAGCCGAAGGCCAGCCCCGCCTCGACGGAGACGCGCGCCTTGACCTGCGGCAGCAGGACGGTGTCGCGGTAGGCCTGGTCCTGCTGGAGGAACCACTCGCGGCTGGGCATCGAGACGACGCGGGTGGGGATGCCCTCGGCCTCGAGCTGCTCGCGGGCGGCCACGGCGATCTGGACCTCCGAGCCGGTGCCGATGAGGATGACCTGCGGCGTGGCCGCCGAGCTCTCCACCAGCGTGTAGGCGCCCTTGGCGACACCGGAGGCGTCGCCCCAGCCGGCCTGCGAGCGGTCGAACGTCGGCAGGTTCTGGCGCGACAGCGCCAGGCCGGCGGGACGGTCGGTGTGCCCCAGGATCGTGCGCCAGGCCCACGCGGTCTCGTTGGCGTCGCCCGGGCGGACGACGTCGAGGCCGGGGATGGCGCGCAGCGCGGCGAGGTGCTCGATCGGCTGGTGCGTCGGGCCGTCCTCGCCCAGGCCGATGGAGTCGTGCGTCCACACGTACGTCACCGGCAGCTTCATGATCGCCGCGAGGCGGACCGCCGGGCGCATGTAGTCGCTGAAGACGAGGAACGTGCCGCCGTAGGGGCGGGTCCCGCCGTGCAGCGCGATCCCGTTGAGGATCGAGCCCATCGCGTGCTCGCGGATGCCGAAGTGCAGGGTGCGGCCGTAGATGTTGCCGTCCCACGTCTTCGTCGTGCGGTTCGGCGGCAGGAAGGACGGTTCGCCCTTCATCGAGGTCAGGTTCGACTCGGCCAGGTCGGCCGACCCGCCCCACAGCTCCGGCAGACCGGCGGCCAGGGCGTTGAGGACCTCACCGGAGGCCTTGCGCGAGGCGATCGCCTTGCCGGGCTCGAAGACGGGCAGCGCCTGCTCCCAGCCGGCGGGCAGCGTGCGGGTGCGGATGCGGTCGAACAGCTCCGCGCGCTCACCGGCGCCGGAGCGCCACGCGTCGAACGACGTCTGCCACGCCTCGTGGTCGGCCTTGCCGCGCTCGCGCGCCTGGCGGGCGAAGGAGATGACCTCGTCGGAGACGTCGAAGTCCTTCTCCGGGTCGAACCCGAGGATCTCCTTGGTCGCCTTGACCTCGGCCTCGCCGAGCGCGGAGCCGTGCGACTTGCCGGTGCCCTGCAGGGTCGGCGCCGGGTAGGCGATGACGGTGCGCAGCTGGATGAAGGACGGCTTGCCGGTCTCGGCCTTGGCCGCCTCGATCGCCGCGTGCAGCGCGTGGACGTCCTCGGTGTACGGGCCCTCGCCGCCGTTGGTCCAGTCGACGGTCTGGACGTGCCAGCCGTAGGCCTCGTAGCGCGCGGCGGTGTCCTCGCCCAGGGCGATCGCGGTGTCGTCCTCGATGGAGATGTGGTTCTGGTCGTAGATGACGACCAGGTTGCCCAGCTCCTGGACCCCGGCGATGGCCGAGGCCTCGGAGGTCACGCCCTCCTCGATGTCGCCGTCGGAGGCCAGGACGTAGATGAAGTGGTCGAACGGGCTGGTGCCCGGCGCCGCCTCGGGGTCGAACAGACCGCGCTCGCGGCGGGCGGCCATGGCCATCCCGACGGCCGAGGACAGGCCCTGGCCCAGCGGGCCGGTCGTCATCTCGACCCCGGCGGTGTGCCCGTGCTCGGGGTGGCCCGGGGTCTTCGAACCCCACTTGCGCAGGGCCTTCAGGTCGTCCAGCTCCAGGCCGTAGCCGGCCAGGTACAGCTGGATGTACAGCGTCAGGCTGGAGTGCCCGCAGGACAGGACGAACCGGTCGCGGCCCACCCAGTCCGGGTCCGAGGGGTCCTGGCGCAGCATCTTCTGGAAGAGCAGGTACGCGACCGGCGCGAGGCTCATCGCGGTGCCGGGGTGCCCGTTGCCGGCACGCTGCACGGCGTCCATGGCCAGGACGCGGACGGTGTCCACCGTCCTGGTGTCGAGGTCGCTCCACTCGAGGGACTGCTGGCTCACGTATCTCCTCCCGTGCGAACCAGCTGACCGACCAACGCCCGGATGGCGGTGGGGGACCGGCCGTGGTCCGCTCTGTCGTCTCCCGTCGCGCGCCGGCCCGCTCGTGGCGGCCCGGCGATCGAGGCGTTCGTGTGCGGTGCCCACCCCGGCCGGGGCCGGACGTCGTCCGCCGCGGGTGTGGGGTGCGTCACCACAGGTGAGCCTACTCGCAGCGGGGTCGGGCGCCTCTGGGCAGGGGTGGCGCCCCCCGCGGGGGCGCGAGGCGCGGGCGGGGAGGGCCCGCGGGGCGCGCCGTGCGGCACGGGCCGGATACGACACTGCGTAGCAGAGGCGTAAGCTCTGGACCGCCCGCTGCCGCCTCGCCCCGAGGACACTGTGACCGTCGCCGACCCGCGTCTCTCCGACGCCCCTGCGCACTCCCGGACCAGCTTGCTGGGCCGCCGCCGCAGCGGGCGCCCCCCGCGCTTCCCCCGGGCCGCCGCCTACGTCGCGCTCACCAAGCCCCGCATCGTGGAGCTGCTGCTCATCACGACTATCCCGGTGATGCTCTTCGCCGCGGACGGCATGCCCTCGGGGTGGCTCATCCTGACGACCTTCGTCGGGGGGGCGCTGGCCGCGGGCTGCGCGAACACCCTGAACTGCTACTTCGACCGCGACATCGACGCGCTCATGAAGCGCACCGAGAACCGGCCGCTGGTGACGGGTGCGGTGACGCCGAACCAGGCGCTGCTGTTCGCCGTCGTCCTCGGCCTCGCCTCGACCGCGCTGTTCGTCCTGTTCGTCAACGTCCTCTCGGCCGCCCTGGCCGTCGGCGCGATCCTGCTCTACGTCGTGGGCTACACGCTGCTGCTCAAGCGCCGCACGTCGCAGAACATCGTCTGGGGCGGGGTCGCGGGCTGCATGCAGGTCCTCATCGGCTGGACGGCGGTCACGAACTCGCTGTCCTGGGCGCCGTTCGTCCTGTTCGGCGTCATCTTCCTGTGGACCCCGCCGCACTACTGGCCCCTGTCGGTGCGCTACCGCGAGGACTACGCCAACGCCGGGGTGCCGATGCTGCCGGTCGTGGCCAAGCCCACGACGGTCTCGCGCCAGATCGTGCTCTACACGGTGGCGATGGTGCTCTGCTCCCTGCTGCTCGTGCCCCTCGGCGGGGCCGGGGTGGTCTACGGCGTCGCGGCGCTGGTGCTCGGCGTGGGGTTCCTCGCCCAGACGGTCGGCCTGCACCGCAGGGCGACCCGCTTCGAGCGCGAGACCGGCGGGCAGGACGCGGGGACCCTGGAGCAGTTGCGGCGGATCTCCCCGATGGGGGTGTTCCACGGCTCGATCACGTACCTGACGCTGCTCTCGATCGCGGTCGCGCTGGACCCGTTCCTGTCGTTCTCCTGGCCCTCCTGAGGCTCCTGCCCGCTGCACGGCGAAACCCCTCCCGGACCTTGCTCCGGGAGGGGTTTCGCCGTCGTGCGGCGGGGGTCAGCGGCGCCGGTGGCGCGCGGTCAGGGCCAGGGAGGTGAGCGCGGCGAGGACCGCGAGGGCCCACCACTGCGCGTCGTCGTAGACGGTCGCGGTGGTGCCCCGCCCGTCGGCGCGGACGCCGGCGCGGGCGGTCAGGACGACCCACACGACGAGCAGCGCCGCGCCGGCCAGGGCGCAGCCGATGGTCGCCGGGGTGCGTCGCCGCCCCGCCAGGGCCAGCAGGACGGCGGCGAGGACCACGAGCGCGCCGAGGGCGAGGACGCCCAGGCCGAGCAGCGCGCTCACTCCCAGCGGAACCAGCGCGCGCAGGCCAGGCCGCACAGCACGGCCCAGACCGCGAGCACCACCAGCGGGCCGACCGCGACCGTCCCCGAGGCCAGCGCCTCGCGCACGGCCGTGCCCAGGGCGCCGGACGGCAGCAGTGCGGCGACCGGCCCCAGCGGTGAGGGCAGCACGAGCCCGCCCCCGGCCAGCAGCAGGACCCAGACGAAGTTGGCGACGGCCAGCGTCCCCTCGGCCCGCACGGTGCCGGCCAGCAGCAGGCCGAGGCAGGTGAAGGCCGCCACGCCCAGCAGCAGCGCGGGCACCGCGGCCAGGGCCCCGGCGGTGGGGGACCAGCCCAGCGGCAGGGCGATCAGGCCCAGCACGACGACCTGGACGACGACCAGGCCCAGGACGGCCAGGACCTTGCCCGCCAGCAGGCCCGAGCGCCCCAGCGGTGAGGTGGCCAGCAGGCGCAGCACCCCGTTGCGCCGGTCGAAGCCGGTGCCGATGGCCTGGCCGGTGAAGGCGGTGGAGACCACGGCCAGGGCGATCACACCGCCGAGGGCGAGCGCCGGGCGGGGCCCGGTCCCGAGGTCGAGGGAGCGCACGCGCGTCACGCCCACCAGCACCAGGGCCGGCAGCAGGAGGGTGAGCAGCAGCTGCTCGCCGTTGCGCAGCGCCACCGCGGCCTCGAAGCCCGCCTGGCGCAGGACCCGGGGCAGGAACGGGGTGGCCCCGCCCGCGGGGCTGAAGTCCAGGGCCGTCACCGCAGGGTCCTCCCGGTCAGGTCGAGGAACACGTCCTCCAGGGTGCGCCGGACGGGGCCGACGCCTTCGGCGAGCACGTCGTGGGAGGCGCACCAGTTCGTCACGGTCGCCACGACGCGCGGGTCGACGTCGATCCCGGCGACGACGTAGCGGCCCGGTTCCAGCTCGCTGACCTCGGCCCCCGCGGGCAGGGCACGGGTCAGGGAGGCGGTCGGCAGGCCGGGGCGGGAGCGGAAGCTCAGCGCGGCCGGGCCCCGGGTCAGGTCGTCGGGGGAGCCGGTGGCCACGACCCGGCCGTGGTCGACGACCACGACGTCGTCGGCCAGGCGCTCGGCCTCCTCCATGAGGTGGGTGGTCAGGACGACGGCGACCCCGGCCGCGCGCACCTCGCGCACGACGTCCCACACGGCGAGGCGGGCCTGCGGGTCCAGGCCGGCGCTGGGTTCGTCGAGGAAGACCAGCTCGGGGCGGCCCACGAGCGCGCAGGCCATCGCCAGGCGCTGGCGCTGGCCGCCGGACAGCCGCCGGACGCGGGTGCGCGCGAAGGAGGTCAGGCCCAGGCGCTCGGCCAGGGCGCCCACGTCGAGGGGGTCGGAGTGCAGGGAGGCGAGGTGCCGCAGGGCCTCGAGGGCACCCACGCCGGTCGGCAACCCGCCGTCCTGCAGCATCACCCCCACCCGCGGGCGCAGCGCGCCGGCGTCGGCGACCGGGTCCAGGCCCAGGACGCGCACGCGACCGGAGTCGGCCCGCTGCAGGCCCTCGCAGATCCCCACGGTCGTCGTCTTGCCGGCTCCGTTGGGCCCGAGCAGGGCGGTGACCCGCCCGCGCTCGGCGCGGAAGGTGAGGCCGTCGAGGACGGGTGCGCCGGCGCGGTAGCTCTTGCGCAGGTCGACGACCTCGACGGCCGCGTCCGCGCGGGCGTCCTTGGCCATCGAGGGTGAGGGGGAACCGAGCGCCACGAGGCAGGAGTCTACGAGGAGGAGTAGTAGGTCCCCGACCGGACGCGGGGGGTCGGTTGGGGCCTCGGCGGGCAATTAGGTAACATGGGTGTTGTGGAAATGGTGAGGACGGCCTTACCCGCGGGGCACCGGCCCGTCGCGGGAGCGGGCCCCGCGGTGACCTCGGAGGAGGCCCGCACCCGGACCCGGGTGCGCACCACCGTCGCCGAGCTCGGCCCGGTCAGCGCCGCTCGCATCGCCGACCTGCTCGGGCTGACCGGCGCCGCCGTGCGGCGCCACCTCGAGGCCATGGTCGCCGAGGGGGTCCTGGAGGTGCGCGACCCGCGCCCGGACGCCCGCCGCGGCCGGGGCCGGCCCGCCAAGGAGTACGTCATCGGCTCCGCCGGTCACGACGACCTGCCCTCGGGGTACGACGACCTCGCCCTCGGCGCCCTGCGGTACCTGGCCGACACGCTCGGCCCGCAGGCCGTCACCGACTTCGCGCGGCAGCGCTTCGCGGCCCTGGAGCAGTCCCTGGCCGGTCTGCAGGGCCCGCTGCCGGACCGCGTCGAGGCGCTGGTGCGGGCTCTGGCCGACCAGGGCTACTCGGCCAGCTCCCGGCCCGTCGCGCAGGGAACACCGGCCGAGGGGACCCAGTTGTGCCAGGGGCACTGCCCGGTCCAGAAGGTCGCCGAGGCGTTCCCGCAGCTGTGCGAGGCCGAGCGGCGGACCTTCGAGACGATCCTGGGCACCCGGGTCCAGCGCCTGGCGACCCTGGCCCACGGGGACCACGTCTGCACGACGTTCATCCCGCTCGAGACGCTCCACCAGCCCGACCCAGCGCACGACCCCCAGCCCGACCCAGCGCACGACACCCAGCACGCCACGGAAGGACGACGACTGTGACCGACACCGTCTCCGAGACCACCACCACCGCGGGTCCGCCCGAACTGGAGGGCCTCGGCAAGTACCAGTACGGCTGGGCGGACTCCGACGCCGCCGGTGCCTCGGCCCGGCGCGGCCTGTCCGAGGACGTGGTGCGCAACATCTCCGCGCTCAAGGACGAGCCCGAGTGGATGCTCGCGCTGCGCCTGAAGGCCCTGCGCCTGTTCGGCCGCAAGCCCATGCCGGACTGGGGCTCGGACCTGACCGGGATCGACTTCGACAACATCAAGTACTTCGTGCGCTCCACGGAGAAGCAGGCGACCAGCTGGGACGAGCTGCCCGAGGACATCAAGGCGACCTACGACCGCCTGGGCATCCCCGAGGCCGAGAAGCAGCGCCTCATCGCCGGCGTCGCGGCCCAGTACGAGTCCGAGGTCGTCTACCACCAGATCCGCGAGGACCTGGAGGAGAAGGGCGTCATCTTCGTCGACACCGACACGGGGCTGCGCGAGCACGAGGAGCTCTTCAAGGAGTACTTCGGCACGGTCATCCCGGTGGGCGACAACAAGTTCGCCTCGCTGAACACCGCGGTGTGGTCCGGCGGGTCGTTCATCTACGTGCCCAAGGGCGTCCACGTGGACATCCCGCTGCAGGCCTACTTCCGGATCAACACCGAGAACATGGGCCAGTTCGAGCGGACGCTGATCATCGCCGACGAGGGCTCCTACGTGCACTACGTCGAGGGCTGCACGGCGCCGATCTACCAGTCCGACTCGCTGCACTCCGCGGTCGTCGAGATCGTCGTGAAGAAGAACGCCCGCGTGCGGTACACGACCATCCAGAACTGGTCGAACAACGTCTACAACCTGGTCACCAAGCGCGCCACGGCCGCCGAGGGCGCGACCATGGAGTGGATCGACGGCAACATCGGGTCCAAGGTCACGATGAAGTACCCGGCCGTCTACCTCATGGGCGAGCACGCCAAGGGCGAGACCCTGTCGATCGCCATGGCCGGTGAGGGCCAGCACCAGGACGCCGGCGCCAAGATGGTCCACGCCGCACCGCACACCGCCAGCTCGATCGTGTCCAAGTCGATCGCCCGCGGCGGCGGCCGCACCTCCTACCGCGGGCTCATCCAGGTCCTCGAGGGCGCGCACCACTCGGCGTCCACGGTGCGCTGCGACGCGCTCCTGGTCGACACGATCTCCCGGTCGGACACCTACCCCTACAACGACATCCGCGAGGACGACGTCGTCATGGGGCACGAGGCCACCGTCTCGAAGGTCTCCGACGACCAGCTCTTCTACCTCATGAGCCGCGGCATGGCCGAGGACGAGGCCATGGCGATGATCGTGCGCGGGTTCATCGAGCCCGTCGCGCGCGAGCTGCCCATGGAGTACGCGCTGGAACTGAACCGCCTGATCGAGCTGCAGATGGAAGGGGCCGTCGGCTGATGACCCTCGTGAACGAAGAGACCACCGCGTCCGCACCCGGGACGAGGACCGGCACGGCGGACACCTCCGGGGCCCACACCCACGGCGGGCCGGTCGTCCCCGAGGCCTCCCGCGCCGCGCGCGCGACGAGCTTCGACGTCGCCGACTTCCCGGTCCCCACGGGCCGGGAGGAGGAGTGGAAGTTCTCGCCGCTGCGCGAACTCGCCCCGCTGTTCGACGACGCCGCCCCGGCGCGCTCGGCGGCCGTCGAGGTCTCCGCACCCGACGTCGTCGAGCACCGCACCGGCACCCTCGCCGAGGTCGGTGCGGGCAGCGCGTTCGTCCCCGGCGACCGCGCCGCCGTGACCGGCTGGGCCACCACCGACGTCGCCCACCTCGTGAAGGTGCCGGCCGAGGCCGAGCTGGACGCCCCCGTCGTCGTCACGGTCCGCGGCGAGACCGGCGTCACCACCTCCGGGCACGTCGTGGTCGAGACCGGCCACCACGCCAAGGCCCTCGTCGTGCTGTCCCACCTCGGCGGCGGCGCGCACCGCGGCAACGTCGAGGTCCGCGCCGGCGACGCCTCCGACCTGACCGTGGTCAGCCTGCAGGAGTGGGACGCCGACGCGCTGCACGTCGGCCAGCAGGACGTCCTCGTCGGTCGCGACGCGCGGGTGCGGCACATCGTCGTCACCCTCGGCGGCAAGGCCGTGCGCGTCTCGGCGAACATCTCCTACGCCGCCCCCGGCGGCGACGCGACCGCGCTCGGCGTGTACTTCGCCGGCGCCGGCCAGCACTCCGAGCACCGCCAGTTCGTCGACCACACGGCCGTGAACTGCAAGAGCTACGTGGAGTACAAGGGCGCCCTGCAGGGCGAGTCCGCGCACGCCGTGTGGATCGGTGACGTCCTCATCCGCGCCAGCGCCGAGGGCACCGAGACCTACGAGCTGAACCGCAACCTCGTCCTGACCGACGGCGCGCGCGCCGACTCGGTGCCGAACCTGGAGATCGAGACCGGCGAGATCGTCGGTGCCGGGCACGCCAGCGCCACGGGCCGGTTCGACGACGAGCAGCTGTTCTACCTGCAGTCGCGCGGCATCACCGCCGAGGAGGCCCGTCGCCTGGTCGTGCGCGGGTTCTTCGCCTCCATCGTCGAGAAGATCGGCATCCCCGAGATCTCGACCCGCCTGATGACCACGATCGAGACCCAGCTCGCGCAGAACGTTGAGGAGAACTGAATGTCCACCCTGGAGATCCGCGACCTGCACGTGACGGTCGACGAGGCGGACGGTTCCGTCAAGGAGATCCTGCGCGGGGTCGACCTCACCATCGCCTCCGGCGAGGTCCACGCCGTCATGGGCCCCAACGGCTCGGGCAAGTCGACCCTGGCGTACTCGATCGCCGGGCACCCCAAGTACACCGTCACCGGCGGCACCGTCACCCTCGACGGTGAGGACGTCCTGGCGATGAGCGTCGACGAACGCGCCCGCGCCGGGCTCTTCCTGGCCATGCAGTACCCCGTCGAGGTCCCCGGCGTCACGGTGTCGAACTTCCTGCGCACCGCCAAGACCGCCATCGACGGCGAGGCGCCGAAGCTGCGCACCTGGGTCAAGGACGTCAAGCAGGCGATGGACGACCTGAAGATGGACTCCTCCTTCGCCGAGCGCAACGTCAACGAGCACTTCTCCGGCGGGGAGAAGAAGCGCCACGAGATCCTGCAGATGGAACTGCTCAAGCCCAAGTTCGCCGTGCTCGACGAGACCGACTCCGGCCTCGACGTCGACGCCCTCAAGATCGTCTCCGAGGGCGTCAACCGGTCGCTGGCGCAGGCCAACCCCGGTGTCCTGCTCATCACCCACTACACGCGGATCCTGCGCTACATCAAGCCGCAGTTCGTCCACGTGTTCGTGAACGGGAAGGTCGCCGAGCAGGGCGGCCCGGAACTGGCCGACTCCCTCGAGGAGACCGGCTACGACCGGTTCCTCACCCACGCCTGAGCCCCACCCGAGGACTGGAGGAACGACCGTGAGCGAGACCACCGCGGCGAGCGGTCCCACCCCGGCGGCCCTGGCCGACGTGGAGGAGGCCCTCAAGGACGTCGTCGACCCCGAGCTGGGGATCAACGTCGTCGACCTGGGCCTCATCTACGGCCTGACCGTCTCCGACGACAACGTCGCGACGATCGACATGACGCTGACCAGCGCGGCCTGCCCGCTGACCGACGTCATCGAGGACCAGACCGCGCAGGCCCTCACCGACGTCGTGGCCGACCACCGCATCAACTGGGTGTGGATGCCGCCGTGGGGCCCGGAGAAGATCACCGACGACGGGCGCGAGCAGCTGCGCGCGCTCGGCTTCAACGTCTGACCCACCCCCTCGCGGACCCCCGGAACTCGTTCCGGGGGTCCGCTGCCGTGCGCCCGTAGACTGGGCGCGAACCCCGTCCCGCACCTGAAGTGAGAGCCGCCCCCCGTGATCGTCGCCACCGACATCGAACTCCGAGCAGGAGCCCGCCTCCTGATGGAGGGGGTGAACTTCCGGGTCGCCGCCGGGGACCGCATCGGGCTCGTCGGCCGCAACGGCGCCGGCAAGACGACGCTGACCAAGGTCCTCGCCGGCGAGGGGCAGCCCGCCTCGGGCACCGTCACCCGCTCGGGCGAGATCGGCTACCTGCCGCAGGACCCGCGCGCCGGGGACCCCGAGATGCTGGCCCGCGACCGGATCCTGGCCGCGCGGGGCCTGGACGACATCACCGCCCGGCTGCGCAAGGCCGAGGTCGACATGGCCAGCGACGACCCCAAGGTCCGCGACAAGGCCATGGACCGCTACACCAAGCTCGACGCCCGGTTCGTGGCCCTCGGCGGGTACACCGCCGAGAGCGAGGCCGCCCGGATCTGCGCGAACCTCAACCTGCCCGACCGCATCCTCGACCAGCAGCTCAAGACGCTGTCGGGTGGTCAGCGCCGCCGCGTGGAGCTGGCCCGGATCCTCTTCTCGGCCAGCGAGACGCTGCTGCTGGACGAACCCACCAACCACCTCGACGCCGACTCCATCACCTGGCTGCGCGAGCACCTGAAGAACTACTCCGGCGGGCTCATCGTCATCAGCCACGACGTCGAGCTGCTCGAGGTCGTCGTCAACCGCGTCTTCCACCTCGACGCCAACCGCGCCACCATCGACCTCTACAACGTCGGGTGGAAGAACTACCTCAAGCAGCGCGAGACCGATGAGAAGCGCCGCGTGCGCGAACGCGCCAACGCCGAGAAGAAGGCCGGGACCCTGCTGCTGCAGGCCGCCAAGATGGGCGCCAAGGCCACCAAGGCCGTCGCCGCGCAGAACATGGCCAAGCGCGCCGAACGGCTCCTGGACGGCCTGGAGGACGTGCGCGTCCAGGACAAGGTCGCCAAGCTGCGCTTCCCCAAGCCCGCCCCCTGCGGCAAGACGCCGCTCATGGCCGAGGGCCTGTCGAAGTCCTACGGGTCGCTGGAGATCTTCACGGCCGTCGACCTGGCCATCGACCGCGGCTCGCGCGTGGTCATCCTCGGCCTCAACGGCGCCGGGAAGACGACGCTGCTGCGGATGCTCGGCGGCGTGGAGGAACCCGACACCGGCCGGATCATCGGCGGTCACGGCGTCAAGATCGGGTACTACGCCCAGGAGCACGAGACCCTCGACCACGACCGCTCGGTCCTGGAGAACATGCGCTCGGCCTCGCCCGACCTCGACGACACCCGCGTGCGGACCGTGCTGGGCTCGTTCCTGTTCTCCGGCGAGGACGTCGACAAGCCCGCCGGGGTCCTGTCGGGCGGGGAGAAGACGCGGCTGGCGCTGGCCACGCTCGTGGTCTCCAGCGCCAACGTGCTGCTGCTGGACGAGCCCACCAACAACCTCGACCCCGCCTCGCGGGCCGAGATCCTCGACGCCCTCAAGCACTACGAGGGCGCCGTCGTGCTCGTCACGCACGACGAGGGGGCCGTGGAGGCGCTGGGGCCCGAGCGGGTCGTGCTGCTGCCGGACGGGGTCGAGGACCTGTGGAACGCGGAGTACGCGGAGCTGGTCTCGCTCGCCTGAGCCTCGGGCGGTGTCGCGCTGCGGCTCGTGCGGTGCCGTGGTGGGGTGCGCGGCCGGGCGCCGATGGGGTGGGGGTCCCGGACTCTCCGTTCGCGCCGGCTCCTCGCGTCGCCTCGCCTGCTGGCGTCAGCGCTCACTCCGGACGTCCGGGACCCCCACCCCGTCGGCGCCCTCCCGGGTCGCCGCAGTGCGTGGTCCGGCAGTGCCTCCCTGCGGGACGTCGGTCTCCCGCCGTCCGGGGACGGCGGCGGTGATCACGGACGGATCAGTGATCCGGCTGTTCGACTGGCCAGGACGGCGCTGAATGGTGACCATGGTGAGGGTCTGAGGTCGACAGCGACGGTGGAGGAGGTCGGGGTGACCGAGACGATCAAGCGGGGAACCCGGTTGAGCGGGACCGAGCGGGAACAGCTCGCCGACGAGCTGACCAAGGGGTACGCCGAGGGCAAGAGCATCCGCGCTCTGGCCGAGGAGACGGGACGGTCCTACGGGTTCGTGCACCGCCTGCTCAGCGAGAACGACGTGACGCTGCGCAGCCGCGGTGGGGCGACGAGGGGACGGGCCCGCCAGGTCTGAGACCGGGCCCACCCCCACGACGGGGTCCCGGCCGTTCTACAGCGAGCGGTCGGTGCCCCCGTCCACCGTCAGCGACGCACCGGTGATGTAGCTGGCGGCGGGGGACAGCAGGAAGACCGCCGCGCGGGCGAACTCGTGCGGCAGGCCGGCCCGGCGCAGCGGGATGGTCTCGAGCAGTTCGGTGGCCAGGTCGTCGGAGTCCTCGAACTCCAGCGGCGAGCTGGAGTCCACGTGCCCGGCGAGCAGGTTGTTGATGCGGACCCCCCGGGGGCCGAGCTCGTCGGCCAGGGCCTTGGCGGCCATCGCCAGCCCGGGACGCAGGCCGTTGGCGACCCCGGCGTCCATGACGGGGGTGCGAACCGTGCTGGACAGCAGCAGCACCATCGAGGCGCCCTCGGCCGTGGCGGCCTTGCCGACCGAGCGGGCCAGGCGCAGCGGACCCAGCAGGCTGGACTCGAACGCCTCGCGCCAGGCCCCGTCGGCGGCCTCCAGGACGCTGGAGGTGGGTGGGGTGCCGCAGGAGATGACGGCCCCGTCCAGGCGCCCGAAGCGGGCGTTGGCGGCGGCGACGAGGCGGGTCTCGGTGCCGGGGTCGGAGATGTCCCCGGGGACCAGCAGGATCCGCGACGGATCGCCGATGCCGGGGGCCACGGCGGCCAGCTCGTCCTCGTCCCCGGAGTGCAGCACGAGCAGCGCTCCCTCGTCGGCGAGCACCCGCGCGCACTCCAGGCCGAGACCGGTGGACGCACCGGAGACGATGTACACGCGGTCGCTGAGGCCCAAGTCCATGCGGACATTGTTGCGCAGAGTGGCCGGTGAGACACACAGCATGATCGGAAGCACCCGAACGGGCGATTCTGGGAATCCTCTCGCCGGGGAGAAGGGCAGGTCAGAGCCGGTCGACGGCGTCCAGTTCGGCGTCCTCGGCGGCCTCGTCGAGGCCCTCGCGCCGGCGGCGGCGGGCCTGCTCGGGACTCTCGCGGGCGCTCTCGCGGCCGTTCCCGACCGGGCCCGTGCTCCTCGTGCCGCTCTCGTCGGCTCCGCCGGCACCCACCGGCCCGGGCTCGGCCGAGCCCTCCGAACCCTCGGCCCTCGCCGCCAGCTCGCGCCGGCCGGCCACGACCCACACCACCAGGGCCGTCAGGGCGAACCCGAACCACTGCACGGTGTAGGCCAGGTGCGGCCCTTCGTCGACGTCCGGGCGGACGGCCGCCGCGGGGGCGTCGGCGGGCGCGGGCGTCTCGGTGGCCAGCAGCGCGTACCCGTCCAGCAGCCGCGGGGCGCCCGAGGCGGGCGAGCCGTCGGCCACGGCCCGGGTCACGCTGTCGCGGGCGATCGAGGCGACCTGCCCGCCGGGGACCGAGCCGCGCTTGTCGCTCTCCCACCGGCGCAACCGCGCGGTCACCGTCACCTCCCCGGACGGCGGGGCCGGGACGGTGTCGGGCTGGTCGGAGTCGGACCCGGCGGGCAGCCAGCCGCGGTCGACCAGCAGGGCCGTGCCGTCGGAGAGCACGAGGGGGACGAGGACCTCGTAGCCGAACTGCTCGTCCCGGGGGCGGTTGCGCACCAGCACCGTCGCGTCGGCGTCGTAGCGCCCGCTCACCCGCACCGGCGTCCACACCCGTGCCGGGCTGAGCTGCGTCCCGGCGGGCAGCACCGACGTCACGTCGACGGGGGCCGCGTCGTAGTTGCGCACCAGCGGGGCGTTGGCCGCCAGGCGCTCCTCGCGCCGGTGCCACTGCCAGCGGCCCAGCAGGCAACACACCAGGGCGATCAGGATCGCCACGGCCAGGCCGCGCAGCCACCTGGGCTCGCGCAGCAGTCGCAGGACGTTCACCGGGTCAGTGCCCGTCCCGCCGCGTCCCCGGCACGCGTGCCGCCGACGGTCTCAGGGGCGCAGCTGCGCGACCTCGACGACCTCGCGCAGGAACCCGCGGGCGCCGAGGAACTGCGAGAGGTGCTCGCGGTGCTCGGTGCACGCCAGCCACGTCTTGCGGCGCTCAGGGGTGTGCAGGCTCGGGTTGTTCCACAGCAGGCCGAAGTCGGCGGGGTGGGTGCACCCCCGCGCGCTGCAGACGAAGTCGGACGGTGGTTCGTGCAGGGACGTGGCCGACGAGTAGGCAGACGTTCCCCGGGACTGCACGCGAGGTTCCACGGCCTCAGCATGGCACCGGACCGGCGGCTGTCCAAGCGGTGAACCGCCGGTGTCGCGCAGCTGTCGTGCGGCTGTGCGCCACCTCAGCGGTCATCGCGCGGGGAGTGGATCCCGGTGATCTTCGCCTCGAGCGCGGGCAGGTCCCGCGGGGCCGGGGGTTCGGCCGGGGTGACGTCGAACGACTCCGGCCGCGGTCCGCGCGACTCGCGGCCGGCGTTGGCCAGCACGACGGCGATGTAGGGCAGGAAGACCGCACCGGCCACGAACAGCCAGCGTGACCAGTGGTCGATGAAGGCGAAGCAGATCACGCAGATCGTGCGGATCACCATGGAGATCACGTACTTGCGGTAACGGACGCCGATGTCGTCGGTCTGGGAGGTCGGGGCGTCGGTGATCCGGTACGTCCCGTCCTGGGTTCCCTGCTCCTGCACGCTCCCACGGTAAGCCCGCATCGGCCGGTGCGTTACGTTGAACGACCGTGACCTCCGTCAACCCCACCCAGCGTCCTGCCCGCAGCGTCCTGGTGACCGGTGGCAACCGCGGCATCGGCCTGGCCGTTGCGCGCGCCTTCGCCGACGCCGGCGACCACGTCGCGGTCACCTACCGCTCGGGCCAGCCGCCGCAGGGCTTCCTCGCCGTCCAGGCCGACGTGACCGACCCCGCGTCCCTGGACGCCGCGTTCGCCGCCGTGGAGGCGCAGCAGGGGGCCGTGGAGGTCCTGGTCGCCAACGCCGGCACCACCCGCGACCAGCTGCTCATGCGGATGAGCGACGAGGAGTTCGACGCCGTCGTCGACGCCAACCTCTCGGGGGCCTGGCGGGTCGCGCGGCGCGCGGTGCGCGGCATGGTGCGCGCCAAGAGGGGCCGCATCATCTTCATGTCGTCCGTCGTGGGCCTGTACGGCTCGCCCGGGCAGACGAACTACGCGGCGAGCAAGTCCGGGATGATCGGCCTGGCCCGCTCCATCGCCCGCGAGCTCGGCAGCCGCGGCATCACCGCCAACGTCATCGCGCCGGGGTTCATCGACACCGACATGACCCGCGAGCTGCCCGAGGCCACCCAGGCCGACTACAAGGCCCGCATCCCCGCCGCCCGCTTCGGCGACGTCGACGACATCGCGCGGGCCGCGCTGTTCCTGGCCGAGGCGGGGTACGTCAACGGTGCCGTGCTGCCCGTCGACGGCGGCCTCGGGATGGGGCACTGAGTGCCCGGCCCCTCCGGCGGGCGCAAGCTCGCGGTCCTGGGCGGGCTGATGGTCCTGTTCATCGCCGCGCTCGCCCTGCTGTCCACGTGGGCGCTCAACCGCGGGTGAGCGTCCCGCCCAGGGCGGCGTCGGCCAAGTCGGCGTCCTCGACGTCGTCGCGGGTGATGCCCAGCAGCGGCAGGACGGCGTCGAGGTAGGGCACGTTCAGCGCGGCGTCGGCCTGGGCCCGCACGACGGGTTTGGCGTTGAACGCGATCCCCAGCCCCGCCGCGCCGATCATGTCGAGGTCGTTGGCGCCGTCACCGATGGCGACGGTGCGGTGCAGCGGCAGCCCCTCGGCGGCGGCGAACTCGCGCAGCGCCGTGGCCTTCGCGGCCCGGTCCACGACCGGGCCCACCACGCGCCCGGTGAAGCGCCCGTGCACGACCTGCAGCCGGTTGGCCCGCACGTGGGCGATGCCCAGCTCGGCGGCCAGCGGGCCCACGACCTCCAGGAAACCCCCCGAGACCAGCGCCAGGGTGAACCCGAGCCGGTGCAGGGTGCGGCACAGGGTGCGGGCACCGGGGGTCAGTTCCACGGCCTCGCGCACGGCCGCCACGACCGAGACGTCCAGCCCCTCCAGGCAGGCGACGCGCTCGCGCAGCGAGGCGGTGAAGTCGATCTCGCCGCGCATGGCGCGCTCGGTGACGGCCGCGACCTCGGCCTCGCGCCCGGCGTGGGCCGCCAGCAGTTCGATGACCTCCTGGCGGATGAGGGTGGAGTCGACGTCCATGACGACCAGCCGCCGGCCCATCCGGGCCAGGCCGGCGGGGGAGACGGCGGCGTCCAAGCCGTGCCGGCTCGCCTCGCTCGCCAGGGTGCGGCGCAGTCGCAGGACGTCGGCGGCGCTGCCGCGGGTGGACACGTCCAGCTCCAGGCTCGTGACCGGTTCGGACGACATCCGCCGGATGCGGTCGACGTTGGCGCCTGCGTCGGCCAGGACGGTGGTGATGCGCGCCACGGCCGCCGGGCGCAGCGGGGCGCCCAGCAGAGTCACGTGCAGCCGGCGCGGACGTTCGGCGGCGATGGGTTGCGGTGCGCTGCAGTGGATCCGCAGACCCTCCAGGCGCAGCCCGGCGACCGTGGCGCGCACGGCGTCCTCGGCCGTCGTCAGCACCGACAGCGTCAGGACGCCGCCCGCGACGACCTGCTCGACGTCCAGGACCTCGGCCCCGGTGCCGTCGAGCGCGGCGAACAGGGCCGAGGTCACCCCGGGGCGGTCCGGGCCGGTGACGGTCACGAGCACGCTGTCGGGCGGGTGGTTCAGCACGCCCGTGACCCTACCGGGGAGGGGTTCTCAGCCGTTCTTGCCGTCGCGCCAGGCGACCAGCTCGGCGAGCACCGACAGGTCGTAGTCGGGCCCGTTGACGCCGATGGTGAACAGCCGGGCCCCCGCGGCGTGCAGCGCCTCGGCCTGCTCGACGTTCTCCACCCCGACCGACAGCTCGATCTCGCCCGGGTCGCGGCCGATCTCGGCGCAGCGTTCGCCGAGGACCCCGACCTTGCGGGTGAAGGTCTCCACGTCGGAGAAGGAGTGCCAGATGTCGGCGTGCTTGGCGACCAGCCGCAGCGTCTTCTGCTCCCCGCCGCCGCCGATGAGGACGGGGACCTTGCGCGTCGGACCCGGGTTCAGCTTGCCCAGGCGCGACTCGATGCGCGGCAGGTCGTCGCGCAGCTGGTTCAGCCGGCCGCCGGCGGTGCCGAACTCGTAGCCGTACTCGTCGTAGTCCTTCTCGAACCAGCCCGAGCCGATCCCGAGGATCAGCCGGCCCGTGCCGGAGTCGTGGGCCGAGACGTGGTCGACGGTGCGGGCCATGTCGGCCAGCAGTTCGGGGTTGCGGTAGCTGTTGCAGGAGACCAGAGCGCCGATCTCGATGCGGCGGGTGGCCTCGGCCCAGGCGGCGAGCATCGTCCAGCACTCGAAGTGCAGGCCGTCGGGGTCTCCGTACAGGGGGTAGAAGTGGTCCCAGTTGAACGCGATGTCCGCCCCGATCTCCTCCGCGCGCGCGGCGGCGGCGCGGATCGCGGGGTACGGGGCGTGCTGCGGCTGGATCTGCACGCCGATGCGCGTGGGCCGTTCCTGCGGGCTCTGGCCGGTGGTGGTGCTCACGAGATGGTCTGTCCCTTCCCGACGACGGTGATGCCCGAGGGGGTGACGTGGAAACCCCGGGCGCGGTCCTCCTCGGCGTCGACCCCGATGCGGGCGTCGTCGGGGATGGTGACGAACTTGTCGACGATGGCGCGCTGGACCACGGCGTGCCGGCCGACCTTGACGCCGTCCATGAGGACGGACTCCGACACGTGCGCCCAGGAGTCCAGGCGCACGTTGGGGGAGACGACCGACTTCTCCACCAGCGCACCGGAGACGACCGTGCCCTGGCTGATGATGGAGTTCACGGCGTGCCCGTACGTGCCCTGCCAGCCGTGGACGAACTTCGCCGGCGGGTAGAAGTCCTGCGCGGCGACGATGGGCCACTCGTAGTTGTAGAGGTTGAACACCGGCAGCACCGAGATGAGGTCCATCTGCGCCTCGAAGTAGGCGTCCAGCGTCCCCACGTCGCGCCAGTAGGCGCGGTCGCGGTCGGTGGCCCCGGGGACCTCGTTGTCCTTGAAGTCGTACACCGAGGCCAGGCCGCGCTCGACGAAGCTGGGGACGATGTCGCCGCCCATGTCGTGCTTGGAGTCCTCGCGCTCGGCGTCGCGGGTGACGGCCTCGACGAGGGCGTCGGCGTCGAACACGTAGTTGCCCATCGAGGCCAGGACCTCGTGGGGGGAGTCGTCCAGGCCCTTGGGGTCCTTGGGTTTCTCCAGGAACTCCGCGATCTTGTTCGAACCGTGTTCGGTCTGGATGACCCCGAACTGGTCGGCCAGCGAGATGGGCTGGCGGATCGCGGCGACGGTGCACGGCGAGCCCGACGCGACGTGGGCGTCGACCATCTGGGAGAAGTCCATCCGGTACACGTGGTCGGCGCCGACCACGACGACGATGTCGGGCCGCTCGTCGCTGATGAGGTTCAGCGACTGGTAGATGGCGTCGGCCGACCCCGCGTACCAGCGCTGGCCCACGCGCTGCTGGGCGGGGACGGAGGCGATGTAGGAACCGAACAGGTTCGACATGCGCCAGTTCTGCGAGAGGTGGCGGTCCAGGGAGTGCGACTTGTACTGGGTCAGCACGACGATCTTGCGGTAGGCGGCGTTCACCAGGTTCGACAGGGCGAAGTCGATGAGCCGGTAGGTGCCCCCGAAGGGCACGGCGGGTTTGGCCCGGTCCGCGGTGAGTGGCATGAGCCGTTTGCCCTCCCCGCCGGCGAGGACGATCGCGAGGACGTTCGGAGTAGCCACGAGGGGCACACTAGGCCCCAGTAGGGTGGGTTGCCCATCAGGTCCGGCGGTGTCGCCGCGACCGGTTTGCGGGAAGGGGAGTTCGATGCGTGTCGACCTGCTGACCAAGGAGTACCCGCCGGAGATCTACGGCGGGGCCGGGGTCCACGTCGCCGAACTCGTCAAGGCCCTGCGGGCCCTGCCCGACGGGCCCGAGGTCGCCGTGCGGGCCTTCGGCGGCCCGCGCGCCGAGGCGGGCGCCACCGGGTACCCGGACCTGGCCGAGCTGGCCGGGGCCAACGCCGCGCTGAAGACCCTGGGCGTGGACCTGACCATCGCCGCCGACGCGGCCGGGGCCGACCTGGTCCACTCCCACACCTGGTACGCGAACCTGGCCGGGCACCTGGCCTCGCTGCTGCACGGCGTCCCGCACGTCGTGACCGCCCACAGCCTGGAACCGTTGCGGCCGTGGAAGGCCGAGCAGCTCGGCGGCGGATACCGCGTCTCGTCCTGGGCCGAGCGGACCGCCTTCGAGGCCGCCGCGGCCGTCGTCGCGGTCAGCGCCGGGATGCGCGCCGACATCCTGCGGTCCTACCCCGCGCTGGACCCCGCCCGCGTCCACGTCGTCCACAACGGCATCGACGCCTCCGAGTGGGTCCCCGTCGAGGGCCGGGACCTGGTGCGCGCCAACGGCGTCGACCCCGACCGCCCCTCGGTCGTCTTCGTCGGGCGCATCACCCGGCAGAAGGGGCTGCCGCACCTGCTGCGCGCCGCCGCGCAGCTGCCGCCGCAGGTCCAGCTCGTCCTGTGCGCCGGGGCGCCGGACACCCCCGAGATCGCCGCCGAGGTCGCCGGGCTCGTCGCCGAGCTGCAGCGGACCCGCGACGGCGTCGTGTGGCTGGACCGGCACCTGTCGCGCGCGGAGCTGCTCGAGCACCTGTCGCAGGCCACCGTCTTCGTCTGCCCGTCGGTCTACGAACCCCTGGGCATCGTCAACCTCGAGGCCATGGCCTGCGGCGCCGCCGTCGTCGGCACCGCCACCGGCGGCATCCCCGAGGTCGTCGAGGACGGCGTCACCGGCTGGCTGGTGCCCATCGAGCAGGTCACCGACGGCACCGGCGCCCCCGTGGACCCCGACGCCTTCGTCGCCGACCTGGCCGCGGCGCTGGCCGAGGCCGTCTCCGACCCCGACCGGGCCCGGGCCTTCGGCGCGGCCGGGCGCACCCGCGCGCTCGAGCGCTTCTCCTGGGACGCGATCGCGGCCCGGACCGTGGAGGTCTACCGCTCGGTGCTGTGAGCGGGGCCGCGCACAGCCGCCGAGAGCCGGTTCAGAGCCCGCGCAGCAGGACCGCCGCGCCCTGGCCGCCGCCGCCGCAGATCGCGGCGGCACCGAGGCGGCCCGGGCCGAGCGTGCGGGCCAGGTGCCCGGTGACGCGGGTCCCCGAGGCCCCGACGGGGTGGCCCAGGGCGATGGCGCCGCCGTGGCGGTTGACGCGGGCGGCCTCGATCCCCAGCTCGCGCACCGACTGCACCGCCACCGCGGCGAACGCCTCGTTGACCTCCACGGCGTCCAGGTCCGCCACGGCGAGCCCGGCCCGCTGCAGGGCGCGCGCGATCGCCCGGGCGGGCTGGGAGTGCAGCGTGGTGTCCGGTCCGGCGACGACGGCGTGCCCGACGACCTCGGCCAGCGCGCCCGGTCCCCGCTCGCGGGCGAAACGCGCGTCGGCCACCACGACGGCCGCGGCGCCGTCGGAGATCTGCGAGGCGTTGCCCGCGGTCACGCTCCCGCCGGGGCGGAAGGCCGGGCGCAGCGCGGCGAGCCGTTCGAGGCTGGTGTCGGGCCGGACCCCGTCGTCGTGCGCGACGGTGGTGGCCCCGCGCCGCCCGGGCACCTCGACGGCGACGACCTCACCGGCCAGCAGGTCGGCCGCGGCGGCCGCGAGCCGGTGGGAGCGTTCGGCCCAGGCGTCCTGCGCGGCGCGGTCCAGGCCCAGGGCCTCGTTGGCGACGTCGGTGCCCAGGCCCATGGCCGCGCCGTCGAAGGCGTCGCTCAGGGCGTCGGTCTCGACGCTGTCGAGTAGGGCCGCGGCCCCGAACGGCTGCCCGGCGCGGGCGGTGGGCCACAGGTGCGGGGCCCGCGACATCGACTCCTGGCCGACGGCCACCACGACGCGGGCCTCGCCGGCGCTGACGAGGCGGTGGGCCTGCACGACGGCCTCCATCCCGGACAGGCACACCGAGTTCACGGTGACGGCCGGCACCTCCAGCCCGATCCCGGCGCCCGCGGCGGACTGGCGGGCCGGGTTCTGCCCGGCCCCGGCCTGCAGCACCTGCCCGCCCACGACGGCGTCGACGTCGCCCGCCCCGATCCCGGCCCGGGCCAGGGCCGCGCGGATCGCGTGCGCGCCCAGCACGGTCGCCGGCACGGCGGCGAAGGCGCCGTTGAAGCGCACGAAGGGCGTGCGCGCGTAGCCCAGCAGGACGCTCACGCCGGCACCGGCGCGTCCGGTGCCCCGGCGGGGGCAGCCGGGACGGTGAAGGGTGCGGTGAGGGCGCGCAGGTCCTCGACCTCCACGCCGGGGGCGGTGCGCACCAGGCTCAGACCGTCCGGGCCGCAGTCGAAGACGGCGAGGTCGGTGACGACGCGGTCCACGACCCCGGCCCCGGTCAGCGGCAGGGTGCACTCCTCGACGAGCTTGGGGGTGCCGTCCTTGGCGGTGTGGTCCATGACGACCACGACCCGCCGGGTCCCGGCGACGAGGTCCATGGCCCCGCCCATGCCCTTGACCATCTTGCCGGGCACCTGCCAGTTGGCCAGGTCCCCGCGCACCGAGACCTGCAGGGCACCCAGGACGGCGACGGCGACGTGACCGCCGCGGATCATCGCGAACGAGGTCGCGGAGTCGAAGACGGACGCGCCGGGCAGCGCGGTGACGGTCTGCTTGCCGGCGTTGATGAGGTCGGCGTCCTCGTCCCCCTCGACCGGGAACGGGCCGGTGCCCAGCAGGCCGTTCTCGCTGTGCAGGGTGACGTGCACCCCGGGGGGCAGGTGGTTGGCGACCAGCGTCGGGATCCCGATCCCGAGGTTGACGTGGTCGCCGTCGTGCAGTTCCAGGGCCGCGACCGCGGCCATCTCCTCGCGGGTCCAGGGCATCGTCGTCCTCCTCCTCGAAGTGCAGCGGGGTGCAGCGGGCTCAGGGGGTCAGCGGGCGGTGAGCGCGGCGTCGGGGCGGGGCCGGGTGGTGCGCTGCTCGAACTCGCTGCGCCGCGCGGTGGGCACGACGGCGTCCACGAAGACGCCGGGCGTCACGACGTCGTCGGGGTCCAGCGGGCTGTCGCGCACGACCTCGGCCTCGGCCACGGTGAAGGCGGCGGCCGCGGCGACCAGCGGGTTGAAGTTGCGGGCGGTGAGGCGGTAGCGCAGGTTCCCGAACCCGTCGGCGGTGCGGGCGTGGACGAGGCCGACGTCGGCCGTGATGGCCCGTTCCAGGACGTAGGTCCGCCCGTCGAACTCGGCGGTGGGTTTGCCCTCGGCGACCTCGGTGCCCACGCCGGTGGCGGTGTAGAACGCCGGGATCCCGGCGCCGCCGGCGCGCAGGCGTTCGGCCAGGGTGCCCTGCGGGACGAACTCCACCTGCAGCGCACCGTCGAGGTAGCGCTGCGCGAACAGCTTGTTCTCCCCGACGTAGGAGGCCAGCACACGCTCGATCTGGTCGTTCTCCAGCAGCAGCCCCAGGCCCTGGCCGTCGACGCCCAGGTTGTTCGAGACGACCGTCAACCCGCGCACACCGCTGTCGCGCACGGCCTCGACGAGGTCGTAGGGGACCCCGCACAGGCCGAAACCTCCGACGGCGATCGTCATGCCGTCGTGCAGCCGGCCGGCCAGCGCCTGCGCCGCGCTCGTGGACGCGGTCCGGGTCGAACCGGTCATGGCGGCCTCCTCACCCAGGTCCCCGGGGATCCCCGTGGATCCCCCTGCGCTGCAGCCTGCGTCGCCGTCGCACCCGCGGGCAAGGCCACGGGCGTGCGGGCCGCGGATCCTCCCACCTGGTGGGCAGCGACCGCGGTAGCGTCCACAACGTGGACAACCGGACGGGGACGCAGGTGGTCAGCCGGGTCGCGACGCTGCTGCGCCTCGTGGCGGCGCAGCCGGCGGGCCTGGGCACCGCGCAGGTGGTGCAGGCCACCGGCCTGGCCCGGGCCACGGCCCACCGGCTGCTGAGCGCCCTGCAGCGCGAGGGTCTGCTCGACCAGGACGCGGCGGGCAACTGGGTGACCGGCCCGGAGCTGTTCATCTTCGGCGCGGCCGCCGCGGCCCGCTTCGACGTCGTCGACGTCGCCCGCCCGGTGGTCCGCTCGCTGGCCGCGCGCAGCGAGGAGTCGGTGTTCCTGTCGGTGCGCCGCGGGTCGGAATCGGTGTGCCTGCTGGCCGAGGAGGGCAGCTTCCCGGTCCGCTCGCACGTCCTGCACGAGGGAATCCGGCTGCCGCTGGGCGTCGCCTCGGCCGGGCTGGTGCTGCTGGCCTTCAGCCCGCCGGGCGAGGTCGAGGAGTTCTTCCGCCACCACCGCGACCTCGAGCAGCGCTACCCCGGGCACGACGAGACCTCGGTGCGCCGGCGCGCCCGGCAGGCCGTGCGCCGCGGGTATGCGCTGAACCCCGGACTGCTCGTAGAGGGCAGCTGGGGGATGGCCGCTCCCGTGTTCGAGGCCTCCGGGCGCGCGACGTGGGCGCTGAGCATCACGGGCATCGAACCGCGCCTGGCCGGGCGGCGGCAGGCCGACCTGGGCCGGCTGCTGCTCGAGCACGCCCACGACCTGTCGCTGCGGCTGGCCGGCGGGGGCCGGCGACCCCGCACGGGCTGAGCGGGCGGCCCCGCGGGCGCGACGACGGGCGCAGCGTCCGGTTCAGAGCCTGGTTCAGGCCCGGCCCGCGCGGCGCGCCACCAGGTCGCGGGCCGCCTCGGGCCACGTCGGGTGCTCGAAGGCGAACCCGGCCGCCGGCAACCGCGAGGAGACCACGCGCCGGCTCTTCAGCAGCAGTTCGGGATCGGTGCGCAGCACGAACGCCCCCGCCGAGGCCATCCACGCCGTCGCGGGCAGCCCGACCGGACGGCCCCAGGCCCGGCGCAGGACCCGCATGGTCTCGGCCTGCGGCAACGGCTGCGGCGCAGCGAGGTTGAACGGGCCGGACAGGTCGGCGCGCGCCAGCAGGAACTGCACCGCCCGCACGGCGTCGTCGCCGTGGATCCACGAGACGTACTGCCCGCCGCCGGCCACGGGCCCGCCCAGCCCGAGGCGCGCCATCCACGACAGGACGTCGAACACGCCCCCGCGGTCGGGGGTCATCACCATCGCCGCGCGCAGCTGGACCCGGCGCGTGGCCGGGGTACGTGCCTCGAGCTGCGCCTGCTCCCAGCGCCGCGCGATGCGCACCGAGTACTCCCAGTAGGCCGGGACGTGCGGCTCCCGCCCGCCCAGTTCCCCGTCCTCGTCGTGCGCCGGCCCGCGGGTGTCGGCGTAGATCGTCGCCGTCGACATCTGCAGCCACGTCGCAGGCGGGCGCGCGGCCGCGGCGACCGCCTGCCCCACGACCCGGGTGGACTCGACCCGCGAGTCCATCATCTGCCGCAGGTTCTCCTCGGTGTAGCGGCAGTTGACGGTCCGCCCGGCGAGGTTCACGACGGCGTCGGCGCCGTCGAGCTCACCGGCCCACGCCCCCAGGGTCCGCCCGTCCCACCCGACGTGCCGCACCCCCGGTTCCAGGGGCCCGGGGTGGCGCGAGAGCACGACCACCTCGTCGCCGCGGGCGAGGAACGCCCGGCGCAGGACCCCGCCGACCTGCCCGGTGCCGCCCGGGATGACGATCTTCACCCCGCGACCCTACGGGGCGGCGCGACGGGTGGGCCGCCCGCGCGCGCCGGTGCCCGGACGGGGTGCGAGCATCACCGCGTGAGCTCCAGCGGCAGGTCCCGGGCCCGGGTGGTGGCGGTCGAACCCGTCCTGCCGGCCCATCGGCACAGCCAGGACGACATCGCCGACGTCCTCGCCCCGCTGCTGTCCGCCTCCGGGGCCAGCCCCGCGCTGCTGCACCGCCTGCACGCCGCCACGGGGGTCCGCACCCGCCACCTGGCCCTGCCCCTGGAGGCCTACCCCGCCCTCGTCACCCGCCCCGACGCCTTCGACGCCACCAACGCCGTCTTCGCCGACGTCGCCCTGGACCTGGCCGAACGCGCCGTCAAGGGCGCGCTGACGAGCGCCGGGCTGGACCCGGCCGACGTGGACGTGCTGCTGTTCACGACCGTCACCGGGGTGGGGGCGCCGTCGGTGGACGCGGTGCTGGCCCAGCGGGTGGGGCTGCGCCCCGACGTCGTGCGCTGGCCCGGGTTCGGGCTGGGCTGCGTGGCCGGGGCGGCGGGCCTGGCCCGGTTGGAGGAGTTCCTGGCCGGGCGTCCCGGCGCGGTGGGCCTGCTGGTCAGCGTGGAACTGTGCTCGCTGACGCTGCAGGCCGGCGACCCCTCGGTCGCCAACCTCGTCGCCAGCGGGCTGTTCGGCGACGGCGCCAGCGCCGTCGTGCTCACCGGCGCCGAGCGCGCCGGCACCGCGCCGGGCTGGGACGTCGTCGACCACACCTCCCGGCTGCTGCCGGACTCCGCCGACGCCCTCGGCTGGCGGGTGGGCACCAGCGGGTTCCGCATCGTGCTGTCGGCCGGGCTGCCGCAGGTCCTGGCCCGCCACGTCGGCGGTGACGTGCGCGACTTCCTCACCGCCCACGGCGGCCCGGACGCGGTGGACCGCTGGGTCGTGCACCCCGGCGGCCCGAAGGTCCTCGACGCCGTCGCCGATGCCCTGGAACTGCCCGAGGCGGCGCTGGAGCTGTCCTGGGACGTGCTGCGGCGCACCGGGAACCTGTCCAGCTCGGCGGTGCTGCACGTCCTGGCCGACACCCCGCACGTGCCCGGCGAACGGGTCCTCGTCCTGGCCGTGGGGCCCGGGGTCAGCACCGAGACCGTGCTGCTGGAGGCCGTGTGAGCACCGGCTGGCCCGGCGAGCCGTCGACCGTGCTGTTCATCGCCCTCGTCCTGGCCACCGGCCTCGAACGCGTCGCCGAGCTCGTCGTGTCCACCCGCAACGCGCGCTGGTCCTTCGCCCGCGGCGGCGTGGAGTCCGGCCGCGCCCACTTCCCGCCCATGGTGGCCCTGCACACCGGTCTGCTGCTGGCCTGCCTGGTGGAGTTCCTCGCCGCCGACCGGCACTTCACCCCCGCGCTGGGCTGGCCGATGCTGGCCCTGGTCGCCGCCTCCGAGGGCCTGCGCTGGTGGTGCATCGCGACCCTGGGGGTGCGCTGGAACACCCGCGTCATCGTCGTGCCGGGCCTGCAGCTCGTCGCCCGCGGCCCCTACCGGTGGCTGAAGCACCCCAACTACGTCGCCGTCGTCGTGGAAGGTTTCGCGCTGCCGCTGGTGGGCTCGTGCTGGTGGACGGCGCTGGGCTTCAGCGTCCTCAACGCGGTGCTGCTGCTGCGCTTCCGGCTGCCCGCGGAGAACCGGGCGCTCGCGGGGCTCCCACCAGCAGCGAGCACAGCGCCGCCAGCAGGCACAGGCCCCCGCTGACGACGAACGCCGCCGCGTAGTCGCCCGTGCGGTCGCGCACGACGCCCGCCGCGAACGCCATGGCCGCGGCCCCCAGCTGGTGGGAGGCGAACACCCACCCGAACACCACCGGCCCGGCCAGGCCGAAGTGCCGGCGCGCCAGGACGACCGTGGGCGGCACCGTCGCGATCCAGTCCAGGCCGTAGAACACCACGAACACCCACGTGGCCGGTTCGACCCCGGGGGACAGCACGTGCGGCAGCAGCAGCAGCGACACCCCGCGCAGCGCGTAGTACGCCAGCAGCAGCAGGCGCGGGTCGACGCGGTCGGTCAGCCAGCCCGAGGCGATCGTGCCGGCCACGTCGAACAGCCCGACCAGGGCCAGCAGGGAGGCGGCCGTCGTGGCGGGCATCCCGTGGTCGTGGGCGGCGGCGACGAAGTGGGTGCCGACCAGCCCGTTCGTGGAGGCCCCGCAGACCGCGAACCCGGCGGCCAGGAACCAGAACGCGCGGTGCCGCACCGCCAGGCGCAACCCGGCCAGCGCGCCGGCCGCCCGGCCCGGTTCGGCCTCCTGCCCGGTGCCGCCGTAGGGGGCGACCCCCCGGTCGGCGGGGTGCTCGTGCAGCCGGGCCAGCACCAGCGGCACGACGACGAGCGCGACCGCCGCGATGACCAGGCACGGGGTGCGCCACCCGTGCGCGGCCGCCAGGTGCGCCACCAGCGGCAGGAACACCAGCTGCCCGGCCGAGGCCGCCGCCGCGAGCAGACCCGTCACCAGGCCCCGGCGGGCCACGAACCAGCGGCCCACGACCGTGGCCGCCAGCGACATCGCCATCGACCCCGTGCCCACCCCCACCAGCACGCCCCAGGTGGCCACGAGCTGCCAGCGGTCGTGGACGAAGGCCGAGCCCGCCGAGCCGGCCGCCACCAGCAGCAGCGCCACCGACACCACCCGCTGGACGCCGAAGCGCTGCATGAGGGCCGCGGCGAACGGGGCGATGAGCCCGTACAGGACGAGGTTGACGCTCACCGCGGCCGACACGCTCGCCGTCGACCACCCGAACTCCGCCGAGACCGGTTCCAGCAGCGTGGCCGGCACCGACCGGAACGCGCCGGCGGCCAGCAGCGTGGCGAAGGTGACGGCGGCCACGACCCACGCCGGGTGCAGCCGCGCCCGCCGGCGGTCCCCGGGGGCTCCAGGGCCTGCGCCGGGTGCGGGGGTGGCCGGGGCCGTGGAGGAGGGCGGGGGAGTGCTCACCGGCTCATCGTGGCCGAGGCGGGCACCCCGGCGGCAGTGGCTGCCGGGACGTCGTTCGTCCACTTCCTGCCACGGGTCCCTGCCACGGGTCCCTGCCGCGGGTCCCTGCCCCGTCCGGGACGGCGGGTGTCCTCAGGGCCGCGCCGGTTCGGTGTGCGCGTTGACGGCGGCCACCAGCGCCCGGCGCGCCACCGCCGCGACCTCGCGCAGCGCCGCCGCGCGCGAGGTCGCCTCCAGGCTGGTGATCGCCGCGCCGTCGTCCTCGGTGGCCAGGTCCACGATCGCCAGGACCCGCGCGGCGGTCTGCAGCACCCGCAGCGCCCGCGGGGACGTGCCCGGCGGCACCGCGTCGCGGACCAGGGCCCCGTCGCGCACCGCGGCGATCCGGTCGGCGGCCTCCTCGCGCCAGCGCGCCACGTCCAGGCTCGCCAGCGCCTGCGTCGCCGTCTGCAGCGCCACCCGCAGCTCCCGCTCGGACTCGGCGACGCTGGAGCTCTCCGGCGCCCTGCGCGGCGCGGCGGTGCGCACGGTCCACGTCACGAACGCGCCCGGTTCCCACGCCGAGCCGAACTCGGTGACCGCCGGCACCAGCGCCCACCGCTCGGGGTGCCCGGCGACCTCGGCCACGACGCACTCACCGGCCTCCAGCGCGGCCACGTTCACCGCGGCCGGCCCGGGCAGGCCGCGGGGGTCACCGGGCACCGGCAGCGCCAGCAGCAGCCCGGTGGCCCCGCACCCGCCCAGCCCCGCCAGCAGGCTCGGCACGTCGTCGGGCTCGGCCGCGACTCGCGGCAGCGCCGCGTCCTCGAAGCGCACGGTGTGGGGTTCGTCGTCGCGCACGACGGCCGCCACGGCGGCCTCCAGCGGCACGGAGGCGCTCAGCACGCCCGTGCCCCAGGCGGCCAACCGCGCGGAGCGGGGCAGGTCCATCACAGGCGCGAGGATACGACTCGTTAGGGTCGCGACCATGAGTGACGTGCTCGACCTGTCCGCGGTGACCGTCCGGCGAGGCACGAGCGTGCTGCTGGATTCCGTCTCCTTCGCCGTGGCCGCCGGGGAACGCTGGGTGGTCCTGGGCCCCAACGGCGCCGGGAAGTCGACGCTGCTGTCGGTGGCCGCCGGGCGGCTGTTCCCGACCTCGGGGACGGTGGGGATCCTGGGCGAGACCCTGGGCCGCGTCGACGTCTTCGAGCTGCGCCCGCGCATCGGGCTGGCCTCCACCGCCCTGGCCGGGGCCGTGCCGGGGCACGAGAGGGTCAGCGACGTCGTCGTGACCGCCGCCTACGGCGTCACCGGTCGCTGGCGCGAGGCCTACGACCCCGACGACGAGGCCCGCGCCGCGGACCTGCTCGCCCTGCTGGGCGTGGCGCACCTGGCCGGGCGCGCCTTCGGGACCCTGTCGGACGGGGAGCGCAAGCGCACCCAGATCGCCCGGGCCCTGATGACCGACCCCGAGCTGCTGCTGCTCGACGAACCCGCCGGCGGCCTCGACCTCGGCGGGCGCGAGGACCTGCTGCGCCGGCTCACGGCCCTGGCCGCCGACCCGGACGCCCCGACGCCGGTGATGGTCACCCACCACGTCGAGGAGATCCCCGTGGGCACCACCCACGCGCTGCTGCTGCGCGGCGGGCAGGTCGTCGCCGCCGGCCCCGCGCCGCAGACCCTCACCTCCGCCCACCTGTCGGACACCTTCGGGCTGGCGCTGGAGGTCACCGCGCGCGCCGGGCGCTACGCCGCCCGCGCCCTGTAGGACCCGACCGGCTCGCCCTCAGGGGCGCAGCAGCTCCGTCGTCCAGGTCTGCTCGGTGCGCGAGTACCGCAACCGCTGGTGGTGCTCGGAGGTGGAGGCCTGGAAGAACTCCATCCGGCCCGCGTCCACGCCCCACAACCGCCACGCCGGGGCCGAGGCCGCGCCGGGGACCTCCAGCTCCAGCAGCTCGGTGGGGTCGCCCAGGGCGTTCGACAGCCACGCCTCGTCGTGCAGCGGCCGGCTCTGGCGGTCCACCAGCGCCTCGGCGCGCGCGTGCGCGGACAGCCGCTCGAAGGCGGCCTCGGTGCGCGCGGCGTCCGCGGGCCGCACCGTGCCGCGCACCCGCACCTGCCGGCCCAGCTGCGGCCAGTGGAACACCAGCGCCGCCACCGGCACCCGCCCCAGCTGCTTGCCCTTGGGGCTGGACTCGCTGGCCGCCACCCAGAAGGCGTGCTCGTCGACGTCCTCCAGGACCGTCACCCGCGCGTCCGGGCGCCCTGCGGCGTCGACCGTGGCCAGCGTCATGACGTGCGCGGCCGGGACACCGGCGGCCACGGCCTCGCGCAGCCACGTCCCGAACAGCACCACCGGGTCCGCCGGGGCGTGCTCGGGGTCGAACTCCGGGCTCTGGGGCCGGGGCCAGGACAGACCCGCGAGGAATTCGGACAGCTCACTGCGCACGGGCCCGACGGTACCGGTCACGGACCCACGTCCCACAACGCCCGGTAGTACGCCGTGCGCACGGGATCGGGGGCCACGCCGTAGGCGGCCAGGAACGTCTCCTGCCAGCCCTCGCCGTAGTTCCAGTCCAGGCTCACGGTGGCCACCGCCAGGTCCGCCCACCGGTCGGCGACCCCCACCGCCGCCAGGTCCACGAACCCCACCGGCTCGCCCGAACCGTCGGCCAGCAGCGTGTTCGGCGAGCACGCGTCGCCGTGGCAGACCACGAGCCGGTCCACCGCCGGCGCCTCGTGCAGGCCGGTGGTGTCCCCGACCGCGCGGGTCAGCCGGTACGGCACCGACCAGTCGAACGGGCACCCGCCGACCGGGACCGCGTCGTGCCACCACCGCAGCGCCCGCCCCAGCGCCGGCACCGCCACCTGCGGGGCCGTGACCCACTGCGGGGCCACCGCGCTGGCGCCGGGCAGCGCGCGGGTCACCAGCCACGACCCGCTCGCGTCCTCGCCGTGCTCCAGCACCCGCGGCACCGGCACGAACGCCGCGGCCCACGCCGCGCGCTCGGCCTCCGCGGCCAGGTCCAGCCCCGTGCCCGCCGGGGCCCACTTGCAGAACACCGCGCCCCGCGCACCCTGGACCCGGAACGTCGTCCCGCCGGCGGCGTTCACCCACGCCGCCGGCAGTTCCCCCGCCCCGGCCGGCCCACCCCAGCGGGCCACGACGGGCCGCAACGCGACGGGCACCGGCACCGGGTCCGCGGGGACCTGGGAGATCGAGATCCTCACCCGGCCCAACCTAGGCGCGCCGTCGAACCGTTTCCCGGGCTGCTGCGTGATGAGCTCGAGAGCACGCACGAGGAAGAGGGACCGATGACCGACGCCGACGAGGACCTCGTCCGCGCCCTGCACGACGAGCACGCCGGGGCCCTGTGGGCCTTCGTCGTTTCCCTCACGGGCGACCGCGTCAGCGCCCAGGACATCGTCCAGGAGACCCTGCTGCGCGCCTGGCGCCACCCCGAGTCCCTCGACCCGGCCCGCGGGTCCACCCGCGCCTGGCTGTTCACCGTCGCGCGCCGCCTCGTCATCGACGACTGGCGCTCGGCCCGCAACCGCCGCGAGAGCGTACACGCCGAGGTCCCCGACCGCGAGGTCGTCGACGAGTCCGAACGCCTCCTGCAGCAGTGGGTCCTGGCCCAGGCCCTGACCCGGCTGTCCCCCGAGCACCGCGCCGTCCTGCGCGAGTGCTACTTCGCCGGCCGCTCGGTCGCCGAGGCCGCCCGCGTCCTGGCCATCCCCGAGGGCACCGTGAAGTCACGCACCCACTACGCCCTGATGAACCTCAGACTGGCCCTGCAGGAGATGGGGGTGAGCCGCTGATGAGCGACCCGACCGACGACCCGACGACCGGCGCGCTGCACGACCCGTACGAGACCAGCGCCGGCGCCTACGTCCTGGGGGCGCTGTCGCCCAGCGAGCGCACCGACTTCGAGCACCACCTGAAGACCTGCCCCGAGTGCCGCCGGGCCGTGGCCGAGCTCGCCGGCCTGCCCGGCCTGCTGGCCCGCACCCCCCGCGAGGTCGTCGAGGCCCTCACCTCCGGCGACCCCGCCGCCGCGCTGCGCGAGGGCACCGGGGTCCCCGACACCGTCCTGCCCGCCCTGCTGCGCACCGTGCGCCGCCGCCGCACCACCCGCCGCGCCGTCCTGACCGCCGGCCTGGTCGCCGCCGCGGCCCTGGTCGCCACGGTGGCCACCCGCAGCGTCCACGACCAGAGCGCGCCCGCACCCGCCGTCGCCGCGACCCCCCGCAGCACCGGCCCGGTGGCGGGGACCCCGCAGACCATGGACCCCCTCCTGCCCACGCCCATCACCGCCACCGTGGCCCTGACCGAGGTCGGCTGGGGCACCAAGGTCGACCTCGTGTGCGCCTACGCCCACACCCGCAGCGAGGAGCCCTACCCCTACGTCCTCGTCGTCACCGGCCGCGACGGCACCGACCAGCAGATCGGCACCTGGACCGCCGTGCCCGGCAAGGACGCCTCCTTGACCGGGGCCACGTCCTGGACCCGCCGGCAGATTGCCGCGGTCGAGGTCCGGACCACCTCGGGCCTGACCGTCCTGCAGCTCGACGAGACCTGACCCCGGGCCCGGGGCCAGGTCTCAGGCCCGGGGTTCAGCCGCCGAAGCCGCGCGCCGCCAGCTCGTCGGCCACCCGCTGCACCATCTGCACGTACCAGTCGGCGTGGTTGTACCGGAACACCGCCGCCGCCTCCGCGTCCCGGCCCCCGCCGGCGCCGTTCGCGCACAGGTACCTCGCCGCGCTGAACACCGCGTCGGCCGCGTCGTCGATGCGCACGGCCCCGTCCCCGTCGCCGTCGACCCCGTAGGCCGCGAACGTCGAGGGCAGGAACTGCATCGGCCCCTGCGCCCCGGCCGAACTGGTCCCCGCGTCCACCCCGTGCCCGCTCTCGACCTGCCCGACCGCCGCCAGCAGCGCCGGGCGCATCCCCGCGCACGTCGCCGCCGCCCGCACGTACAGGTCCGCGTAGTCGGCCGGCACCGCCCCCGCACGCACCCCCGCCGCCCGCTGCGCCACCGACGCGGCCGCGGCCGCCTGCGCCGCCGCGGCGGCCGCCTGCGCCGCGGCCAGGGCCTCCGCCGCGTCCTCCGCGGCCTGCAGCCGCGCCGCCTCGCCCTGCAACGCCTGCACCTTCGCCTGCGCCGCCGCCAGCGCGTCCTGCATCCGCGTCAGCTGCTGACCCACGTCGCGCACCGTCGCCACTGCCGCCACCGCCCCGGCACCCTCGGTGCTCGCCGCGACCCGGCCCGCCCGCGCCGCCGCCTCGGCTCGCGCCACGCCCGCCTCGTCCTGACGGCGCACCACCTCGTACGCGCGGACCGTCACCACCGGGTCCCCACCGCCGACCGCCGACGTGAGCAGCGCCAGCCCCCGGCGGGCCTGCGAGGTTCCGGCGCCCATGTAGATCGAGCGCACCCGCTGGGTGGCCAGCGCCCGCTCCCGCGACGCCGCCCGGTCGGCGGCGTCGGCCCCCACCTGGGCCCGCACGCTGGCGCTGACCGCCGAGGCCACCGCCGCCTGCGAACGCACCAGCTGCGCCTGCACCGCCTGCACCTGCGCACCCGCCTCCTCGGCCGCGGCCTGCGCGGCCAGGGCCTGCGCCCGGGCCGCCGCCGCCGTCGTGGGCGCCCCCGAGGACGGACCCGGGGCGGCGCTCGCGGTCCCGGCGGTGGACCCGATGACCAGGGCTGCGACGCAGGCCGGGACGAGCAGGCGCACGGGCAGGTGCCGGGGGCGCGGACGAGGGATCACCCCGGGGGGATCGGCCGGCGCCGGTGGGGTCTTGAGCCGGCGCCCGGATGCGGTGGGTGACCAGGCGACTACCCCGTTATGCTCCCCAGCACGACGACGGATCTGCACGTTTCCCTCACGGGAGGGATTCGTCCGCGCTGTGACGGGGAAAGCCCCCCGAGAGCGATGGTGAGGGAAGGCGAGACAGTGGCTGGACCGGGCGGGGTGACGCACCGCGGCAGGTGGCACCGCAGGCTGGACGCCGTGTGCTCCGACCCCGCCCTCCTGCGCCTGGTCCTGCACCCCGTCGTTGACGTCGCCGCCGGCCGCGTCGCCGGGTACGAGGTCCTGTCGCGCTTCGGGTCCCCGGTGCCGACCGAGGAGTGGTTCCGCGCCGCGCGGGCGCTGGGGCGCGACGCCGACCTGGACCGGGTCGTGCTGGCCGCGGCGCTGGAGCGCCTCCCGGACCTGCCGCCGGGCACGTTCCTGACGGTCAACGCCAGCCCCACGTCCCTGGCCGACCCCGAGGTCATGGCGGTCCTGCTGGCCCAGGACCTGACCGGTGTGGTGCTGGAACTGACCGAGCACGCCGACTGCGACCCCCGGGACCTGGTCGGGCCGCTGACGCTGCTGCGGGCCCGCGGTGCGCTCATCGCCCTGGACGACGTCGGGACCGGGCACTCGGGGCTGCTGCGGATGGCCGTGGTCCGCCCCGAGATCCTCAAGGTCGACCTGCAGCTGGTCCGCGGCCTGCACCAGGACCTCGTCAAGCGTTCCCTGGTGCAGTTCCTGGGCGAGTGCGCCGGGCGGCTGGATGCCTGGATCATCGCCGAGGGCGTGGAGACGGCCGACGAGCTGGAGGTCCTGCGCGGCATGGGGGTCCCGCTGGTCCAGGGTTTCCTGCTGGCCCGGCCCGGGGACGACTTCGCGCCGCTGAGCGCCGAGGCGGCCCGGCTGCTGAACCACCCGCAGGTGCCGGGCGCGGTGCCCGCGCACGCCCGGCACGCCGGGGACCTGGCGCGCCGGACCAAGACCTCCCGTTCGGTCTCGGGGGCGGTGCAGGCGGTGCAGGCGGAGTCCGCACCCGTCGTCGTCGTCGACGCCGAGGACGTCCCGCGGGTCATCGTGCTGCCGGGCCAGCGCCCGGGGGAGCGGCCCCGGGTGGAGCCGGTGGAGGTCACCCTGGCCCCCGAGACGCCGGTGAGCGCGGTCGCGGCGCGGGCGGTGGCCCGGCCGGTGCCGGTGCGCTACGACCCGCTGGTGTGCACCGACCCCGCGGGCCGCTACGTGGGGGTCGTGGGCTTCGAGGACGTGGTGCTCGACCTCGCCGCGCCGACCCCGGCGGCGCTCGCCTCGGCGCACCGGGTGCCGTGGACGGTGGGGGCCGTGGGCGCGTGAAGGCGTTCCGCTGCGGGGACGTCGTGCCCGGCTGCAGTCGTGAGTTCACCGGCGCCGACCGGCACGAGATCCTGGCGCAGGTCGCCGAGCACGCCCGCACCGACCACCACGTCGAGGTCGACGCGAGCCTGGTGCAGGCCGTCGAGGCGAACCTGCGCGAGCGCTGAGCGTCCCCGGGGCCGGGGACGCCGCGGTGGGCTCAGTCGGCGAGCCGGGCCGGGAACCCGCCGGTGGCGATGGGGCCCCAGCGGGTGATCGTTAGGCGCAGCAGCGACTTGCCCTGGGTGCGCATGGCCTGGCGGTACTCCTGCCAGTCGGGGTGCTCACCGGAGATGCAGCGGAAGTAGTCCACCAGCGGTTCGACGGCCGCCTCGCCGTCGAGGACCTCCAGCGTCCCGTCGAGCTGGACCCAGGCCCCGCCGAAGTCGTCCGACAGCACCAGGGCCGAGCCGCGCGGGTCGCGCCGGGCGTTGTTCGCCTTGGCCCGGTCGGGGTAGGTGGACACGACCAGGCGCCCGGCGTCGTCGATCCCGGCGGTGACGGGGGAGGACTGCGGGAAACCGTCGCTGCGGAACGTGGACAGCACCACCTGGTGGCGCACCCGCACGAAGTCGAGCAGTTGGGGCAGGTCGACACGACGCGCGGTGGCGATGGTTCGCGGGCTCATGGCCCTGGACGCTACCGTCGTCCGGCGCCCGGGACGTCCCCGGCTCCTCCCGGGAGCCGGCAGGTCGACCCCGGGCGCCGTCACGGCGCGTCACGAAGGCTTGACGCGCAGGTCACGCAAGCGAAATATCGAGATGCGGAACTTCAGAGTCGAAGTCCGCGAAGGAGGCGTCGTGCAGGTGCAACACGAGGACACCGGGCCCGGGCAGGGCCTGGGGCAGGGCCTCAAACCCCGCCACATCACCATGATCTCCATCGCCGGGGTCATCGGCGCCGGCCTGTTCGTGGGGTCCAAGAACGCCATCGCCGAAGCCGGCCCCGGGGTGCTGCTGTCCTACGCCCTCGCCGGCACCCTGGTCGTCCTGGTCATGCGCATGCTCGGGGAGATGGCCACCGCCCAGCCCGACACCGGCTCCTTCTCCACCTACGCCGACCGCGCCCTGGGCCGCTGGGCCGGGTTCAGCGTCGGCTGGCTGTACTGGTGGTTCTGGGTCCTGGTCATCCCCGTCGAGGCCACCGCCGCCGCCGACATCCTCAGCTCCTGGCTCGGTGCCCCGCAGTGGGTCTGGGCCCTGGCCGTCACCCTCCTGCTCACCGCCACCAACCTCGCCAGCGTCGGCAACTACGGCGAGTTCGAGTTCTGGTTCGCCGGCATCAAGGTCGTCGCCATCGTCGGGTTCATCGTCGTCGGCGTCCTGGCCATCACCGGCGTCCTGCCCGGCTCCGACGTCACCGGCACCCCCGGCCTCACCCTCGACGGCGGGTTCCTGCCCAACGGCTTCGGCGCCGTCCTGGCCGCGATGCTGCTGACGATGTTCAGCTTCATGGGCACCGAGATCGTCACCATCGCCGCCGCCGAGTCCCCCGACCCTCAGAAGGGCGTGCGGCGCGCGGTGAACTCCGTCATCGGGCGCATCGCCGTCTTCTACCTGCTGTCCATCTTCGTCGTCGTCGCGCTCGTGCCGTGGAACTCCCCGGTGCTGGAGGACGTCGGGTCGTTCCAGACGACCCTGCAGACCATCGGCATCCCCGGCGCTGCGACGATCATGGACATCGTCATCCTCACCGCCGTCGCCAGCTGCCTGAACTCGGCCCTCTACACCGCCTCGCGCATGGTGTTCTCCCTGTCCCGGCGCGGTGACGGCCCGCGCTGGCTGTCCCACGTCTCCGGTCGCGGCGTGCCCTACCCGGCCATCCTGGCCTCCACCGCCGTCGGGTTCCTGGCCGTCCTGGGCAACTACGCCCTGCCGGACAAGATCTTCTCCATGCTGCTGGCCACCAGCGGCGCCCTGGCCCTGGTCGTCTACGGGATCATCGCCCTGAGTCAGCTGCGGATGCGCCGCACCCTCGACGCCGCCGGGGAACGCCCCGTGGTGCGGATGTGGCTGTTCCCGTGGCTGACGTACGCGGCCATCGCCTTCATCGTCGTGGTCCTGGCCCTCATGGTGATCCTGCCCGGCCAGCGCGTGGAACTGGTCCTGTCCCTGGTCCTGACCGCCGTCGTCGTCGCGATCGGCGTCCGCCACCAGCGCACCACGGCCCGCGCCGTCGACGTGACCGCGACCGCCTCGCGCGTCGAGGGCTGAGACCCCCCGCCGCGCCGACCCGCCGCGGGCGGGGGACCCACCGGCCGGTGGGTCCCCCGCCCGCAGTGCGTGTAGGACTGGAGGGGTGAAGGTCCTGCTCGTCGAGGACGAGGTCCGCCTCGCCGACACCGTCCGCCGCGGCCTGGCCGCCGAGGGCGCCAGCGTCGACGTCGCCCACGACGGGAACACCGGCTTCGCCCGGGCCCGCGACGGCGGCTACGACGTCCTGGTCCTGGACCTGCAACTGCCCGGCCGCAACGGCTACGAGGTGTGCCGGGACCTGCGCGCGGCCGGGGTGTGGACCCCCGTGCTGGTCCTGACGGCCAAGGACGGCGAGTACGACCAGGTCGACGCCTTCGACCTCGGCGCCGACGACTACCTCACCAAACCCTTCTCCTTCCCCGTGCTGCTGGCCCGGCTGCGGGCCCTGCACCGCCGCGGTGCCCCCGAACGGCCCGTCGTCCTGGCCGCCGGCGACCTCGTCCTGGACCCCGGGACCCGCCGCGTCACCCGCGCCGGGGACCCCGTCACCCTCACCGCCCGCGAGTTCGCCCTGCTCGAGCACCTCCTGCGCCACCGCGACGAGGTCGTGTCCAAACCCGACCTCCTGCACGCCGTGTGGGACCCCACCGTCGTCACCGACCCCAACGTGGTGGAGGTCTACATCCGCTACCTGCGCAAGAAGATCGACATCCCCTACGGCCGCAACGCGCTGCAGACCGTGCGCGGGGCCGGTTACCGGCTGGCCGCCGACGGCGGCTGAGCAGGCCGCAGCGGCCAGCGCAGTTCCACCAGCGCCCCGCCCCCGGCCCGCTCGCCGACGAGCACCGACCCGCCGTGCGCGGCGAGGACCTCGGCCACGATCGCCAGCCCCAGCCCGGCGCCCCCGCCGTCGACCCCGCCGTCGCCCCGCCCGGCCCGCTCCGAGCGCGCGCGGCCCTCCTCCACCCGCACGAAGCGCCCCAGCACCCGTTCCCGGTCCGGCGTCGGCACGCCCGGGCCGTCGTCGCCGACGCGCACCACCGCCTCCGCCGATCCTGCCTGCCCCTCGCGCCCCTCCTGGGCCAGTTCCAGCCACACCGTCGAGGCCGCGTACCGGCGCGCGTTGTCCACGACGTTGCGCACCGCCCGCGCCAGCGCCGCCGCGTCACCCACGACCCGCACCGGCACCGCCGTCAGCACCACCCGCACCCCGCCGAGCGACCGCAACCGCGACGCCTCGGCCTCGACCACCTCGTCGACGTCGACCTCCACCGCCGGCCCGGCTCGGCCCTCGTCGGCCCGGGCCAGCCACAGCAGGTCGTCGACCAGGGACTGCAACCGCGCGCTCTCGGCCCCCACGAGCTCGACGAACTCCGCGTCGGGCGACGCGGCGGCCTCCACCGACCCCACGGTCCCCGGCCCGCCGGGGTGCGGCCGCGACCACACGTGCGCCGCGGCCCGCAACGTCGCCACCGGTGAGCGCAGCTCGTGGCTGGCGTCGGCCACGAACCTGCGCTGCGCGTCCTGCGCGGCCTGCAACCGCGCCAGCATCGAGTTCATCGTCACCGCCAGCCGCGACACCTCGTCGTCGCCGGCCGGCACCGGCACCCGCCCGTCCAGCCCGCCGGAGGTGATGCCCTGCACCGTCGAGCGGATCGCCTCCACCGGCCGCAGCGAGCGCCCCACGAACGTCCACGTCAGCCCCGCCACCACCGCCAGCAGCCCCGGCCCGGTGACCGCCAGGACCGCCAGCGCCACCCGCAGCACCCGCTGCGCGTCGGTGGTGTCCTCCGCGGCCACCACCCAGAACCGCTGCCCCTCGACCTCGGCACCGGCCACCGTCACCACCCACGGCGCCGAACGGCCCAGCTGCGGCAGGTCGACCACCTCGTCGGCCAGGACGCCGACGTCCGGGCGCGCCCCCGACAGCGCCGGCTGCCCCGCCAGCTCCGCGCTGGCCACCACCACCTGCCCGTCCGCGCCCAGCACCTGCACGTGCGAGCCGCGCTCGACGTCGGCGCCCACCGCCGCCCGCAGCGCCGGGACCTGCTCACCGCCCAGCGCCGGGGCCGTCACCGCCACCCGCACCAGGCGCGCCTGCACGCTCGCGCTCTCCACCGACGCCGAGACCAGCGCGTGCCGCAGCACCGCCAGCCCCACGGCCGCGCCCGCGGCGACCAGCACCGCCAGCAGCGCCGTCGCGGCCACCGTCGAGCGCACCCGCACCCCGGCCGCCCGCCACCACCCACCCGTCACGAAACCTAGGATGCTCACGACCGGCCGGAGAGCCGAGCCGACCCCCGAGAGCCGACCCCCGACCCGATCCGCGAGGACCCCCACCCGATGGACCAGCACCCGTGAGCCAGCACCCGTGAGCCAACGCCACACCGACACCTGCACCGCCCTCGGCGTCGCGCTCCTGGCCAACGTCCCCGTGGTCCTGTGGGGACCGCCCGGACAGGGCAAGTCCTCGGTGGTCCGCGAACTGGCCGACGGCCTCGGCGCCCACCTCGAGACCGTCATCGCCTCCATCCGCGAACCGTCCGACTTCGCCGGCCTGCCCGTCATCGACCCCGCCACCGGCACCGCCTCCCTGGCCGCCCCGTCCTGGGCCGTGCGCCTGCGCGAGGCCGTCGAGGGCACCGGCCGCCTCGGCATCCAGTTCTACGACGAGGTCTCCACCGCACCCCCGGCCACCCAGGCCGCGCTGCTGCGCCCCATCCTCGAGGGCGTCGTCGGCGACCTGCAGCTGCCCGCCGCCGTGCGCACCGTCGCCGCCGCCAACCCGCCCGACCTGGCCGCCGACGGCTGGGACCTGGCCCCGCCGGTGGCCAACCGCTTCTGCCACCTCACCTGGGAACTGGACGCCGACACCGTCCGGGAGGGCTTCACCACCGGCTGGCCGGCGGTCACCGTCCCCACCGTCGAGGACGACGCGCTGCGCGAGGCCCTCGTGCGCTCGCGCGCCCTCGTCGGCGTCTTCGTCGGAGCCAAACCCGAACTGCTCACCCAGCTGCCGCGCAGCGCCGAGGACGCCGGGCGCGCCTTCCCCACCCCCCGCTCCTGGGAGATGGCCGCCCGCCTGCACGCCCACGCCGTCGCCGCCGGGGTCAACACCACCGTCACCACGACCCTGCTGGCCGGCACCGTCGGCACCACCGCCGCGGCCATGTTCCTCAACCACCTGCGTGAACTGGACCTGCCCGACCCCGAGGCCCTGCTCGCCGACCCCGACAGCTACGTCGTCGACCGTCGCCGCACCGACCAGACCTACGCCGTGGCCGCTTCCGTGTGGGCCGCCACCGCTGCCCGCACCACCCCCGAGCGCTGGAACGCCTGCGGCGCCGTCCTGGCCGCCATCGCCGACGCCGGCAGCGCCGACATCGCCTTCAGCCACGGCCGCCGCTGGGCCGCGGCCCGCCCCACCGGCGCCCTGCCCAGCCCGCGCGTCGTGGCCGGCCTGGCCCCCATCCTGCGCGAGCTGAACCTGCTGACCCAGTCGTGAACGGACCCGGCGACGGACCCACCGACGCGCCCCCCGACGACGCCGGCGCCCGCGCGGCCCTGCGCCTGGCCGCCGGCCGCGCCCTGGCCGGCGAACGCCTGCCCTACCTCGCCGACGCCCTCTACGCCGTCACCACCGTCGCCACCCCCGACGTGCCCACCGTCGCCATCGACACCCGCTGGCGCCTGTACTACAACCCCGTCTTCGTCCTGACCTGCACCGTCGACGAACTCGCCGGCGCCTGGCTCCACGAGGTCGCCCACCCCCTGCGCGAGCACGCCACCCGCTTCGCCGCCCTGGCCGAACCCGCCGACCGCGCCCGCCTGTTCAACCAGGCCGCCGACGCCGCCGTCAACGCCGACCTGCGCACCGCCGGCGTCCGCCTGCCCGCCGTCAAGGCCTGGTACCCCGAGCACGTCCCCGGCGGGTCCGCCGCGGACACCGCCGAGCGGCTCTACCGCCTCCTGCTGCAGGCCCAGCCCACCGGCCGGCCCCGCCAGGCGGCCCTGACCCTGATCCCCGACACCCTGCGCGCCGGCCAGGGCCCGCGCACCGTCGTGTGCCTGACCCGCGAGGCGTTCCTCGGCGCCGGCACCACGGCCACCGCCACCGGCCCCGGCGGCCGCCCCCACTCCCAGCCGCTCACCGTCCGCGACGCCCACGGCGCCGAACTCACCCTCGACACCGACCACCCCGCCGGCCCCCTCACCGTCCGCCTCACCCGCGGGGCCCGCAGCGCCAGCGCCACCGTCGAACTGACCACCCCCGGCCTGCGGCTGCGCCCCGACCACCTGCCCCGCTCGCGCCCCGCCGCCGTCCACCTCACCGTCGTCGGCCACGACACCACCTTCAGCACCGGCACCCGCGTGCACCTGCACGGACCCGACGGCCGCGCCCTGCCGGCCCCCACCACCGTCGGCGACGTCACCGTCGTCGACGCCACCCACCTCACCCTCACCCTCACCGACGTCCCCGACGGCCTGCACACCCTGCGCGTGCGCACCGGCGAGCAGACCCTCACCACCGCCCTGCCCGTCGCCCGCCCCCACCTCGACCTCACCCCCGCCGCCGTGCCCAGCGGCTTCGCCGTCCCGCTCACCCTGACCGCCACCACCACCGACCTGCCCCTGGACCGCAGCACCACCGCCACCGTCCGCACCGCCGGCCTCGACCTCACCGACGCCGCCCGCGCCACCGTGCGCGAGGACCCCGCGAACGACCCCCAGGAGGGGCCCCCGGGCACCGGTGCCCTGCAGATCACCCTGACCCGCCCCCTCCCCGACGGCCACCACGACGTGCTCGTCAGCACCGGC